>DFLE01000012.1:0-31018 GCA_002373375.1 Prevotellaceae bacterium UBA3627
GGGTTCGAATCCCTCAGCGCCCACCTCTCTCTCTCTAACTCTTTGGGGACTCGATTTTCAAGCAATTGATATCGAGTCCCTTTTCTTTTTCTGTTCAGACCAATCCTTTTTCTTATTCCGTTCAAGACGAATTCCTTATCTTTTTCTGTTCAAAGGTATTACACTTCCCTACATTCTCTCAACTCCTCCCCCTTTACACCACCATCATTTACACCAATTCTTTTACACCATCTTTATTTGGGCTCAGCGGATTTTGCGAAGCACATACTTAAACGCAACGATAATGTATCAGCCGAAATAAAACGACAATTATGACAATTTCTGACAAGTTCTATAGCTTCACATAGATAATAATGGCTGGATTTGTCATAATTCTTGCTTTGGCAAGCAGCAAAGACTAGCAGTCATCTGTACCAAGTGAACAAAACTTAGAGTGAAATTATTTCTGGGTAACTCCTGATAATTGCCGTTATATTCTTTTATTGACAGGAATTACCAAAAATTATCCATAAATCTTCTGAAATACATCTCAACATTTAACAAGTCCCGAATAATTACTAAACGTATCTGACTGGCGATTTGTCTATGGCTATGCACTGTATAGCCACTCAAAAACATAAAAGTGTTGCAATAGGTAAAAAAATTATGCGAAAAAATTTGCACATTAACATATTTTTACTATCTTTGCAATATATCTCACGCCGAAGATGTCTTTCAAGACATTGGGAAAAGGCTAATCCAAAGTGATGGAACATGCTCTGATTAAACAGACAACGTAGCCGCAAGGGGAGATTACATATATGGAAAAGGCGTTTATCACGCGCTTTTTTGCCTACTGAAAATCAAATAGTTAGCAATTTTATGATTAGTTTTTCCGCCTAATAAGCATCATAAAGTATGATGCAAAGTTACAAAGAATATTTGAAAAAACGTCATAGAATTGCATTTTTTTGTTTTGTTTTTTGAACGTATAGAACGTAGTATTTACAAGGTTTTCACCTCTTTTTGTGTATGTTCGTGGGGGTGGTTGTTATAACCCCCTCAATGATATTTTCCCATGTGATTTTTTTTCCTTCATTGTCAAAGCGAATAATATGGTTAAGTGTGTCAATATACAGACTATAAAGAAAATTGATATTGAAGATAGTGTTAATGTTGAGTTCTGTGCAAGTTCTCTTTATATAATCTTTTATCTCTTCGTTATTAAGATGTACCTCAAGCCGATATATCTTTTTTGGTTGTTCGTATTTGTCGGAAATATATTTTTTTCCCGATGAGTTTGCGATTTCTGCAAGTTTATTGTACGCTGTTAATGTGCGACCTTTGCTCTTATCTTTTATAGCCTTCTTTTCTTTGATATTTACAGTTAGATATTTCTCTGTGTTAAGGCTACCACTTCTTATATATAATATCTCGGGTCTGTCCTGCGTGCGGTCTTTTATGCGTTTGCCGTTTAAGATGACCCCAAGATTTTTATCCCGAATGAGCCTACGTAGGTATTTGGGGAAATTCATGGTCATATCAAGTGCCAAATCTATCGTAGTTATGTTGTTTAATTCCAAGCCAAGTGCATCGCTTATATAATCTAAATAAAGTAATTCGTCTGAATAGAGCACACGGTTATTAACAGATATCCACACTTTGCGTTTTCCGTTAACATGACTATTTGCTATCTCATCACTACGTTTAATCCCGAAACGCAATTCCCCAAAAAGTTTACTCTTGCCTTCTTCATCATAACAAATATTATATACATAATCATAATATTTGCCTTCAACCCTTAACAAATAAAAATAGTATAAATCTATTTTCTCACCTACTTCATAGGACATAAAATAGTCTAATAGTTGAGGCTTTTCTGCCGAAAAGCAAAGCCTCAACATATCTAAATGAAACCCGTGTATTCTATTATTCATCGTCATTTGTGTTTTGTTGTTTATTCGGTATAGTTTGCCAATACTGACGGAGGGCATCGCTAATATGTTCACGATGGGTAAATGATTTGCTTTTGCCTCTCATGCTTTGAGAGATTTTTGCTTTCGTCTCGTCTGAAAGTTCCCTAAAAATTCTTGCCATTAATGTATTATTTAATCTATTATATTCATATATAATATAAATATTGCTTAGCATAGTAAAAATATCAAGTTTAATAAGTCTTTATGCACATTTTTTTTTGCAAAAATAAAAAACACGCATATCCGATTAACGCTTACTATTACTTATAATAATAAGCGAAATAAGTGCGAGGATACGAACCTAACACCCCTTATATTATGCGGTGTTCCGAAAGTTCATATCTTCCAAATGCTACTGAAAGTCTTATGTGTGGGGGACTAAATACCTAAAAATGAATTTAGTGTGAAGTAGAGGTAGGAGCGAGGTTTCACAATAATATAATAACAAAAAACACATACCCCCGTATTATTCCAACGGTTCATTATGTAGATTCATAGCCTCATCTATTGCATCGCTTTCCTCTCCCGCCTCTATATATTCTTTGCCGTAACCCATTTTGACAGCCTCTAACAAATTTTGACGGCTTTCTTGTGAAATTCTGCTTTGCTGTTCGGCTATTGATAGCATCATTTTGTTACTCTCATTTTTTCTTTGCTGTTGTTCTATTTTCTCTTCAAGTTTGACATTTTCCTTTAGTTTCGCTTCGTAATGTTGCCACACTTCATTATTGTTGTTATTGTTGTTTTGTTGAGGCTGTTCTGGGTGTGGCTCTTCTCGATTATAGAACTTGTTATTGCGTTCTGCTTTTGCAAAGGCTTCCTTTTCTTCGTCAAGTTTAAGGTATATCTCATTCAACATTTTTGTATTAGTGTGTCCTGCGATATCTTTTATTTGTTCTTTTGGCATTCCATCGTAATATGCTACTGTAATGAAAGTGTGACGGCTGTCATACATAGTTATTTCGTCGGACATCATGGTGTTTGCTTCTTGTTTCTTAACTACAATTTTACCGTTAATCACTTGAACGCTTGAACGTATTACCTTTATATCTCTGTCAAGTCCCGAATCCTTTATTATTTCTTTAAGTGTTTTGTTAATACGGCTATTTTCATTTGCGGTTAGTGTTATTTTGTCATTTTGTTTTTTTCCTTTGATTTTGGTGTATGGGAAACCGTTTTTTTTGAATTGTTCATAATAACGCTTTACATGATGCAATGGAATAGTTGCAGTTTGCCCCGTTTTATTTCGTCGTATCTGTATATTGTTTTCGTCTATCCACTTTGTTTTTTCGTCATCCATTAATTGAAGTAAATCGCCTACCGCAATACCTGTATAACAGAGAAAAACAAATATATCTCGCACCTCGTTTTTTATTGGGGTGTCAAAGTCTATGTTTGCAAGTCTCTCTATATCTTCTCTCTCCAAAATGTTATATACGGTTTGTTTCTCTGCCCGTGTGCGTGTGTCTTTGGCATAATTTAATATTTTTCTCCATTTTCTCTCGTCAAAGTTTGCGAGATATCCTTCATTATCTGCGTGCCGTAGAATTGCATACATATCGTTTACTTTGTCCTTGAACGTGCGCACTTCAAACTTATTGCTATGAACAGAATATACTAAGTAATTATTTAACATATCTTTGTTTACGCTGTCCCACTCCATGGCGATACTATTTGCCTTCATGTAGGCAATTATATCTTTTATGATTTTTTCATATTTTGTTTGACGTGCGTCCGAAAATGTATAGGCTATGTCCGCAAAATCTTTTTCAAAAGTCGCTTTCGTGTTTTTTCTTTTTCTTGTTATCATATTGTTGGTTATTTGCCGTTTGAAAATATTGTAAAAATCTTCTACCTCTTCGGGATGTTGGCAAATATATGCCAAAAAAGACTGAAAACGAATTGAAATCTCGTTTAATTTGATGTTTGCTACTTGATTATTTGACCTATGTAAATTATTTAGACGGGATGAGAGAATTGCACGCTGTCTTAGTTTATCCCATTCGCATGGAATAACCTTAACACTCGTATTAACTTTATACTGCCGACACCCGAAATATACAACCGCATAGATAATTGTCGGTTTTGCGGATTTGGGATTACACAAGTTAAAATTGAGTCTTGACGGCAAAAAAATCTGTCTGTTCATTTTACGGTTACTTTTTATGATTAAACGTTAAGATTACTTTTTCTGCCTATTTTGTGGGTGCAGTATCGTAAAATGCTGTCTATCAAGACTAAAATAAACGTCTTTTTAAGGTATAATACGTTTATCACGCGCTTTGTTCTCTGACTCTTCAAAAGCCTAGGAAACTTTTCAATTACTGTCAAGGGACATGGCAACGGTAGATGCCCATGGGTATGATTTTATGCAAACCCTTATTGTATCTTTTTCATAATAGTGTACGTATATATTGCGCACACATATTATGGAATACGTATACATATAAATAAGGTGCAGGTATTATCATATCGGCGTGGGGGTCTTAGGTTGCTCGTTCTGACAGTAATGGGCAATTCCTAGGGCCTTGAAGAGTGGAGCGAGCAACGGATACAGGCTCCACGTCTTTTTTGTTTATGTCAGTAACCTTAATCTTACTATTAACCACACCAAATCAGAGAGTCTATAGGTGTAACATTAAAATAAACTATGAATAGACTGTCGATAACTTTGGGACTTTCTTTACTCTCCTCACTCGCTATCAGCGCACAAAGCGTTGACTATTCCGTTGTATCAGTAAAAGAGGAATCAGGCATTAACTTTACTAAAATAACCAATGACAACGACGCTGTATGTATGCCAGAGGTAAGGCGCAGGGCAAGTGGTTGCGAATGGTTCTCAAACAGGATTCTCGGCATATCGGTAGATGGAAATGACATCGCCTTTGTGGCAGAGCGTAACAACTCAACCAATATCTTCATAAAGGACCTCACGAAGCAGGGCGGAGCGATACAGCGTACCCACCGCCAGCACGTGGTGGACTTCAACTATTCGCCTGACGGCAAATACATCTGTTTCTCTGAAATAAACGGCAAGACCACGCAGCTATACCAGACCGACGCGAAGAATGGCTACGTATGCCGCCAGATAACAAGCGGAGCGCAGGACTACAGTCCGATATACTCCAATGATATGAGCCAGGTGTTCTTCGCGCGCAGCGAGGCTAACAGCACTAGTATATGGAGTCATAACATCAAGGACAACTTCCTGTCAACCTACACCATCGGTATGAACCCGTTCCCATTGTCAGACAACAAGTCGGTAATATGTGCCCGCAGCAACGACGAGGGCCGTTCTGAGATATGGAGAGTAAACGTAGAGACAGGCATTGAGGAGTGTATCGTTACTGATGGCATGCGCAGTTTTACGTCGCCTGTGGTATCGCCTGACGGTAACTGGATATTGTTTGTCGGCAGCAACAAGCTAGACGACGGCACACGCAACGGCTACAGCAACACCGACCTGTTCGTTTGCCACCTTGACGGCTCACAACTCACTCAGCTCACCTATCATGCAGCAGACGACATCAGTCCTGCATGGAGCAGAGACGGACAGTACATCTACTTCATCTCACAGCGTGGCAGCGTAACTGGTATCGCAAATATATGGAGAATGAACTTTAATCTGAAATAACTCATCGTCAAAGATTTGTATCTATGAAAAATAACGTCTTGCAAACATTATCTATATTGTTTTTAGCAGTGTGTTTCATGTCTGTTGTTTCATGCGACAAAAACGATGACAATTATTCAGACTATGACACTTCTGACGGAGATGTAACGTATGTAGCCAAAGATGTCTTCAAACTGAATGGAAAGACTTACTACTATTGGTGTAATAGTCTTTTTACATCTTACTCTTTTACGACAAAATCTAATGGTGAGCTTGACGATGACTGCTATTTTCAAGTGCTTGCACAAGATGTTCCGTTCACTTATGGTTCTGATGATGCAAAATATAACGTGGTCTTTAACTTTAGTTTCAAATCTTTTGACCCGTTGACAGCAAAAAGCGGTACGGCATTGACAGCCATTCCTGACGAGAATATAATGCACATAAAAAATATATTATATGTAACAGAGGAATATACATCCGCAGAATATGCCAGAACGCAAGAAAGATCCAAATTCTACAATTTGAACTTACCGTTAAATGGAAAGATACAATTCGTCTCATACAAGAATAACTATATAACACTGTCATTTAACAATGTCACCTTCACATTTGACAAAGACCTTTATCAAAACTACTATTCTGAATACAGCAATCATTCTTTCACAGACAATACAGTGACCATTAATGGCCAGATTCGTTTCGAGAATCGCAATTCTTATTAGTATTAATCATAAAAAACAAACAAGATTATGAAAAAAACATTATTCATGTTCGCGGCATTGGTAATGCTGGCAACAAGTGCATCTGCACAGTTCTCTAACTCAAAGTCTTCAAGAACAAGCTCTGATGATTCAAGGGGTGCAATTGGAGTTAACGTAACATACGGTACAGAAGTCGGAAGCGTAGGTTTTGGTGTTAAGGGGCAATATCGTTTCATTGACCAATTCCGTGGCGAGGCTGCATTTGAGTATTTCCTGAAAAAGGATAATGTATCTGCATGGGATGTAAATGTGAACCTGCATTATCTCATACCTGTAGCAAACAACCTGAAGGTCTATCCTCTCGCTGGTGTTACATATATGCGTATAATTTATGATTATGGCACTGCTGTTAACGATGCCCTATCTGCTGTTAACGATGCCCTATCTGATTGGGAGCGTTTTTATAATGCTTATTATGGTGGAGGTTCATCTTCTACATCTTCTAGCGTCAGTGATGAATCCTCAACATCTGATGGCCATTTCGGTGCTAATCTCGGTGCTGGCATTGAATATGATCTTTCAGATAGTTGGAAGATTGGTTTTGAAACAAAGTATCAAATCATAGGAAAAGGCTTTAGCCAGGTTGCCTTCACAGTTGGTGCAGCATATAAGTTCTAATGCCTATGAAGAAGTATCTATACAATATTGTGATGGTGGCAATAGTTGCCACCATCGCAATATCACTGACTTCGTGTGACAAAGACAGTGATTTAGAAATGTCCGACCTTGAAGGAGCATGGAAATTGCAGAGCTCAAGCGGTTATGGAATGACCATTCAGAATGACGAGGAAAATTGGGATTATTGGAAGTTTACCTCAAACGGGACAATCCTTGATGTTCAACATAAAAACGGAAATTATACCATACAAACATTAGAATATTGGGTTGACAGTAAGACACGTACTCTAAGTGTAAGACAGAAGTCTGTTCAAACTACGAAAACATACAGCATACCACTTACAGGAACGACAATAGGATATGAAATAGTAGAGAAAACAGACAACAAGATGACGTTACGTGCACTTGGAGCTACAGCAACCTGCGTTAGGGTCAGCGACAGCGAGTTTGAGCAAAAATATGCAACCGTAATGAATGCCATCTCGTCATATCTCTCCTACTAAATAACTCAATACTACAATTGAATATCAACATAGTCCCAGTGACTATTAATTAGTACCCGATTCGTTTTCGCACGAATCAATTTGTTTATCACTTAAAGGGGATGATTGCTGTGAAGCACTCATCCCCTTGCTTTTTTATCTTCCAGGAAGTTTGTGCCTGACAATTTACTACTTCCGCACTGTCCATCGCTTGAGGAGGAAAGTGAGAAAATAAGGGAAAGTATAACCACCATATACATAGCATAATATCAGACTATTTCACAAAATTCCAAGGTTTCAAGTGGTATTTTTCACAAAATTCCTGAGATTATATTGATAAATTTCACAAAATTCCAAGAATTTCGCGATAATTTTTCACAAAATTCCTAAAAATACCACAGATGCTGTTTCTGTCACATTACATATTTGGGACATTAAAAAGAGAAACGGTGCTACGAGGATTCATAGCACCGTTTTTCTTTTATCTTTTTATTTCTTCCACGCATTCACCACCTCACCTATATACATAGAGTGGATGCCGGCAGGGAAATTACGGTACATATTCCTTGGCACGTCATCGGTGAAGCCCTTCGGGTCAAACGGTGCCTGGTACATCTTACGACACTCTATCACCATCGTAGCCTCTTTATAATAAGGTGTGCCGTTGGCAGTGTAGGCAGTATGCAAGCCAAGTGTCTTGGCCTTGTCGCTGTCATCGCGACCGCTCTTATGCCCCATATAGTCCAGCACGCGACTGTTCTCTACGTCAAACACCATGACAGTAAAATATTGCTCCCGGTCCATAAACTCCTTAGTATAGCGTTTATCGGCAAGATAAACGGTCAGAGCGGTGCGTCCCCACAGGGTACCTATGCCACCCCACCCTATAGTCATGGCGTTATGCTTCTCCTTGTTGCCTGCGGCAAGAATCTCTGCATTGTGAAACCACTCAAAGCCATTCTCCTTGAAATCGTCCCTGACCTCAAACTTCTTAAAGCCATTCTCCTCCTGTGCACATGCAGTGCCTACACACATAATAGCAGTAAACATAGCTGCGGCCGTCCTTCTAAAAATCTTTTTCATATCAATCTATATTTATACTTATTTTTGAATACAGTCAAGGCAATACTTCCTTAAATCGCTCCACTTATAATACACTGAGCCACATACCGGCGTAAGCTGCGGCATGGTGGCCTCACGTTCATTCAGCAAGACCTTGACAAGTATGTCGGCACCAGGCTTGCGATAGAACACTATTTGTATATTACTTGCCATAGGGAAGATACGGTATGAGTACCACCCATTCTGCTCTAACTGCTCCAGATTGTCATAACGCGTGCCATATCCGTTAAGGTTAAGCATACACACCGTAGGCATTACCACCACCTCATGGCCAAAGCGCAACGAGGCCGTGACATGACTCTTGGCTGGATTATCAGCAAGTGCCAGGCAGGAGTCTGCCTTCTCCACTATATTACGCAGCAGATGGCGTTGTCTGAGCATCTGCACACTGCGGCCTGAGAGTGACGGACCATGCGACGTGTACCACTCGGCATTTCTCACAAGCCAAATGTTATAGAGTTCCTCATCTGTGAACAGTCCTTTCATACACACGCGTCTGTCTGGCTCAAGGCTCTGCATATCAGCATACAGTTTCCATATATTATCAATGACAAAACGCGTGGGGTGGTCAATATGCCGGCGCCAATAGTCCTCACTGCGGAAAAGACTGTTAAGCAACCGTACAGGCGAGAAATGGCGCTCACGGAACGCCGTCAAGCCGTCATTGCCCTTGTCCTTGCCTCCGTCGTCCATCTTCTCCTTGTTATTTATATATGTCATATCCACACTTGAGGCATCCATATCTATCTCAAGTTGCGGACTGCGGCCCTGAAATTCTGATAACTCATTAGCCATAGACAATATACACCGTATAACGGTAGAGCTGCGTGCCTCTATCTTGTTACCAGCCTGAAACAACTCAGGGAAACGCTCATACATACGCTTTGCTATGCCACGATGCTGTCGCGCGCCAAGCGGTGTCAGTTCTCCGTCACGACCATGAGCCCACTGTCTCAATGTGTCAATGCTCGCCATCAATGCCAGGCCCTTATCCGTCAGTTGAGCAGAGTCTGCGGCCTCCCTCAACACATCATACGCCTTTTCATAGGCTGTGCGCCCTATAAGCCAGCGTGAGCCATGGCGACCGTAATGACTGAGATAAAACACCTCATAGCCTTCAGGCGCAGGAGTGAGGCTCACACCCTTTGGCTCAGGATATGCGAGATAATTATCCGCACACACGGCAGCGTCACGCATGAAATCATCATGAGACGGCTGCGCCGTAGAGTGTGTGACTGTTATACCTGCCACGCAGCAAGTGACGAGCAGCAGTTTCAGTGAAGAAAAGTTTTTTGTTAACATATATATATTTTTTTGTATATTGTTTGACCTACAAATTTACATAAAAAATTCTTATTTAGACAATCCACTACAAAAAAATCCAAGCAGAGGATTACTGTTTTCTTGGGTTATCTGAGGTTTTCTAAGGATTATAGGATTTAAGGATGTGGTATTGCGCCGCTGGCTTTAGCAGATGAGAATGACTAGCTTATTCATTGATGAGAAAAGGTGGGGGCTGAAGAGAGGAGGCAGGTCGCTGTGGTACAGCGACATGCTGAACGACGGTGATGCTTATTTCTTAATTTATTACCCACCATCTGGCACAGTGTGAACGAAGTACATAGAATAGGACAAAATCGTCATTTCGCACTCTAAAAAACTTCAACAAAAAAACTCAAAATAGAGAAGGAAATAGACTTTTCCTGTGCAAAAACATACCCATTTACCCCTTTTTTATCGTTTTTTTCACTAAAACGATAGCTTTCACACTGTCAAAGCTATCGTTTCACCTCCTCAAAGCTATCACTTTACACCGTGAAAGCATAGCTTTTACAGCGTAAAAAAGAGTGTCTTTATACTCTAAACTTTACCCTATCACTGATTATCAAGCAGTTACAACACCCTGTAGATTTCGCTGTAGCAAACCACCGGCAAAAAATTTCAAAATATCGCAAGCATGGAGCGTTAAAAAAAAGCGCAAAATAGGACATTTTATCGATTTGCTGTTTTTTCACCAGTAACATTTAGCATACATTTTTTCCTATGTTTTCACTGTTCTTTTTTTGGAAAAGAGGGAAAAAAGAAGTAATTTTGCATTGCATAAACAGAACAAGACAATGGATACGATACTGAATATAGGAGACAAGGTGCGCTTTCTCAATGATGTAGGAGGCGGCAAGGTAAGCGGCTTTCAAAAAGGCGGCATAGTGCTGGTAGAAGACGAGGACGGCTTTGAGGTTCCAGTAAGGGCCAACGAAGTGGTATTGGTAAGCGATTCAGAGAAGAAGATTAACCGTCAAAATACCAATACGCCACAACAACAGAGCACACCAGCGGCAAAGCCTGTACCCTCTCCCATCCTCCCTGCACGCTCAAAGTTGGTTAAGGAAGACAACAACGATAACGCACAATCACTTGAGGAACGCATAGCACAGTTGGAGCGTACCGTAAAGAAATTATCACGACGCATAGATGAGTTAGAAGCCGCAAAATCGCTGCGTGAGCGTCTGCAGGAGAGCGGTATGAAGGTGACGAAGGCAAAGCAAGGCTCACACTCTCAGCAGAAGCAGAGCGGTCCTATTGAGATAGATTTGCACGCCACAGAATTACTTGAGACCACAGCCGGGATGTCATCACACGATATAAAAGAGTACCAGCTGGATGTATTCAGGCGTACCATGCAGTCTCATTTGAAAGAAAAAGGCTGTAAACTTATATTCATCCACGGTAACGGCGACGGCATACTAAGGCAAGCCATCATATCCGAACTGAAACGCAACTACCCACAATGCCAATGGCAGGACGCGTCATTCCAACAGTATGGCTTTGGAGCAACCATGGTAACCATAAAATAACAAATAGAACATACACAACAAATAAAGGCGGATATTCACCATATCCGCCTTTATCGTTTACTTAACGTTTATATTCTTATATGTAAAGCCCTCCACTATCTCCGGATGGAAGTCCTTGTTCTTTGCCGTCACCGTGATGTCCTCAAAGTTAAAGTTTGACAGATGGTACACCTCCTCTTGCTGTTTCACATTAAAGAAGGTGCTGCAGTCCACGTTACAACGTCTCATCGTGATATGGTCGCTATATGACATAGGCTTGTCCTTCCTGCCCTTCAGGTCATAGAACTGTGTCCAGGGAGCCACCAATATGAAGTTCTTCACCAGACCAGTAATGTCCTCCACGGTGATATATTCATAGCACTGCGGTGTGTCTGGTCTCATCTTCAGCCATAGCAGGTTATTGGCCTGAGCGGATATATTAATGCGACGCAGAATGATGTTGCGACTGTGCACAGACTCAGAGCCCAGCGTCAGGCATCCATGACAGAAGCCATACTCACAATCCTCTATTATAATATTAGAGTTGGCGCCATTGCCTACGCTCTCTGCCGGTATTGTCACGCCTTCATAGTCTTTCATAAATGCGTCAGCATAAGGGCCTTTACCACCTTTTATCGCCACTGCATCATCATTGACAGACATATAGCAGTTCTTTACCAGCACATTCTTCACCACGTCAAGGTCTATGGCATCCGTAGAAGGACCTTTTGACGTGTCGGGCTTTCCGAGCGAATAGATACGCAGAGAGAGCAGCTTCACGTTCTCACAGTTATAGAAATGAGATGTCCAGAAAGCAGAGTTCTGCAGCTTTACCCCCTCTATCTGCACATTCTTGCAGTTAGACACATACACCAGTCTTGGGCGCTGCTCATCCTTATTGGTGCATGCACGGTTCCACTTCCTTCTCAGCCAGAACTGCTGATGATAACGTAAGCCGTTGCCGTCTATCGTTCCCTTACCCGAGATAGTGAAGCCGTCCAGCCCGTCAGCATTAATCAGAGCACCGAAATAGGTACATGTCTCACCCTCTATACGCGTTTTGCCAAGAGGATAATCACCAATGAAGTCTGAGCCCATCAGCACTCCGCCATCCTCTATATATAAATGTGTGCCCTGCTTAAACTGCAGTCCGCCAGTAAGGTACACACCCTGAGGCACAACAATCACGCCTCCACCCGCAGCAGCAGCCTTGTCTATCAATGCCTGTATCTCCGTAGTATGAACGCGTCCGTCGGAAAATATACCATAGTCTGTCAACTTATATTTTGTTCCCAAAGTGGACACATCCACAGGAGTCACGTCATGAAACCATGCCGGCACCTCTGTACCGTCAGGGAACAAATCCTTTTGTGCGTTTGTCTTTTTCGCAACCGACAACGTTGCTGGCAGTAACAGCGCAAGCAACGCTGTGTAAACAATTTTCTTCATCCTTATTTATATATAATAGTTATTAGAAATTCCTAAGATTGGCATTGGCCTCCACGCGTCTCTCTATATTGTCAGGCAATGCAGCGAAGAAATCAAATCCCGTAATACGCTCCACCTCGTCAACGCTGTTTACGTATGACATCATTTTATGCCTTCCCCCCTCGTTACGGTATATAAAGCCCACGGCTCTCGGTGTACCATTCATGCACAGCACAACCTTGAAGAATGCCTCAGGCACCACCACTCTGTTCTTGCCTATGGTGCGATGCTGGCGATTCATAAACACCGGTCCACATACTATATATATGTCACCATACCTTCTTGCCCACTCACGACACTGTATCTCAAGGTCATTCCAATCTCCTGAGTTCAAGGAATGTAACTGTGGACAGCAGTTGGTAAAGAGGAACGTCTCCCTCAACGCCTGCCTGTCCCACTTATTGTCTCCTGCCGGACACATGTGTCCACGGTCATAGCCGCTGCTCATATAGTCAAAGTTAGTGGCGCGAGGTCTCTTAACGCTCTCATCCTCCTGAAACTGCATCTCTTTGCGGCTGTTCCCACCGTATGTATGCTGCTTGGTAAGATGCCATGCCACCCACAATGGTATGCGTTTCCCTGTGTCATATAATGCCGTATAAGCCTTTTTGCGTAACAGTACACAGCCTTGAATATTCCTCATGGCAGGCAGCATTATATTCTCATCATACCTTGCACCGCTGTTATTATATTGCTGTCTGTCATTATTCTGCCTGTTATAGTCATGCTGACGCTGATAAAAACTATTATGCCTATGCTTTTTCTTCTTTACCAGTTCTATGGCATCGCTTTCCTCATTTGAGGCACCGTTGGCATTAACATACGAGGCTCCACCCAGTGCCATAATACCCACAGCAGCCACAGAGCCTATTATCATCTTTGTCTTCCTCATTTCCTATATATCTTTTGCCACAAAGGTAATATATTTTCGTTAGTCCTACAAATCTTTTTTTCAAAACTTGGCAGTTTCAGAAAAAAGCGTTAACTTTGTTGTTTGAAAAAACAAGACTTATGACAAACATAGCTATTGATACAGAGTTAGAAGAAAAGAAATCACTGAATTTCATAGAGCAAAAGATAGAGCAAGACCTTGCCGAAGGCAAAAACGGAGGCAGGGTGCAGACCCGTTTTCCACCAGAGCCTAACGGCTACCTGCATATAGGCCATGCAAAAGCCATCGCACTTGATTTCGGCATTGCCGAGAAGTATAATGGCGTATGTAACCTGCGCATGGACGACACTAACCCCCAGAAGGAGGATACAGAATATGTGGAAGCCATAAAGAAGGACATTGAGTGGCTAGGCTTCAAGTGGGGCAAGATACTCTACGCCTCAGATTATTTCCAGCAATTGTGGGACTTAGCCGTTGAGCTCATCAAGCGTGGCAAAGCGTATGTTGACGAGCAGACTGCGGAGGAGATTGCTGCACAGAAGGGCACACCTACTGTGCCAGGCACCAACTCGCCTTATCGCGACCGTCCTGTAGAGGAGAGTCTGCGACTGTTCAACGAGATGAACAGCGGCAACGTTGAGCCGGGCAAAATGGTGCTGCGCGCCAAGATTGACATGGCAAGCGACAACATGCACTTCCGTGACCCTATTATCTACCGTACGCTCAACATTCCACACTGGCGCACAGGCAACAAGTGGAACGCCTACCCTATGTATGACTTCACACACGGACAGTGTGACTACTGGGAGGGCGTGACCCACTCACTCTGCACACTGGAGTTCACAAGTCACCGCCCTCTGTATGACCTTTTCGTGGATTGGGCAAAGGAATGCGCCGGTGACGACAAGCCAATGGACGATAACCGTCCTTGCCAGACTGAGTTCAACAAACTGAACCTTACACACATACTGCTATCAAAGCGTAACCTGTTGATGCTTGTAAACGAAGGAGTAGTAAGCGGATGGGACGACCCACGTATGCCTACCATCAGCGCTTTCCGTCGCCGCGGATACAGTCCTGAGGGTATCAAGGCATTTATCAACAAGATAGGATACACTAAGTTTGATGCACTCAACCAGATGTCACTCTTTGAGAGCGCCGTCAGGGATGACCTCAACAAACGCGCACAACGCGTCAGCGCTGTCATCAACCCTGTGAAGCTCATCATAACGAACTTCCCTGAGGGCGAGACAGAGGTATATCAGGCTCAGAACAACCCAGAGAACGAGGCCGATGGCACACACGAGATAGAGTTTAGCCGCGAGCTGTGGATTGAGCGCGATGACTTCATGGAGGATGCTCCAAAGAAGTTCTTCCGCTTAGGTCCTGGCAAGGAGGTGCGACTGAAGAATTCCTATATCATTCGTTGTCCTGAGACAGACTGCTGCAAGAAAGACGCAGACGGCAACGTCATTGAGATTTACGCCGAGCTGATACCTGACACCAAGACCGGCCAGGCTAACTCTGGCATGAAGATTAAGGGTAAGACTATACACTGGGTAAGCTGTAACCACTGCCTTGAGGCAGAGGTGCGTAACTATGACCGTCTGTGGATGGTGGAGAACCCACGCGATGAGGTAGCCGCCTACTCTAAGGAGCAGGGCAAGACACGCATAGACATCAACGACATGAGGAAATTCATCAATCCTGACAGTCTTGAGATAAAGAAAGCCTACGTAGAGAAATGGTGTGCCACACGCAAACCACTTGACTACCTGCAATTCCAACGCATAGGCTATTACACACCAGACTATGACTCTACAGCGGAGCATCTCATATTCAACAAGACCGTAGGACTTAAAGATACATGGAAGAAATAACCTGTGTCACAAACTGAGTTCCAGAAATACATACATTCCAAGAAATTTAAGGATTTGCTGGCTAAATATGAAGAAGGCATTTCCAGTGGAAGTATGCCCTATATTGACACCGATGACCTTATTGATATAGCAGAGTATTACCATATCAATAACCGCACCGCCGAGTCTGAAAAAGTGGTGGACTACTGTCTTGAGTTGTCACCCAATGATGAGTATGCCCTCTTCTTCAAAGCCCGTCTGATGCTCACCGTGTACCACAACCCTACGGAAGCACAGCGTATTATTGAGAGCATTGATGATTATAAGAGCCTTATAGAGTCTATATATATTCTGGCTGAGGTAAAAATGCAGCAAGGCAAAGCTGACGAGGCCGAGGATATGTTACAGAAAGAATACCGAAACATCATCAAAGAAATAGAAGAGAAAGCCGATGGTGTCGATACATCATACAATGATGATGAGGAAGACGATGATAACGACGAGATATCAGCCGAAGAGACTTTGTCACGTTTCCCTCTCGATGTCGCCACATTGTACTGTGACTACGGCTTCCTGGAATACGCCGACTCCTGGCTCTGCAAAGTAAAGGACTGTGGCGGTGAGTTGTCGTTTGAGTATTATGAGACCCTCGGTCGCCTGCGCTTATATCAAAATAAATATGCAGAAGCCATAGACGCCTTCAACAACGCCCTCGATGTTGATGCATACAATGTTGCTATATGGATGCAACTGTCAGAGGCACAATCTTGCTGCGAAAAATATGCCGATGCCTTGCAGAGCATTGAGTATGCATTAGCCATAGAGCCTAACGCAGAAGATGCAATGTTTATGAAAGGTAACGCATTGTATGACCTTGCAAGATACGATGATGCCATGACATTGTTCCGGCACATGGAAGAACGTCAGCCTGCCAATCCTCAAATCAACCTGTTTTTAGCAGCACTGTGTTTTGAAACTGAATGCAGGGCAGAGGGCATGAAGGAATTCCAAAAGGCTTTGGAGAAATCCAACTACGATATCATAATAATAACTCAGGTTGGCATCTCTTTATACGAGTTAGGATATACTGACGCGGCATATGACCTTCTTTCCACAGTGTTCTACAACTACCTTTCCAAAGAGAACGACAAGGAGTGTCCTCAGCAAATGATTGACTGTATCATCAAATGTTGTGAGAAACTCAATAAAGAAAATGAGGCCAACTTCTATAAGCAATATTTAGAAAAACGAATTTCAAACGATAAATAATGACAGAACTACTCAGCTTTGCGCTTGACCATCTTAATTATGGATGGATTTACTTCCTCATGTTGCTTGAAAGCACCGTAATTCCAGTACCGTCCGAACTTGTTGTAGCTCCCGCAGCATTCAATGCCGCGGAAGGCACACTAAACATCTGGCTGGTGATACTCTTTGCCACCATCGGCGCAGACTGCGGTGCAAGCATCAACTATGCCGCCGGCTACTACCTTGGCAGGCCACTTATATATAAGTTTGCAAACAGCAAATGGGGAAAACTGTGCCTGCTTAACCAGAAGAAAGTGGAACAGGCAGAGAAATACTTTGATGACAACGGTGCCGTGGCCACTATCACTGGCAGACTGGTAGTGGGTGTCAGACACCTTATATCTATTCCTGCCGGACTGGCACGCATGAATTTCTGGCGTTTTCTGCTTTTCACCACCATCGGTGCAGGCATATGGAACTGCATTCTCGCAGCACTGGGATGGTGGATGCACTCATTCGTTACACGTGAAGAACTGAATGGGAAAATTGAGGAATACAGTGACTATATTAAAATTACGCTTATCGTTTTAGTCATCGGTGTCATCATTTTTTTCCTTATAAAACACTTTTTGAGAGAGAAAAATAAATGACAAAAAGTTGTGTACCTACACAATTGTATAAAAATGTTAAAACACAGAATTAAGGTAAAAAAAACGATTGAAAAGTTTGTAAATACAAAGGTTTTACATTAACTTTGTAATCGTTATCCTGAATACAATCTTTTTACCTTAAACAAAAAAGCTAATACCTATTGAGATTGGAACGCTTACATCGTGAGATGTGGGCGTTTCGTTTTTTTGTGCATATCAAATTTTTATATTACCTTTGTACAAGTTATGGCAAAAGACAAAATAGCATACGTTTGCGACAACTGTGGACAGGAGTCAGCAAAGTGGATTGGCAAATGCCCCTCATGCGGGCAGTGGAACACTTTTCGCGAGATACGCATAGCCAATGATACCGGACAGCAGAGCGCGCGTTCCGCTGCACGAGAGGTAAGCGCTGCACGCAGGTCTGCCACAGGTACGCGTAGCAATGCCATGCTATTGCGTGACATACCGACGAAAGAGTCACCACGCATGGATATGTATGATGCCGAACTCAATCGTGTATTAGGCGGCGGACTGGTGCCGGGCAGCATCGTCCTGCTGGGCGGCGATCCCGGCATAGGCAAGAGTACACTGACCTTGCAGACCATTATGCGTATGCCTGAGCGCGAGGTGCTGTATGTCAGCGGTGAGGAAAGCGCACATCAACTGAAGATGAGGGCTGAACGTATAGAAGGTGGCAAGAATGAAAGTGTATCAGTACTGTGTGAGACAAGCATTGAAAAGATATTCGACCAAATAAGGGAGAGTGCGCCAGACCTTGTTATAATAGACTCAATACAGACTATGGAGACAGAGACTGTGGACTCTGCACCTGGCAGTATAACACAGATACGTGAGTGCGCCAGCGCCTTATTACGATTTGCGAAAGCAAGTGGTGTACCTGTCATTCTCATTGGCCACATCAACAAGGAAGGCACCATAGCCGGTCCGAAGATACTTGAGCACATTGTTGATGCTGTAATACAATTTGAAGGTGACCGTCAAGGCATCTACCGCATACTACGCAGCATAAAAAACCGCTTTGGCTCTACATCTGAATTAGGAATCTACGAGATGCAGCAGAATGGCCTGCGCCCCGTTAGCAACCCATCTGAACTACTTCTAAGCGAGGACCGCGAAGGAATGAGCGGTATCGCAATATCTGCCGCTGTAGAGGGTATGCGCCCATTCCTCATTGAGACACAGGCGCTCGTCAGCACCGCAGCATACGGTACGCCACAACGCTCTGCCACAGGTTTTGATCAACGCAGACTCAATATGTTGTTAGCTGTGCTTGAGAAGAAGGTCGGCTTCAAACTGATACAGAAGGATGTCTTTATTAATATCGCAGGAGGCATCAAAGTTACGGACATGGCTATGGACCTCAGCGTCATAGCAGCTGTATTCTCATCTAACGTGGATATGCCAATCAACATTGGATGGTGTCTGTGTGGCGAAGTGGGATTGTCAGGCGAGGTACGTCCGGTGGCACGCATTGAGCAACGCATAGCCGAAGCTGAGAAACTGGGATTCACAGATATCATCATCCCACGCCGCAACCTCAGTGCATTAAAAGGCAAGAAATACACCATACAGATACATCCCGCTGGAAAGGTAGAGGAAGCTCTGAGGATGCTTTTCGGTTAACCTGCGGTACACTTCTATGACACTCAAAAACAAAAAAGAGTAACTGACATCGCATCAGTTACTCTTTTTTTGTTGTATTAAAGACATTATCACTTTACTACTATCTTACGCACCGAACCGTCGTTCATACGTACGACATTAAAGCCACGATGCATAGTAGCCTGACGTCTGCCTCCAAGATCATATACCTCACTTACGCCAACGGCCTTACCACTATGTCTTGCAACATTCACAGAGGTAGCCTCTGGAGCTTCGCCTCCGAGGTTGTCCATGCAGAAGTAGGTGGCGGTGGTGAGTCCGAAACTATTTTTCTTAGTACCGTCAAATGTGAACGTAAGTTCCTTGACTGTGCCAAGGACACTGAGATCCGCCCATGTCCAGTCGTTCACATAGTAGCACTGGGGATTTTTACACAAAATGGGGTGCAAAATTGTGTCATTGTATGTTTCATCTCCCTTACCATCAAGACATTCTGATATTCTTTTATTATATTTGCAAGCACTAAAGGTAATTAGATTTTATACTAAACAATTTCAACTAACCGTTTAACAAATGAAAATCCTAAAAAATGTATGTACGCGGTTCGCAAGGCGGACAGCGTCAGTAGTGCGGATGTCAGCCGTAGCGGCATTCGCATTGGCAGCAGGCAGCGTGTCAGCCGCCACCACATTCTCTTACACAGTGTCAAGCCAGGACAACACCGCCGGCACCTACTCTGCCACAGGAGGCAAGGTAACCGTCGGTGCCAGCAGCAAGGTAGAGAGCAAGAACAGCAAGTATGGCTATAAACTTGACGGCGACTCTGGCGCCAAGTATATGAAGCTCTCGCTCAACACCGCACTGAAGTCTGGCGATGTCATCACCGTTACCGAACTGTGCGCCTCTACCCCTTCTGGTTCCAACTACGGCGTTTCTGCCGGCACATCGGCTTTCAGCGCCGTCTCTACCGCTTACTGCACCGCCAAGAACACATGGGAGAGCAGGAGCATCACAGTGGCATCAGGCTCGGCACTCGTCGGAGCCACCACAGTATATCTTTTCCGTTCCAAGGGTTACTCCACCTATGTGGCTTCTGTAACCATCAGCTCAAGCAGCGCCACGGCAACGCCTGTTAAGGTGACCACGAAGAAGAAGTTTGACGTGATTGTAGGCACCAGTGGCAACACCGACCTGCAGACTGTGCTCGACAACTACAAGAGCTACAGCGGCTCTGACCGTGTGTATATCTTCATACCTAACGGCACTTACAAACTTACCGGCAACGCCACCATCACCACCTCAAGCACTCAGACTGGCTACACCTACAACGAGTCAACAGGTACCACGGGCTCTGCCACAACGTATGCCGCAGGCACATATAACAATGCCATGACGCAGTTGCGCTCAAGCAACATCTCTATTATAGGCCAGTCAACAGACGGCACAGTGCTCTACAACATACCTACAATACCGGGCATATCATATACCTCTACACTGGAGTTCCGTTCTGGCAGCAACAACTACCTGCAGGACTTCACTTTGAAGAATATGTATGCCGGCGGCGCTCATGACAAGGGTGTGGCTGTAGCTTTCTATGACCGTGGCACCAACACCATCATGAAGAACGTGAGCTGCTGGTCAAACCAGGACACATACGTATCTGCAGCCACACGCTGCTACTACGAGACGTGTAAGTTTGCCGGCACAGTTGACTTCATCTGCGGCGGCGGTGATATATGGTTTGAGCAGTGTGACCTTATTATAAACAACCGCAGCGGCAACGTCATAGCCGCTCCGCGCACCGCGGCGACTGAGACCTGGGGTTATGTATTCAACAAGTGTACCATATCAAAGGCATCGGGAGCATCAAGCGTAACCAACGGCAACTGGAACCTCGGTCGCCCGTGGGGCAACTCTCCTGCCGCCACCTATCTTTATACAAAGATGAACGTAACACCGTCAGCAGCAGGCTGGACAAACATGTCATCAGGTCTTGTGCTGCGTTTCCATGAGTATGGTTCTACCAACAGTTCTGGCTCTACGCTTGACCTATCTTCACGCAGCGTATCTGCCTGCTCTCCTGCCTCTGCTGACAATCCGGTGCTCACAGCGTCACAAGCTGCCAACTACACCGTGGCTAACGTGGTGGGCAACAACGGCAGCTGGGACCCTCAATCATACGCCGCACAGGTGGCTGTCACTGGTGTGTCACTCAGTGGCTCAAAGCTCTCATGGGACAACAGTGACTATGCTCTCTGCTGGTTTGTTTTCAAGGACGGAGTATATTATGCCAACGTGACAACTAACTATATCACACTGAGCAAGAGCGGCACATACACCGTACGCGCAGCCAACGCCATGGGTGGTTTGGGTGACTCAAGCACAGCTGTGGCTTATACCGCCGCCACTACAACCGCCACAACCACATGGGACTTCAGCGAGTTTACCTCTAACGTAATTGCTGCCGGCAACAACTACTCTACATCATACAACGGACTGACTCTCGTTGGCAATGCCACATCTACATATACCAACGATGTCATCACCACTGGCGGCTTCCGCCTTAACGGCACCAGCTCTTCTAACCAGCGCTACATCAAATACAAGCCTTCTGTCTCTGGTACCATGACAGTGACATACGTATCTAACAACATCTCGGCTACCGACCGTATCACTGCTATAGGCACGTCTATTATTACGGGCACTAACGTGTCATCAAGCACATCAGGCGTGCTTGCCGCCGGTTATACCAACGGCGCCACAGCCAAGACCATCAGCGCTTACCTCACTGCCGGCACCACATATTATATTTACCTTGCTAACGGCGGACAGACCATCAAGAAACTGCAATACACCTACACTACAAGCGCAAGCGCTAAATCCACAGGTGTATCCGGCTTTGAGGAGGAAGAGGTCGTGACAGCTGTTAACAACGTAAAAACTGAGGATGCCACGACTAAGGTGCAGAAACGCATTGAAAACGGCAAGCTCATAATAACCAAAGGCGACAAGAAATACAACTATGCCGGAGGAAGGATAGAATAATCATTCAAGTTTCGCATGCGCTCAACTTGTTGGGTTATCAGGTTATTAGGTCGTAAGGTCATGAGGTGAGATATGTTTAATTGTGGTGAATAGTTGCCTAATATCACCTTAAAACCTTGAAGCGAAGCGACCTCACCGCTCGGCACGCAGTGACGCTTGCCTAAGCAAGAACCTTAAACCTCAACGAAACTGAAGCTTGCGAAAGTTGAGTAATCATCACTATAGCATCTAAAAACAGAAAAGCCCTATGGATGTCCATAGGGCTTTTCCTTTAAGCGGAAGATGAGGGATTCAAACCCCCGATACGCGGTAAAGCGTATACCGGATTTCGAGTCCAGCGCATTCGGTCACTCTGCCAATCTTCCCTTTGCGAACAGCGGTTAACGGGTGTCTGCAAGGCAGGCACATGGCCGCCACAGGCGATATCGCAAGTGCGAGTGCAATGCATCGCATGAAGCAATTAATGAGTGTCTGCGAAGCAGGCTCATGGTCGCCCACAAGCGAAATTGCGAGTGCAAAGGTATAGAGTTTTTTTCAAAAAGCAAAATTTTTCACAAAGAAAAATCATATCATATACTCAACAGAGGTCTCCTTTATCGAGAATAGTTTATTGTATATGTCCTTGCGATACAAACCGAAGCCGCTGGAGTTGCGGTCGCGCGGACGCTGTATCTTCACGTCATAGATTTTGCCTATACGTCCTGGCCCCGACTGCATCACGATGACACGGTCTGCCAGATAGACCGCTTCCTCTATGTCGTGGGTTACGAACACCACTGTCTTCTGCTGTTCCCTCACTATGTCGAGCAGATCGTCTTGCAACTTGTTGCGTGTGATGGGGTCGAGAGCACCGAAGGGCTCGTCCATAAACAGCACGTCGGGATTCACCGCCAGTCCGCGTGCGATCGCCACACGCTGCTGCTGACCGCCAGACAACTGCGTAGGAAACTGATGCTCCAGTCCGTTCAGTCCGACGAGGTCTATATACTGCTGCGCTATCGTGGCACGCTCTGCCTTAGAGTAGGTTGCATTCTCTAAGCCCAGCTCCACGTTGCGCTTGACGCTGCGCCACGGCAGCAGGCCGTAATGCTGGAAGATGGTGACGTATCGTGGCGAAGGCTTGCTCATTACCGCACCGTCAATGCTGACGTTGCCCGCAGTGGGCTGCTCAAAGCCTGCCATGATGTTGAGCAGGGTAGATTTGCCACAGCCGGAAAATCCCAGCAAGCATACAAACTCGCCCTTGTTTATCTCAAAGCTTATATTATCAAGCACATGTATGGTTTCCTGCCTGCCGTCGCGGCTCTTCCGCTGGAAATCCTTTGATATGTCGTTTACCTCAATGTATGCCATAGTATGAAAGCACTTTCTTTTCAAATTTACCAATTAAATAGTCAAGGATGAAGCCTATTACACCTATCACTATCATAGTGGCGAGCAGTATGTCGGTGCGCAGGTTGTTGCGCGCGTCTATTATCATGTAGCCCAGACCAGACTGCGTACCTACCATCTCACCCGACACAAGGAATATCCATGATGTGCCAAGAGCAATGTGCAGCGAGTTGGCTATCTGTGGGAACACCGCCGGCAGTATGATGCTGAACACCGTCTTGAGGCGTGATATGCCGTAGTTGCTCGCCACCTTCAGATAAGTCTCATCCACCGTATGCACTCCCCTTGCAGTAGTGAGCAGCACGGGGAAGAAGCCCGCAAGGAAGATGATGACGATAGCAGGAGTGTCGCCTATGCCTATCAGAAGCACGATGAACGGCATCCATGCCACGGGGGCTATGGGGCGTATCATCTGTATCACGGGATTGGTAAGCCGGAACAGTATGTTGACGTTGCCAATAAGCAGTCCCAGACCTATGCCTGCCACCACAGACAACAGATAGCCTATGACGAAGCGGAACATACTTGCCGTCACTCCATCAGCGAGCGTACCGTCACCAGTAATCTCGGCAAAAGCCTTCGCCACATCAAGCGGAGCCGGGAAGAGCGCACTGCCGAAGTCGCCGATTACCACCGCCAGCTGCCACAATGCCGTGGCTATAGCGAATGATGCTATTGTGTATAATGTTGCTTTCATTTCACAAACTCCTCAAATGTAGGTGGATTGTCTATTATGCCGTATTTCCTTACCTTCTGGGCAAGGTCATCGTATGCAGTCTTGGTAATGTCGAGCTCAGAGTAGCTTATCCACTCAAGCGACTGCCTGAGCACCTCGTCCTTTTGTGACAGTATCTCTTTTGCCTTGCCCAGGGCCACTTCCTTGTCATCAAGGTGCTTTCCTGCCGCTTTGTATGCGGCTATAACCTTGTCAAGCTGTGTCTTCTTGGCAAGATAGGCACGGTCGTTGAGTACAAGTCCGCAGCAGATACTGCCCTGCCAAAGCTCATCGCTGCGATAGAGCACCTTGCCCTTGCCGCCAAGTACGCCCGCTGCTCCGAACGGCTCTGCCACGCAGTAGCCGCTAATCTGTCCGTTGGCAAGAGCAGATGGCATCTCTGGCGGAGCCATCTCCACAACATTCACGTCGCTGATGGTCAGTCCAGCCTTTGCCAGTGCCTCCTGCAACAATATGTGGTGGGAGGATGCCCTGTGAGGGATGGCGAAGGTCTTTCCTTTCAGATTCCTTGCGCTGGTTATGTCCTGCGACACCACTATCACGTTGCCATCGGTATGCCCGAGAGCAACGGCTGTCAGTCCTATGCCCTGCGCCTTTGCCTTCATGGCAAGTTCAATAAGCACCGAAGCACCGTCCACGCGCCCTGTATTGAGAGCATCTAACAATTCGGGCCACGAGCCATACTTCACCAGTTCCACCTTCACGCCATCTACCGACTTCAGTTCGGTAAGTGGCAGGGCGTGGGTTATAGGCAGATAGGCTATCCTTACCGTATTAGGGTCTGACTTCCTGCCACACGACGTAAGCAACAACGTAGCTACCACCGCCACACAGAATATTATCTTATTAAATGTATATCTCATATATTCGTCTTTTTTACCAGTTAAGTTTACTACGTTTCTCATTAAGGTCGTCCACCAGTTGTCTTACCAACTGCTGCGTATCAACGTTGACTATCATCTCGCTACCCAGTATAGGCTTGGTGCCGTGCACCATAAACTCGTGTACCTCAGGCGCACCCTGCGTAGGTGCATATACACTATGGTATGAGTTCATGCCAAGCAGACGGAAAGCGAGCGCGGCGCAGATGCCTTTCTCATTACTCCACTCTGGTGATATGAAGGCGTATGGCAGGTCTTTAATCGGTGTGCCGAGCGCACCGCTTATGCCGTTGAAGAAACCACTGGCACGAGCATTGTCCAGACACTCGCCCAGATGCCATACAGGTGGTATATTACCATGCTCCTCACAGAATGCACGCAGCGAGTCGCCCGTAACCTCAAGTGCCTTGCTTGAGCAGAAGCCCATCTTCAGCAATGCGAATGATGCACAGCCGTTTGTAAGTATCAGTATATTGTTTTTCAGCAGCACCTCTGCCGCCTCTATGATATGCTTCTCGTATATCAGTCGCGGATTGTTACAGCCCACAAGGTTCACTATGCCTTTGATTCGTCCGTCGCGTAACGCATCGGCTATGTCACGCAGTCCACGTTCAAAGTGCTTGGCAGCCCATTCCACTGAGAATCCCATCTCAGCCTCTACCTCATACTGTGGTATCTTCACAGGCACGTCACGTCGGTCCCTGAACGCCTCTATGGCTCGCAGCACTATCCTCTCAGCCAGTTTCTTTATGTCACCGATGTTGGAGTGCTCATGGTCAAAGCCGTAGTGCTCCGCTCCCGGCAAACGAGCAGAGTCGCTTGTGGTGACCACCACCGTGCGAAAACACTTCGCGACATCCATAATAGTAGGGAACACATCTTGCACATCTGCCACCCACAAGTCGAGTGCACCGGTGCCGAGCACCAGTTCTGAGCCGACGGCATTGCTGAGTGGTATCACACCGCCGTAGCGATACATAGCACTGAGACCTGAGCAGCAGATGCCATAGAACTGTATTCCCTCCGCACCTGCCTCGCGTGCCTTTGCCTGATACTCGTCGCTCTGTCCGAGCCTTACTATCTCACGCACCAGCAACGGTGAGTGTCCGTGTACTGCTATGTTTACCCACCCTTTCTTCAGTGCTCCAAGGTTCACCTTTGACGTAGAACGGTGTGGCAGCCCGTAGAGGCAGTCCATGGCTATGCCGCTGCCGAGGCATGATGTCCACGCGAAACTTACGCCCGTACGGAGAAACTGCTGCATCACGTTGCGCCAATCGCCGTCAGTGCCAGTAGTGGTGCGATGCAGACTTTCAAATACCTCGTGATATGGAGATACAGGTATAATGCCGGCCTTCTCCCATGCGGCGATGCGCTCTTTGGGTGCATGACTATATATTGTCTTGTGTTTGTCGGGAACGGTGCGGCTCAGGTCCTCAAGCAGTATGTCGGCTATCTCACCAGCTAGCTGCCTTATGTTCTTCCCCTCCGTGTCCAAGCCATAGGTCTTTGCCTCTGCGAGTATCTTCTGTGTACCCTCTATATCAATCGGTGCCTTACCTTCTGCTGCATATTTCAGCGCAAGCATACTCGCCCTGCCTCTTGCTCCGTGGCTTGCCGTGCCTGCCGCAAGGTGGCGCAGCAGGTTGCGCGCAGCTATCAGGTTGGCATCAGCACCACACACGCCCCTCGGGGCTTTCTTTGTTATGCGGCACGGCCCCATGAAACAGTTCTTACAACAGGTGCCGGCTATACCGAAGTTACACTGTGGCTGCTGACTGTCAAAACGGTCGAACACTGTCTCTATACCCATTTCCTGCATATGGAGCAACATCTCCCTGACAGCAGGATCGGGTGTCTGCTCTATCTGCTGTTGCTTATTGGGAAACGTCTTGCGGTATTCCGTCACAGCCGACATATAGTCCTTTGTATCGCCGTGTACGTGTGGATGTTCTGGGTCATGGTGATGATGCGCATGGCGTGCCTGATGCGCCAATATCTCCTCATCGGTCTTCTTGCCTGAGAACACTTCCTCAAACTGCTCATTAAGGTCATGATGGTGATGTCCATGGTGGTGATGGTGCGCACCTTCACCACAGTAGTTGCTTTGCTCTGTCATAATGTGTTGTATAATTAAAGTCTATTCTTTTTATTCCAATTGCAAAGTTAACAATATTCAGAATATTACACCAAAGACTTTAATAAAATACAGAAAACTTCACCACAGACCCATAAAACATAGAAGTTTTTTCTTTTATCATATATCATTTACCATACAGGGCAGAAAGCAAATGCTTCCTGCCCTGTATGGTAAACAGCGTTATAATATATCTCACACTTTCTCAAAAATATCGTCACGGCTCCACTGGCTCCAGTATTTTAACGCGAGCTCGCGCACATAGCTCCAGTATCGTGGCGAGTGGCCGTATGCCTCCACACCGCGCCGTATGTCCTCTTGTATTATGCGGACGTACTCTGTCTTCAGACGCAGCCACAGGGTTTCTGACTTCCACGTGAAGAGTGCCTCCACGCGTTTGTCTTCCTCATCAGACAACAGGAAGAGACCGTGTCCCATAGTGGCACCAGTACTTACCTGCAAGCCGTCATTGAAACAGCTTACCGGGGGCTGGCTTCCGGCGTATGACAACACCTCTGGCTCATCATCGCCGTCATGCAACGACATGGCGAGGCAGCCCATCTTGGCTCCAAGCGTGGAGTAAATGCCGAGGTGTCCGTGAATCTCGTTTGTCAAAACCACCTTATGCCACTCCTCCTCTCCGAAACGTCTCACGGTGTCGTCCATGACCATGCGCACGTCAGGAGCATAGCACTCGCATGGGAGTGCCCCACTGTTAAGCACACAAGACATTACTTTGATATCTTCTTAATAAACACATAACCAAGCAACACCTGCATGAGCAGTCCTGGTATGCCAAGACGCACATCTTGCAGAGCTGCGTAGAGGCTGCCGGTATATACATACTCAAACGCCATGCCCACAAGCTGATAGGCCACTACCACCAAGGCCAGCAGACCGATACTTACACGCTGGCTACGGTGTGCCACGTAACTTGCCACTACCGCCAATGATACTGACTTGACCAGAATGGCCGGCAGTGCGGCTGCCGGAGGCATACCGAAAAGCATACTGTTGACAACGGGAGACAGAACAGCCGTAAGCAAGCCTAAGTTGATGCCGTAGCAATACGCACCCACAAGGGTGAAAAAGTATATAGGCAGGAGCATCAGGCCGCCTTGTGGTACAAGATGGCATAACTGTGGCAGCAGAATGTTGCCTATAACGAACATCGCGCTGAATATGTATGTGCTGTGATTTGTGAGTGACAGTGTCTTGTAATTTGCGTGTTTCATAATGTCTATTTCCTTTCTTTATTTGTTAATATTTCTCTCTATCTGTGTGTCTGTGGGGTTACCCACATAATGGTAGCTACTGTAGCGGGTGTGACGCCAGCTTGTCACCTTATAGAATTCAAAGTGTGCTATATAATTACCAATACTATAACTGCCTACCCACTCATAGAAGTCACCAGAGAACTGGGTATCGGTCAGTGAATAATTACGTATAGCGACACGCGAGCCATCATCATACTCCATAAAGATAGTGCCATTTACCACCTTGAATGTAAAAGGACACTCTATGTATGTTCCGTTACTTTGGTAATCATACTCTACACCATTGCCAGCAGAATATTCATCTCTATAGAACTCTATATCCACATACTGATATGAGTTCCAACGACCGAGAGACACATGGCCTTCCCAGACGCCATCAAGTGTAGCGGCTATCTCATCATCATTACATGATACAAATGTCATGGCTGTCACAGCCAGAAACAATAATGTTAAAATTTTCTTCATCGTTTATTGATAAATAATTAATATAATAGTTAGTGTCTTTATAGTTATTTCGTCACACGGAACCAGTCCACGTCCACCCAGCCACGCACCTTCTTGCCTGCAGGCTCGGCTGCACAGATACCTATCTTCGCACCTATCCACTTGCCTTGGCGCATTGTGAAGGCTTCGCCACATGGAGAGAACTTCTTACCGTCCTTGGAATATGCGAATGTAACCTTTGCCTCATGCTTGTTATCGCCAGCCTTTGTCTTGCCACCGATATATTCCACGTGCATCTGCATATAGAGGTCACAGTGGAGTGACGGCTGATAATTTACCTTGTCGGCAGCAGTAGGCTTCAATGTGGCAAGCACCTTTATATCTTCTGCCTTACCCTTGTCTGCCTGCTTGCATGTTATCTGCTGCAACTGGAACTCATCGCCTACCCTGCGCAGCACGATAGAAGAGTAGTCCATGCCCATGCAGATGATACCGCCATACTGGCCTTCGTCCTTAGCCGTCATGGTAAGTTTGGCAGTAGCTGTGAAATTGTCAGCAGGGGTCTTCTGTAACAACAGATTGCCAGCCTCCCAGAGGTTCTTGTAGTCTTGGCTCTGACGATGGCAGAACACACGGAAATAGCCATAAGGCGTAGGCATACCAAAGGTCTGGTCATAGTTAGCATGCCACTGCCACTGCTTGCCCATGGTCGTAGTATTGAACTCGTCGCTCTCCACAGGATTGCATACAGGATACTCCTTGCCCACATTTGGCTTCTTATATGTCAACACCGGCTGTCCACTGTACTTCTCAGTCTTGCCGTATGCCTTTACCTTGCCAACCTTCTCGCCCATGGTAGGCCAGTTGTCAACCCATTTCACTGGCTCAAGCCATACCACACGACCATAAGCCTCTTTGTCCTGGAAATGAAGGAACCAGTCCTCACCGCTCTTCAGGTGAACCCATCCACCCTGGTGAGGGCCGTTGATGTCTGTAGTGCCCTGCGCAAGGACAGTCTTGCTCTCATAAGGGCCGTATGGAGACTTAGAACGCATGGCGAGCTGATGACCTACTGGCACACCACCTGCAGGACACATAATCCAATACCAGCCGTTACGCTTATAGAACTTAGGTCCTTCGGCAGTACGGTCGTTGGTGCCATTGCCGTCAAACACAATGACGGGGTCACCAATCTGTTTCATACCGTCAGCACTCATCTCACGCACAGTAAGCACTGAGTTGAACTGGCAACGGGAGTTTGCCCAACCGTTTACGAGGTAGCATTTGCCATCCTCATCCCACAGGGGGGTGGTGTCAATCATGCCCTTGCCCGGTATGATACACTTTGGCTCGGTCCACTCACCGCAAGGGTCCTTTGCTGTTACGACGAACACGCCGAGATCTGGGTCACCCCAATAGATGTAATAAGTCTGGTTATACTGGTTATATCTTATAGACGGAGCCCACACACCGTTGCCATGCTGCGGCACAGCGTAGCGGTCAAATGGTGGCAGAGCCTTCACTGCATAATTCACAATCTCCCAGTTAACGAGGTCCTTGGAGTGTAATATAGGCAAACCCGGTATGCAGTTGAACGATGACGCCGTGAGATAGAAGTCCTCACCGCTTGCGCCCACGCAGACATCTGGGTCTGAGTAGTCTGCATTGATTACGGGGTTAGTAAATGTACCGTCGCCGTTGTCTGGTGACCATACTTCTGACTTGTAGTTTTCTGCTCCCGCCACTAATGGCAACATGAACAGGAAAGAAAAGAATGTTTTTTTCATCTTCAGGTATATATATATTTATTCAAGTTTCGCAAGTGCTCAACTTCTTAGTCTTCAGGAGTAAAGAAGTAAAGGAGTTATTAGGAGTTAAGAAGTTATTAGGAGTTAAGGAGTTAAGACAAATGGGGCGCGACCTTATAAATAAAGAACGTAATGTCTTAACTACTG
>DFLE01000012.1:31109-52937 GCA_002373375.1 Prevotellaceae bacterium UBA3627
TTAACTACTGACTACTTAACTACTGTCTACTTGACTACTTCAGAAAGTTGAGTATATTTTAGTTTTCTATCTTCAACTTAAAGTGGTTACCCTCTCTCGCTATGCGCATGGAACCACGCTCACCACGCTCTGAGAGTGTCACGGCAGCCATACCCATAGTCTGACGCAGGTTTATCTCCACACATGGATGTATCTGCGGTTTGTTGCTGTCGTCACGCACTATCATCATGTCAATGCCCACAGGACCGTTGTAGCCACGCAACCTCGCACGCAGTAGCTCGTTGCTGGTAATCTCGTGGTTCAGGCTGTCAAGCGCCTCCTTGGGGACATATTCGCCTAACGCTTCACATATAGCCTTGCGGCTCATCAGCATATTACCCGTATAGGCGCTGCCTGTTGTATTAAAGAGCGACAGTCCGTTATCTGTCAGCAGTCCGTCACGGCACTGGAACTCCATGGCGAAATCCAGTATCTTAGTCTCCATCACCTCTGCTATGACAAAGCCCTGGCGCTCCAACGTATTACCCACCCACTGCCAGTCAGCCTTTGTGGGGGACTTGGCCGCACATAGCCTGTCATCAGCGTCAGAGAAGAAGCGTACGCCCCTGCCACTGCAGCTCCACGGTGCTTTCAGCACTATATGATGCCAGCGTGAGAAAAAGGTTTTTACATCTTCTATATTCTCACACACCTGTGAAGAGCCTGCGAGATGCAGCTTGCTATTGATATCCTCAAGCAACTCCACGGCTATACGTCGGTTGCTAAGTTGTCTTACCCTGCTGACGGTCTCGTCATCAGGCAGTTTGTCAGCCGGCACACCAGCCTGCAATAGAGTCTCACGCATTGAAGCATTCCATCCCCACGGACAGAAGATGGCATCATTGCCAGCCACGTCTTTTATGTCTTCCAAAAGGATGAAACGCACATCGGGCTTCACATTCAGGCATACCTCATCATAGAGTCTGCAAGCTGTATCCACATCATCCACCACGACACAGTCACCGTCATCAGCCCACACGGCTGGAAGGAAACCGAGGTCACGCCTCATCTCACGTGTCACACGGGGCATCTCATAGCGTGGCTTGTTCATTGCCATCGCTATCTCATGGTCAGGATTGAAGTAGTGAATGTGCACAGTCTATAGTTTACTGTTTATAGTTTATATTATGCGTTTTTGTACGGAGTCAACTATGAATTATGCATTATCAATTGCAAAAACTCTTCTTCACTCATAATCTGTACACCCAGCTTCTGCGCCTTCTCAAGTTTTGATGGTCCCATATTCTCTCCTGCAAGCACAAAGGATGTCTTCTTGCTTATAGAGCCTACGTTCTTGCCGCCATTACGCTCTATTATATCTTTGTACTCGTCACGACTGTGATGGGTGAACACTCCACTGATGACTATGCTCTTACCCTCAAGGGCTGTACCCATCTGTGACTGCTGTTCCTCGGTAAGGCTCATCTGCAGACCGTAACTGATGAGACGGTCCACTATTTCTATATTCCTCGTATCATGGAAATACTCCACAATGTTTACGGCTATTATGCCGCCTATGCCGTCAACCTCTGTAAGCTGCTCAACCGTAGCTGTACGCAATGCCTCTATGGTCTTGAAATGACGTGCGAGAATCTTTGCAGTCTGCTCACCCACCATACGTATGCCGAGGGCAAAGACCACACGCTCAAACGGCACCTGCTTTGATGCCTCTATGGCACTGACTATCTTTTGCGCGGAGCGTTCACGATTGCCCTCGTAGTTTAACTGCTCTGGCGTAAGGAGATACAGGTCTGCAATGTTATTAATCAGTCCACGCTCAAAGTATGTGTCAACGGTCTCAGGACCAAGACTATCTATATTCATAGCGCGGCGGGAGATGAAATGTTCTATGCGTCCCTTTATCTGCGGAGGACAAGCGGTGGCATTAGGACAATAGTGTGCTGCCTCGCCTTCTATACGCCGCAATTCCGCACCACACTCCGGGCAGTGGGTAATAAAGCGCACAGGTTGTGACTGTGGGTCACGACGACTCTCATCAACACCTACTATCTTTGGTATTATCTCACCTCCTTTCTCTACATACACCCAGTCGCCTTCATGAAGGTCAAAAGAGCGTATAAAGTCCTCATTGTTAAGTGTGGCACGATGAACACGTGTACCGGCAAGCTGCACCGTCTCCATGTTTGCAACAGGTGTTATGGCACCGGTACGTCCCACTTGGTATGATATATCAAGCAGACGTGTGCATACGCGCTCTGCCTTGAACTTATAGGCTATAGCCCAGCGTGGACTCTTGGCTGTGAAGCCCAGATGACGCTGCTGTCGCAGGGAGTTCACCTTCAAGACTATGCCGTCGGTAGCGACAGGCAGGTTCTTGCGTTCCTTGTCCCAATAGTTTATGAAGTCAAAAATCTCTTGCAGGGTTGATACTTTCCTCATCCCCTCTGAAATCTTAAAGCCCCAATGACGAGCCTGCTCCAGACTTTCATAGTGGCCTTCCCCACCCTCTGTCTGCGACAATGTGGGAAGATAATAAAGATATGCATCAAGTCCACGTTCAGCCACCACACGCGAGTCCTGGCTCTTCAACGTGCCGCTGGCAGCATTACGTGGATTAGCGAATGGCTGCTCGCCTATGTCCTCACGCTCTTGGTTTAGACGATAGAACGACTCCCAAGGCATAAGTATCTCTCCACGTATCTCAAACTCTTCCGGCCATCCCAATCCCGGCTGCAGCACAAGAGGTATGGAGCGTATGGTGCGCACATTAGCTGTCACGTCATCACCCTGGACGCCATCGCCGCGCGTCACAGCCTGAACCAACTGACCATGCTCGTATGTCAACGAAATTGACAATCCGTCATATTTCATCTCACAACACACCTCAAAAGGCTCACCCTCCAAACCACGGCTCACCTGGTTATACCATTCTGTCACATCCTGCTCATTATATGTATTGGCAAGTGATAACATTGGATATTTATGACGTACCTGACGAAACTCCTTTGTGATATCACTACCCACACGCATAGTGGGAGAGTTGGGGTCATACAGCTCGGGATGCAAAGCCTCAAGTTCTTGCAGCTCATGCATCATTAGGTCAAACTCTTGGTCAGATATTATGGGATTGTTCTCTACGTAGTAGCGATGATTATGTTCATGCAACTGCTGACGCAGTGTCACAATACGTGATGTCTCGTTCATATAAATAAAATTGTTATATTGCAAATTTAATAAAAAAAAGGCTAATAGAGCATTTTTTTCAATAAAAAAGCGTACCTTTGCACTTGAATGCTACAAAATTACCCTATGCGAATAGACATCATAACAGTATTGCCGGATATGTTGCGTGGTTTCTTCGACGAATCCATCATGGCGCGCGCACAGAAAAAAGGCTTGGCAGAGATACATTTGCATAATCTGCGTGACTATACTCTTGACAAATGGAAACGTGTGGATGACTATCCATACGGAGGCTTTGCGGGCATGGTGATGCAGTGTGAGCCAATAGACCGTTGTATCACTGCCTTGAAATCAGAGCGTGACTATGACGAAGTGATATACACATCGCCAGACGGTGAGAAATTTGACCAGCACATAGCCAATGACCTGTCTATGATGGGTAATATCATTATATTATGCGGCCACTACAAAGGCATTGACCAGCGCATACGTGACCATCTCATTACACGCGAGATAAGCATAGGTGACTTTGTTCTTACTGGTGGCGAACTGGCGGCGGCTGTAATGGCTGACGCCATAGTACGAATAATACCTGGCGTAATCGGTGATGAGCAGAGTGCTTTGTCAGACTGTTTCCAAGATGACTTGTTGTCAGCACCCGTATATACGCGTCCTGCGGAATATAAGGGATGGCGTGTGCCCGATGTGCTTTTATCAGGTCATGAGGCTAAGATAAAGGAATGGGAAATGGAGCAGGCTATGGAGCGTACACAGCGTTTGCGCCCTGACCTTCTGAAAAAATTATAAAAAAGCCATCATCTTAATATATGAAACTGCCTCCCCTGCTATCTTTGTGTATTGTTCTTATAACAGGCATTGCTATTGGAGGCAGCATTTCCTCCCTGGATTGTATTCAACCATATAATACCAGTGTGTCAGCAGTATCCGGCCTTTCGGTACTTGTCGCCTTGGTTTTTGCAACCACAATGCGGCATTATGAAAGAGTCGCGACTATATTGTTATTCATTGCAGTATTTGCGCTTGGGGTTTTCTTGATAAAGACAGAACACCACAAGTACTCCCTGCCTTTTGAAAGGAATATCGAGGAATACATGACGGAGAAACGCGCTGCACTTACAGATATTCTCCATACACAAGGAATAGAAGGTGACGAGTATGCCGTGGTGTCTGCCATGACACTTGGAGAACGCCACAATATCAGCAAAGACCTGCGCGAGAAATACAGTATAAGCGGTGCTGCACACGTCTTTGCCTTGTCCGGAATGCACCTCGGAATAATCTACATGTTGCTCACCCTGCTGTTTCCACAACGTCTGTTATTTTTATATGGCAGATGGCGGCTGGCTATTGCATGGATTACGGCATTAATACAGATTATGACCTTATGGGCATACGTGATGCTTGTGGGGAGCCATCCTTCCATCATAAGGGCAGCTGTAATGTTAACGATATATACAGTGACACGACAGATGTCACGTAAGCCAGACGGGATGAGCGTACTGGTGTTCACCTTGGCACTATTGCTGATATTGTGGCCTGACTGGTTATTTGACGTAGGATTTCAGATGTCATTTATGGCGGTAGGATGTATTATAGCACTATATCCGCCGCTGAACAACATATTGACAGAGATACTGCCCCACAGATGGTATAACGTAGTTCCCCGCCTGTTGATACAGACAATGTTACTTTCTACATGTGCACAGATAGGCGTAGCCCCGCTTATTGCTCTGTATTTCCACAGATTCTCTACTTATTTCCTGCTTACAAACCTGCCTATATCGCTACTTGTTTCATGCATAATCTATACAGCGGTATTATTGTTTATATGCGGCTCTTTCCTTATCACAGGTATTACAACACTTGCGGCACAGCTGCTATCCTTCCTTACAAGGATATTGAACAACTATGTATCATGGATAACATCATTACCACATGCCTCTATTGATGATATCTACATAACAAAAGCACAGACTCTCATCATATATGTGATGACAGCCTGTGCCTGTTTGATTGTTTACCACCTCATCCATGGCCTGCGACGCAGGTTAAATGAAGTGGGTTAATACTTCCTGTTTATTCTTCCTCTGTATGCTCAGATATGAGTTGCTGCTGCAAGTCATTAGGCATCAACTCATACGAAGCGAACTTAGTGGTAAACGATGCTCTGCCGCCTGTCAAGCTTGACAATGCGATAGAGTAGTTACTCAGTTCCTTGAGAGGTATCTTGGCCTGTAACTTCTGATAGCCGTTCTCCATATCCATACCCATGATAAGCGCACGACGACCTTGCAAATCACTCATCACATCACCGGTAAGGTCTGCAGGGACATACACCTCAAGGTCATATATCGGCTCCAAAATCTTTGGAGCGGCAGCCTTAAATGCCTCACTGAAAGCGTTACGCGCAGCAAGCATGAATGACAACTCGTTAGAGTCAACCGGGTGCATCTTGCCATCATACACTATTACACGCACATCGCGGGCGTATGAACCTGTTAGCGGTCCACGCTCCATCTTCTCCATCACGCCTTTCAATATGGCTGGCATGAAACGTGCGTCAATGGCACCACCTACCACGGTATTTATAAAGACGAGCTTACCACCCCACTCCAGGTCTATCTCCTCACGGCTCTTGATATTCATCTTTGTCTCTACGCCGTTCACCTTGTAGGTAACAGGATCTGGCATTCCGTCAGCATAAGGCTCCACAATAAGATGAACCTCACCAAACTGTCCGGCTCCACCAGACTGCTTCTTGTGACGATACTCTGCCTGAGCACTCTTTGTGATTGTCTCACGGTATGGGATTCGCGGCTCAGAGTACTCTACCTGTATCTTGTCTATATTCTCCAATCTCCACTTCAGAGTACGCAGATGGAATTCTCCCTGTCCACGCACGATAGTCTGGCGCAGCTCTTTTGACTGCTCCACTATCCATGTCGGGTCTTCCTGACGCATACGGGTAAGAGCTGTCATCATCTTTTCTGTGTCAGCCTCCTTAACTGCCTTGATGGCACGCGAATACTTTGGATTAGGATATTTTATAAAGTCAAAACGGTTGTCACAATCCTTTCCATTCAATGTGTTACCTGTCTTAACATCCTTCAGTTTCACAGTGCAACCTATGTCTCCTGCCACCATTTGGTCAACCGGCATACGATTGGCTCCTGCTGCACAGAATATCTGTCCCAAGCGTTCCTTTGAGCCACGGTCAGCGTTTGTCAAGTCATCACCAGGCTTAACGCTGCCGCTCATAACCTTGAAGTACTGCACCTCACCGATATGAGGCTCCACTCCTGTCTTGAAGAAATACAGAGACTCTGGACCATTAGCATCAATAGCTATCTCTTCTCCACGAGTATTATGCACCTTAGGCATCTCATCAACATGAGGAACAACATTACCAAGGAACTCCATCAATCGGCGTACACCCATGTCTTTTCCTGCGCATACGCAGAATACTGGGAATATAGAGCGTGTAACGAGGCCCTTACGTATGCCCTCACGCAACTCATCCTCGCTAAGTGCCTCCGTCTCAAAGAACTTCTCCATCAGTCCCTCATCATTCTCAGCTGCAGCCTCTACGAGTGCTTTATGCATCTCCATGGCTTTCTCCTTCTCGCTCTCCGGGATATCCTCTATTGTAGGAGCACCACCGCCGGGAGCCCAAGAATACTTCTTCATCAACAGTACATCTATGAGGGAATTAAAGTCTGGTCCCTCATTCAGAGGATACTGGATAGGTACTACCTTTGAACCATAAATCTCTTGCAGGCGCTCCAAAGAGCTGTTGAAATCACACTTCTCTGCATCAAGCTGGTTTACCAAGAAGATAACCGGCTTCTTCAATTTCTCCGTATAGCGGAAGTGATTCTGTGTACCTACCTCCGGACCATACTGTCCGTTGATGAGCAGCACAGCGGTATCTGTAACCTCAAGTGCAGTCAGCGCAGCACCCACGAAATCATCAGAACCAGGGCAGTCTATTATATTAAGTTTCTTATTATTCCATTCTACATGATAGACAGTGGAGAATACCGAGTAACCATATTCCTGTTCTACAGGGAAGTAGTCAGAAACAGTATTTTTCTGCGTTATTCTGCCACGCCGGCTGATAATACCAGCCTCAAACAGTAATGATTCGGTAAGAGTGGTCTTACCCGACCCATCGTTGCCCAAGAGGGCAATGTTTTTAATCTCATTAGTCTGATATACTTTCATAGTATTTCGGTTTTAGTGAAATATTGTTTAGTTATAGGTTATTTAGTTATTCCAAAAGTACAAAGTTTTTCTTACAAATCAATACTTTTCTATGCAGATTTAATATTTTTTAGTATATCGCGTGTACTTTGTGATATTATAATGTCTCTTTCAGCGTCTTCTATATGGTACTTATTTAATAGAGCCTTGTCCTCCTCCATACTGTCAGCAAACAGCGTGACAATGTCTTTGCGTACATTGTCATCAGAGTTGTCAGCGAAAGCCTTGAGTATGTCTATAGCCTTCACCACATCATTATTCGCAAGGTGTGCATACGCGGCGTTAAGACACACGCTGAGTGTTTTTCCTGCCCCCTCTATTTTCATCATCCGGTCTGCCGTTTTCTGTGCCTGTTCTGCCTTCTCCGCATATAACAGTGTCCATGTAAGACAGTTCATAATGTCAATATTATCCGGATGTTCAAAGTCCATACGGTACATCTCATTGACCACATCAGCGGCTTTCCCTGCCATAACCATAGCCATACAGTAGTTCAATATATATGACAAGCTGTCTGGCTGCAGCGTATGTAAGGCATCATAGTATGAAGCGGCTTTATCATATTCACCGTTCTGATAATGTGCCTTCGCCAGACTGCGCAGACACATTTTATTACCCGGCTTTATCTCCAGACACCTATTATATAATGTTATGGCTACCGGATAGTCGTTTGTCAGCAACTTAAGTTCAGCATGACAATAGTGTCTGTCAAAAGACTCTTTATCGTCAAAACGGTTTAGCAACCGGGCTACGGTATTACGTACCGGCATCTCCTTGTCTTTCTTGATAAGATAGACACAAAGGTCACGCTTCTCCTCATCACTTATATGCGTTGCCGCAGCAATACCTATAAGGCACATATTGAGTTCGCTGAAAGGATTATACATCTTCTCAGCCAACGGACACAGACGGTAGAAACGATAAAGGTCTTGCATATAGAGCAAACGCAACAACGACGGATTCTGCATATTGTCGTCATCACCATGCATGCCTAATGGTCCCAGCTCTCCGTTCTCCATCATCTGACGTGCATTCTCTGGTATGTGACTAATGGCAGAAGACAAGCCTATGACAAAAGAATACTTGTCCGACTCACAGAACGGTCCACGCTCTGTTATACGTTCAGCAAACTTAGTCTTGGCAGTTTGTATTGCCTCCTCCGGCAAGTCCGGATGGTTGCTATAGAAAGGTACAAACCAGTTTACATACTTTCTGAAGAACGGTATTCGTTTCATCTGACTGAAACCCGAGAAGAAAATATCAGAACCGTTCTTCTGCATGTTTATTATTCTGTTTACGCTCTTTTCCAGAGAGTCAAGGTTAGCATTCTCCGCCTCCGGGTCATACGCATCACCATTGTCCTTGCGCTCACTAAAACCTTTGTCTGTTATCTCAAACGGCTGGTTACGCATGATATTCGGCATGATTTTGTTTTGTATCTCCCGCGCATCCTTATCAACGTTGGCACACATATTCATTTGCATGAATATCTCTGTGACATTCCCCAGTCGTTCCTCTCCCTCAGGTGTCAGGTTATCCAATACCAGCCGGCGTACAGATGTCATCTCATCACCGCTTACGCGACTCAAAGCCAACAGACACCCTATATAAGCACGCTGCCTTACCGTTTCCTTTCTGTTATCGTGATATATGTTGGCAAGGCACATTGCCTTGTACTTGTCAAAATGCTCTATTGCTGACAGTGTCAGTGCACTGGTCAACGTGGCCTGTATTACTCCATCAACCTGTTGTGATGACAGAAACGTAGCCCATTCCTCTTGTATTGTCTTGTCCCAGTGATATGACGTAAGCAGAGCCATAAATGCGTGATACAACGCTTGGTGCCGCTGTGACTCGTCAACAGCATTAAGCATACTGCTCTGCAACATCTCCGTAGAGTTGTCACGCATCAACAACTCTTTCTGCCACACCTTGACATACGGCATCTCCATAAGTGTGGAGCGTACCTCCAAATCATAACTGATATGACGCAGACGTGCTCGCAGCTCTTCATACAGCGCAGACCTCTGAGGGTCCTTGCCGCCTCCAAGCATAAAGTCACTCATATACCTGAACTCCGTCTCTATCTCCTCCAGACGGTCATTCCAGTTCTCATTAGGATATGCGAGTGCTTTTTGTCTAAGTAATTCTATGGTAGATGGTATCGTCGTCATATTCTTACCATTGTAGCATCCATAAATAATTGTCACGCCCGTATTTTTCTATAGAATCATTGGCTATACTCACAGCCTTGTCAAACAACTGTTGCTGTTTTCTTCTTTCTGCAGATTTCATTGCATTTTTCCTAAACGCAACGACACCACACCGATAAGGTTTGCCCTGCTTTACAGGAATCTCCTTTGCGCCGTCTTCCATAGCACGGGTGGCAAAAGGTTCTGGCAGCAGCGCCGCATCCACATTGGCGGTCTGCAGCATCTTAGTGCGAACCGCCAAGTCTTCCACCTGTATAATGAAGGCCTGTTGCTTCTTCCTTCCCAGCGAGTCATTAGCCTGTTGTGCCAACTGGTAAGACATACCGTGCCCATCAGCGGCTATCATTTTGTCACCCATCTGGTCAAAACGCGTCAGACGTGCTTTCTTTGCCGTAAGGAAATGCCACTTCATAGGCAGACGCATCCCTTCATACAGCCATCCCTCTTCCACTTTATTCATCTCCGCCATCAACAAGGTGTCTATTACAGCCCCCTCCACCAAAGACATCTCAAGGGCCTTCCTGCACTCTGACATTGCACGATAACGTCTGAGATGCACCGACACATTCAATGTGTCATATAGTCTCAAACGCTCTGCCACGACAATAGGCAGACAGTCAAGTGTAGGCATCACCCCAATCTTCAAAGCCGCAGAGTCAAGCCGGTGCAAAGAGTCACGCTCCGCCTTGCTTAAGCGTCGCTGCTCCTCGGCACTGTTACCACAGCCTGCTATAGCTGCGCCTATAAGTATAATGGTGATTATGTGTATTATTTGTCTCATCACTCTTTCTCAGGAGAAATCTTTCTCAGCTCTTCATAGATACGTTGTACCGGCAGTCCCATCACGTTATAATATGAGCCCTTTATACCTGTTATACCTATGTAGCCTATCCATTCCTGTATGCCGTATGCTCCGGCTTTGTCAAGAGGCTTGTACTTCTCCACATAATAGTTTATCTCTTTATCCGTCAGTTCACGGAACGTCACGTCTGTGCACACTGTGAAATGACGCTGAGCAACATTGGTGGTAAGGCATACGCCGGTATATACCTGATGACTCTTGCCGCTGAGAAACCTCAACATGCTGCAAGCATCAGCATTATCCTTAGGCTTGCCCATAACCTTGCCGTCACACACCACTATGGTGTCGGCAGTCAGCACTATGTTGTCATTCCCCTTTAGTTCCTCAGCATACGGTGCAGCCTTCTTCACTGCTATGTATTCCGCAATATCCTCGGAAGGCAATGTGTCAGGGTAACTCTCGTCTATACCGTCTATGACAAATACCTTATAGGGAATATCAAGCCCCGCCAGCAACTCCTGCCGGCGGGGCGAGTTAGAACTTAGTATCAACATTTTGTTTATTGATTAAGGATGAAAGAATAAGGTTTGCTTGGTTGAGGGATGAGAGAAGAGGGGTTACTTCCCTCTTCCTTCTTCCTTCCTTCTTCCTTTCTCCTTTCATCCTTATTCCAAAATTACTTCTTCTTCAGTTTCTCAACATAAGCGTCAATCACTGCTACGGCTGTGATGTTAACGATGTCGCGTACGCTGGCGTCGAAGTCAGTGAAGTGTATAGGCTTGTTAAGTCCCATCTGGATAGGACCAATCACCTCTGTCTCTGGTGAGAACTGCTTGATAAGCTTGTATGCAGAGCTTGCAGATGAGAGGTTAGGGAACACCATAGAGTTAACCACCTCATTGTGCAGGCGCAGGAACGGATACTTCTCGTCGCGGCGCTCGTGGTCAAGAGCCAGGTCAACACTCATCTCACCGTCAATCTTCAGGTCAGGATACTCCTCCTGCAGCTCGCGTACTGCGTCGCTCACCATCTTAGGACTACCTACGCTGTCTGTACCGAAGTTAGTGTATGATATCATAGCTATACGTGGCTCATCATTGAAGAAGCGGATAGCCTCAGCTGTCAGACGCGCCACATCCTTAACAGTCTCCTTATCAGGATGACGGTTCACCAATGTGTCAGCTATATAATATGTGCCGCGCTTAGAGTTCAGGATGTGCATTGTACCGAAGTGCTTGTATGGTGCACGTATGCCTACAATCTCCTGTGCAGCCTGCAGTGTGGTGGCAAACTTAGTGTAAACACCTGTGATGAGAGCGTCAGCCTCACCTGTCTCAACCATCATCATACCGAAGTAGTTGCGGTCAAACATCTTATCGTTAGCCTCCTCGAAGTTGTAACCCTCACGCTGACGCTTGTTTGCCAACACCTTAGCGTAGCGCTCACGACGCTCGCACTCGTTGTCATGACGCAGGTTCACAATCTCCACACCCTCAAGGTTCAGGTCAAGCTCTGCAGCCTTCTTCTGTATCATCTCTGTGTTACCGAGCAGTATTGGTGTGCAGAGACCTTCTTCCTTAGCCTGAACGGCAGCCTTAATCATTGTTGGGTGCAAGCCCTCGGCGAATACTACGCGCTGTGGATGCTTACGTGCTGTCTCATAGAGGTTCTGTGTAACGCTTGTCTCCTGTCCCATGCGCAGACGCAGGTCACGCTTGTAAGCGTCCCAGTCGGTAATCTGCTTGCGAGCCACGCCAGAGTCCATGGCAGCCTTAGCTACGGCAGCGCTCACCTCTGTGATAAGACGTGGGTCAACTGGTTTCGGAATGAAGTAGTCAGGACCGAATGTCAGGTTGTTTACGTTATATACCTTGTTCACCACCTCTGGCACTGGCTGCTTAGCCAGGTCAGCGATAGCGTGAACGGCAGCAATCTTCATCTCCTCGTTGATAGCCTTGGCATTAACGTCAAGTGCACCACGGAAGATGTAAGGGAAGCCGATAACGTTGTTTATCTGGTTAGGATAGTCAGAGCGGCCTGTTGACATCAGCACGTCAGGACGGGCTGCCATGGCATCCTCGTATGAAATCTCTGGTACTGGGTTTGCACAAGCGAACACGATAGGGTTCTTAGCCATAGAGCGTACCATGTCCTGTGATACCACGTTACCCTTTGAAAGACCGAGGAACACATCAGCGCCCTTCATAGCCTCTTCCAGTGTGTGAACGTCACGACGGTCTGTAGCGAAGAACTTCTTCTGCTCTGTCAGGTTCTCACGGTCAGAGGTGATGACACCCTTTGAGTCAAGCATGAGGATGTTCTCACGACGTGCGCCGAGAGCCACATAGAGTTTGGTACACATAATGGCTGCAGCACCTGCACCGCTCACTACTATCTTCACGTCCTCAATCTTCTTGCCTGCTACCTCAAGGGCATTGAGCAGACCTGCAGACGAGATGATGGCTGTACCGTGCTGGTCATCGTGCATCACTGGGATGTCGAGAGTCTTCTTCAGACGGTCCTCTATATAGAAACACTCAGGAGCCTTGATATCCTCGAGGTTGATACCACCAAATGTAGGTGCTATCTTCTCTACTGCCTCACAGAACTTCTCTGGGTCTTTCTCATCAACCTCTATATCGAATACGTCAACACCGCCGTATATCTTGAAGAGCAGTCCTTTACCCTCCATCACAGGCTTACCTGACATAGCGCCTATGTCGCCGAGTCCGAGCACTGCGGTGCCGTTAGATATCACAGCCACAAGGTTACCCTTGTCGGTGTACTTGTAAACAGAATCTGGTGTCTCCTGAATTTCCAGACAAGGATATGCCACGCCTGGCGAATAAGCCAGTGACAGGTCAGTCTGGGTGCGGTAAGGCTTGGTAGGCATTACCTCGATTTTACCTGGGCGGCCGTTCTCATGATATTGCAGTGCGGCCTCTTTCGTAATTTTTGCCATTGTGTTTATCTTTATATAATGATTATATTTTACCCTAAAAAGCTATTTTTTTCGTAAATCGTACAAAATTACTATTTTTTTCCCAAACAGCCAAATTTATAGGACAAAAACAATCATATCTTGTTTTTCTTTAATATCTTATCTGTCATCTGTCACCGGCAAATGATATCACACTGTAAACTTGCGTATTATATTGGTGACAGATGGTTCCTCATCTGTCACCAACCCTTCACTTACCATTCCTTGTCTGTACTAAGCATTCTCCTTATCACCATGCATAAACAAGTTTGTACTTTTCATGTAACTCACGCAGTGTGCCGTCCTTCTTCATCTGCTGTATGGTCGCATTTACCATCTGCAGCAAGTCTTCCTGTCCTTTACGCATCAACACTCCTATCTCGCCGTGGGTAAACGGCTCATTCAGCAACGGCGCGGCAAGCCGTGAGTCTGTCTGGACATAATAAGGAGCCTCCGTTATCTCTGTAATCATCACATCTGCCTCTCCTTCTGCCACGAGCGACGGTATCTCCTCATTCTTCTGATGAACGATGATGGTGGCATGTGTAAGGTTTTCATTGGCAAACTTCTCATTCAAGCCTCCAGGATTAACCATCACGCGCACCTCTGGCTTGTCTATATCTGCCAACGACGTGTATCGCTCTGCCTCTGAGGCTCTGCATAGGATTGTCTTGCCGTTAGCCAGATAGCCCTCGCTCATCAGCATCGTCTCCCGTCGCGCCTCCGTGATAGTTATACCACCGATGGCGATGTCAAACATCTGCGGCTCTGCCAGCACATCGGCAGTCAGCGTAGGCCAGGATGTCTTGACGAACTCTACATTGACACCCAGTCTGGCTGCTATCTCCCTACCCATCTCTATGCCAAAGCCCCAGTACGTCCCATCTGGCTCACAGAATGACAGCGGACGATAGTCCCCCGTTGTGCCGATAAGGATTGTGCCGCGATTTTTTATCCTCGCAATCGTAGCTTGCTCTGCGGAAGCATCCTCATCAGAAGAACAGGATGCAAAACTTGAAGTCCCACAAATGATAAGGACTACTATCAGCAAAAATGGTTTTAGTTGTTTCATATATCTGATATTATTAATACACGTGAGTATTTTACCTATATACGGGTATCGTCTTTCCTCCCTAACCCTGTCTAAATAACGTCGTTGTCGAGAAAATAGTATTCACACAAAAGAAAAAGCCAGCCGCACCGTTTGATGGAGTGACTGGCTATTATGTTTTTATTATGCTCCTTCGGAGCAGAAATCATGGAAAATCATCAGGACAATCTTGGAGCCTGTCGGCTCTGAAATATTTCTGGCTCATAGAGCCTGAGATTATCAAAAAGATTCTTAATGGATTTCTGCCCGTTAGGGCACAAAACAAATATAGTTAATAGAATATTTAATCACATGGGGATTTATGGACAAGCAATTGTCTTTCGTAATTACCCTGGTAGGTTTAGCTTATTTTAACGAGACTTTTGCTTTGACTTTCGTAGAATATTTGTAACTTTGCTTCACAAAGTAAGCATAAACAATATTGTATATTAAGGAATATGTGCTACAACTAATAAAATATTAACAATCACAAAGCGATTGCCAATGAAATAAAAGAAACGTAACGTTAACATCCTTAACACGACTGTGTATCGGAATTAGCACTTCACAATAAACTCTTTGTCGCAGTCAAATCATCGGATGCTCACGTACCTTCTTATATAGGTCCAATAGAATAAACGATGCAGACAGCTAACACACATAGTTTTACGGAGCATCTCTCCGACTTTTATCACTACCTGACAGGTCCGGGTGGTGTGAATGCTCATTCGCGCACCAATTACATCTCGTGGTTGAAGTTCCTTGATGAACAGGGGTATGCGTTAGCTGAGTTGCAGTCGTTTGACGATATTGATGACCTGTTGGCAACGGATGCATCGCGTCAGCCGAACCGTAGCATCTACACCAAGCCCAATGACATTGTTAACTTTAAATCGGCTCTTCGCAAATACTTGAAGTTCCGTCAGTCAACGTATGCACAGCAACAAGAGGATACTATCATTTCCGAAATTAACAAAGTATTGAATGATAGTGCGTTGAGCGTTACGGAACGTGAGGCAATCGTGAAGGCGCGTGTCGGCCAGGGCAAATTCCGAGAACGGCTCGTAGAGTACTGGCGTGGTTGTTCCATCTCAACCTTCTCACATTTTGACCTGCTCATTGCCTCACACATAAAGCCTTGGAGAGAAGCCGACAATCAGCAACGCCTTGACGTGTTCAACGGTCTTTTGCTCCTTCCCAACTATGACAAACTATTTGACAAGGGGTACATCTCATTCGATGACAACGGACGCATCATCTATTCGCGTTACATCGACGATACCGACAAGCATCTGCTGAAGATGGATGACAGCGTACATCTCATCAAGATAGATGATGCCCATAAGCCTTATTTGCAGTATCATCGCGACAACTGCCTAATGTTCTAACCTACTATTAACGTTATGACTTCAGAAGAATTTGTAGAGCTTTGCCAATGCGGCGAAACGACCACGGTACAGTATAAAGAGAGCTTCACCACTCAGACGAAGATAGCGCAGGAGATGGTGGCTTTTGCCAATACCCATGGAGGCGTTATCCTCTTTGGTGTAAGGGACAAGACGGGTGAAATGCTTGGTCTTACCTTCAAGCAGTTACAGAACATAGGGCTTGACTTGGGCAATACTGCCAACGAGCAAGTAAAGCCGAACGTCTACATCGAAACAGAGGTGGTGAAGGTGGACGATAAACGTTTCCTTGTCTGTCACGTTGCTGAGGGGCGCAACAAGCCCTATAAGACTAACAACGGTGAAATTTGGGTGAAGCAAGGTCAGGATAAACGTCGCGTAACAGAGAATAGCGAGATACTGGTGCTGTTTCAGGATTCAGGTTCTTATCATGCCGAGGAAATAGCGGTAAGGGATAGCAGTATCAACGAAATCGAAATGACTTACATACGCGACTATTTCCTAAAGGTCTATGGCAAGTCAATTGAGGACTTTGACCAACCGTTGGAGTCGATGCTTCGCAGTCTTGGAGTGATGAGCGCAAAGAATGAACTGACGCGTGCCGGTGTACTCTATTTCGGTAAACATCCACAGAAGTATGAACGTGCCTTTAAAATAAAGGCGGTAGCTTTCGTTGGCAACAGCATTGGCGGTAGCGAGTATATTGACAGCCGAGATATTGAGGGTACTATACCTTGGATGTTCCGCGAAGGAATGGCATTTTTGAAATCTATGTTGCATCATCGTCAGGAGGGGCAGAACTTCAATAGCGTTGGCGTGCTTGAGATTCCCGAGGTGGTACTAGAAGAGTTACTCCAGAATGCGCTGGTTCACATCGACCTGCTGCATCCTGCCGCCGTACGTCTGCTGGTATTTGAGAATCGCATAGAGATAATCAACCCTGGCAAACTTTATGGGGGATTGAAGGTTGAGGACATTCGTCTTGGAGCATCCAAACAACGCAATCCACTGATGGCAGACCTTGCAGCACGTACGATGATATTCCGAGGTCTTGGCAGTGGTATCGTTAGAGCATTGCGCGAGAATGTCGTGATAGATTTCATCAATGAGGACGATGCGAATCAGTTTCGCGCTATCATCTGGCGTACCAATGATGCAAAGCTGATAGCACAGTTCCGTGCCGATTTGTATGCCGAAGACACCATACATAAGAAGGGTATCACTACAGATGATGCCAAACAAAAACGAGACGAGTACATACAAAAGACCATACAAATGAGTCTTGATAGCATACAAAAGGGCATACAAAAGGTTATAACCGAACGCAATCAGACAATAACCGAACTGCAAAGGTCTATACTCCTTTACTTCGCCAAGCACCCAACGGCATCACGCAAGGATTACATCAACAATACCGAAGGCGCAACAGAGGGTGGCACAATCTCAGCAATCGGCCGTTTGCAAGAACTTCGCTTGCTTAATCGACAAGGTGGAAAGAAAAACGGATATTGGATAGTAACATTTGAATAATACGAGCATAGCTATCTGTAATTATGACATACGGTGGTGAAATACTTCATGGTAATAATCCCGAAGATTGGGAGACATTGAGCATTCTGCGAGGTGAACAACTTGGTTTGTATGGAGACGGCATGGAAGACACGTATGAAAAAAGCCTCAAAAATTGCGAATGGGATGAGGTGCAGGCTCATAGTTTGTATGAAGTTCTCTATCCGAATGATGCCAAGGAGGATTACAAATGTACTCGCGAAAGCGGAAAACGTGCATATGCCAAAGCCATCCGAATCAAGCATAGATTTGCTCTATAATAGACTATATATTAACAAATTCATACACAAGGTTCCTCTTAAGTTTTGTGACATAGACGACGTTTCTTTCCGTCAATTCCTCAAACTTCTCGCAGTTGATGTACGCCCTGTCCATTGCTACTATCTCACCGTTTGAATACATGCCAGGAGCAAAAATCATCAGGACAATCTTTGGAGCCTGTCGGCTCAGAAATAAATAATAATTTCTGAATAATTCTTGCGTCCCTACGGTAGCAAGCGTCTCCTTACGTCGCCGAGCGTATGGTCAATTTATGGCAATTCATGTTCAAAGAAATATATGAATACGGTGTTGAATTAGGCTTGATTTATATTAACCAATGACAAAAATGTCCTATTTGGGGCCTTCCGTTAACGCCTCATGCTTGCAATATTTCAAAATTATTTCCTGCTGGCCGCGTACAGCGAAATCTACAGAAGGTTGTAACTCATTGATAATCAGTGACGGGTTATGAAAAAGCATGAAAAAAGCATAGCTTTTGCGTCGCAAAAGCTATGCTTTCAGGGTGTAAAAGCTATCGTTTCTCATCGTGAAAGCTATCACTTTACATGGTAAAAGCTATGCTTTCACGGAAAAAAAGAGGTGGAATGAGTAAAAAAGGTGTCTTTTTCTCGTTTTTCGAGCCTCATTTTCTCCTAGTTTGCGTTTTTTCGTTGACAAAATAAAAAAGGCGAAATGACAAAAATGTCCTATTTCTACCAGATGTAAAAATACTACTCTCCTTTCCAGTCAACGAGACATTTATCCAGTTCCTCGGTTATGGCGTCACGGTCCAGATGCTGACCTATGAACACCAGTTTCTGCTGACGGTCGCCATAACGCTCATCCCAGTCACGGTTTACCCCAGGATTGTCCTTACGGAACTGCTCCAGCTCTGCCGGCGGCATGGTGGCATACCACTGTCCGGCGTTCTGCAACTGCACCTGACGACCAGCCTGCTCAAAGACATAACAGAGGTGGGGCTGGTCCTCAAACCAGCACATACCCTTTGCTCGTATGACGCTCTTTGGCCAGCGGCGGGCTACGAAGTCATCAAACAAAGCTATATCAAACGGACGACGTGCATAATATACGAATGTGCCTATGCCATACTCCTCTGCCTCGCCCTCACCATGATGGTGGTGATGATGATGGTGACAGGTACATTCTCCACCATGATGTGACTCGCAGTCGTCATCGTGGTCATGATGATGATGGTCATGGTCGTGGTCATGGTCATGCTCGTGCTCGTGCTCATGCTCGTGGTCATGCTCGTGCTCATGATGATGGCGGTGGTCCTCGTCCTCTATGTCGTTATCGTTGGTATGGTTCTCTATCTCACCTATCCATGCGGCAGACGTTGCCACATCGTCAAAGTCGAAGCGACCTGTTCCAAGTATCTTCTCAAAGTCCACATCACCGTAGTCGCAGTCTATAATCTCTGCCTTTGGCTGTATGGCGCGTACTATCTGGCGCACACGCTCCAACTCCTCCGGCGCTACCTCTGAGGCCTTGTTGAGCAGTATGATGTTACAGAACTCTATCTGCTGTATCACGAGGTTCTCTATATCCTCCTCGTCACGCTTGGCACCAAGGAGAGATTTGCCACAGCCAAACTCGTCCTTCATTCTCAGAGCGTCAACCACGGTAATTATGCAGTCAAGGCGTGGTGTGCCGTTCTCATTATACTGGGCACCCATCTGAGGTATGGAGCATATAGTCTGGGCTATCGGTGCCGGCTCACAGACACCGCTTGCCTCTATGACAATGTAGTCAAACTTACCCATCTTGACTATGTCACTGAGCTGCTGCACCAAGTCCATCTTCAGCGTACAGCAGATGCAGCCATTCTGCAATGACACGAGCGAGTCATCTTTCTGGTCAACCACCCCACCCTTCTGTATCAGGTCGGCGTCAATGTTCACCTCGCCTATGTCATTGACGATGACGGCGAACTTTATGCCCTTCTCATTATTTAATATACGGTTAAGAAGGGTTGTCTTTCCGCTGCCCAAATAACCCGTGAGCAGCAACACGGGGATTTCTTTTACTTCCATTGTGTTTATCTTGTTTTATAACTACCTATGTTATTACAATGCACCATACATACAAATACAGTGCCACGACATCAATACTCCACTTTCTCAAGGAAGAGGGCATGACCGGGCACAGACTCCCCTGCCTTAGTACGCTGTCCGCTCTCTATCACCTTACGGAAACCGTCAAGTGACAGGCGGTGTCTGCCTACCTCCACGAGTGTGCCAACAACGGCGCGCACCATGTTACGCAAGAAGCGGTTGGCCCTGATGCGGAAATACCATTCTGTCTCTGATGTCTGTATCCATCTCGCTTCCGTCACGTTACACAGCGTAGTCTTAACATCGGTGTGTGACTTTGAGAAGCATGCAAAGTCCTCATACTCCATTAGTATGGCTGCTGCCTCATTCATCAACGCGAAGTCAAGAGTGAAGTGTGTCTGCCACATATAGTGACGGTTGAAGGGACTGCGCCCCATGCTCACATAATAATGATATGTACGCGCGGTGGCTGAGAAACGTGCGTGCATATCGTCAGCCACTTGCTCCACACGGTGTATGGCGATGTCAGGGGGCAACATACGGTTGAGCTTATATGTCAACTGCTTGCAAAAGTCCTTAGCCTTATTTTCGTCTTCGTTCCTGTTCTCGTCACCATAATCAAAATGAGCCACCATGTGACGGGCATGAACGCCGGCATCGGTGCGCCCTGCCCCCACAATGTCTATGGTGGTGCGCAGCAGTGTGGACAGACAACGCTCTATCTCGCCCTCAACGCTTATCCCGTTAGGCTGTATCTGCCAACCGTGATAACGTGTGCCGTCATATGATAAATGTATGAAGTAACGCATTATTTACCTGATTTCCTATACTTATACAACTGCCAGGAGTTCACCACATTGTGCCATACCGAATAGAAACCGCCCGCCGTTGCCGTGATAGGCGAAAGGAAGGTATAGCCCAACCAGATGACGAAGATGGTGTTCTTCTGTCCCATGGCCTGTCCGCCCTCCAGTCTGAAACCGTACTTGCCGCCAACCCACTTGCCAAAGGCAAACTGAAAGACGCAGGCTACTAACGTAGCTCCGGCAATAGCCGCTACATGCCACAGTGACTCATGGCTGTGAACCAGCGCGCGCACGGTGATGGCGATAGCAAGCGACAGCGCCACTGCCCAGAGATAGAAAGCCAAGTCGCGCGTAGAGAGTATCGCACGATGCAACCGCGGCATGCAATACCTGACGAACCATGCCAGCAGCAGGGGCATGATAAGCAGCGGGAACACTTTCTTTATTATTGTCACGAAGGCCGGCAGGAATGTCAGTCCGGCATGGGGATGTGCCAACGGCAACAGCAATGGTATCACCACTGCCACAGTGAGGTTTACGAGTATGGTATATGCCGTAGTGGTGGCAGAGTCGCCCCCAAGTTTCTGAGTCACCACCGCACAAGCGGTAGCCGTAGGACAGATGACGGCAAGCATAAAGCCCTCAAGCACCAGCCGCGCGGAAGTCTGCGGAAACATCCACAACACCAAACAGCACAGGGAGAACAACCCCGTCTGGGTAAGGAGCAGCCACAAGTGCCAACGGCGTGGTTTCAATGCCTTGGGACTGACCTTGCAAAATGCCACAAACAACATTATGAACAGCAGCACCGGCTGCAGCCACTCTATAAAGCCCAGCACATCGGCCTTGGCCTCCGCGCTGAGCGGCATGGCACTACCAATGAAATATGCCAACGCTCCAAATGTCATGGATATAGGGAGCGTCCAGTTTTTCAGAAATTGTATTATTCTCAATTTATCTTACTAAAGTTTCACTCAACGTATTGAGTTATCAGGAGTTAAGGAGTTAAGAAGTTAAGGAGTTATTAGGAGTTAAGGAGTTATTAGGAGTTAAGGAGTTAAGACGTTAAGACGTTAAGACGTTAAGACGTTAAGACAAATGGGACGCGACCTTATAAAGAAAGAACGTAATGTCTTAACTACTGACTACCTAACTACTG
>DFLE01000012.1:53037-83859 GCA_002373375.1 Prevotellaceae bacterium UBA3627
TACTGACTACTTAACTACTGACTACCCAACTACTGACTACCCAAAGGAAGTTGAGTTGTTTTATTTCTTTGTAAACACCTGACTTATATTCTGCTCTCTGTGCAGCAGTCTTACCTCCACACCGAACTTCTCATGTATATGCTCTGCCAGATGCTGTGCGCTGTACACACTGCGATGCTGACCGCCGGTGCATCCGAAGGAGAACATGAGCGAGGTGAAGCCACGCTGTATGTATCGTTTCACATGAGCATCAGCCAACTTATACACTGACTCAAGGAACGTAAGTATCTCACCGTCATCCTCAAGGAAACGTATCACCGGCTCGTCAAGTCCCGTCAGTTTCTTATACGGTTCATAGCGTCCTGGGTTATGCGTGGAACGACAGTCAAACACATAGCCGCCGCCGTTGCCGCTATCATCCTCAGGTATGCCCTTGTGGAACGAGAAGGAGAATACCTTTACCACCAACGGTCCCTTGCCGTCATACTTAGAGAACGTAGCCTTACCGTCACTCGGATTGGCTGCATAAGGGTTACGGTCTGTGGTCTTGTAGCCATCCTTACGCTCTGCCGGTTGCTCTGGCTTCACAGTGAACTGAGGCATATCCGCCAAACGACGGAGCATATCCATGAGGTAAGGATAAGGGAAGTCGTTCTTATCCAACAGCTCACGCAGATTCTGTATGGCCGGCGGTATGCTCTCTATGAAGTGTGCCTTACGCTCAAAATATCCACGGAACCCGTATGCGCCGAGCACCTGCAACGTGCGGAAAAGCACAAAGAGCTGCAGACGGTCACAGAATGCCTTGTATGCAGGTACCTCTGTATATTGCTTCAATGCGTTGTAATACTCCTGCACCAGTTCCTCACGCAGTGTGCTGCTATAACGGGCTGACGCCTGCCACAGGAATGAAGCCACATCATAATAATAAGGACCGCGACGACCTCCCTGGAAGTCTATAAAATAAGGATTACCATCCTTGTCCAGCATCACATTGCGTGCCTGGAAGTCACGGTAGAGAAATCCCTGCGCACCTTCACCACTCACAAGGTCCTTCGCCAACATACGGAAACTTGCCTCTAACTTCAACTCATGGAAGTCGAGGCCTGTGGCTTTCAGGAAACAATACTTGAAGTAGTTGAGGTCAAAGAGTACGCCCTCCTGGTCAAACTCCGGCTGCGGATAGCACACAGAGAAATCCAATCCACGCGCACCACGTATCTGTATGTTAGGCAACTCGCGTATTGTTCTTTTCAACAGTTCACGCTCCTTCACCGTATATCTGCCGCCTGCATCACGTCCTCCCTTTATGGCGTCAAAGAGAGAGCGGTCACCAAGGTCATCCTGCAGATAACGCATCTCGTCATTGCTGACAGCGAGCACACGCGGCACAGGCAGTTTTCTCTTCATAAAATGCTTGGCAAGACACACGAAAGCATGGTTTTCCTCACGCGATGTGCCCTTGCACCCTACAACGGTATGACCATCCTCACCCGTCATACGATAATACTCACGATTACTGCCGGCACCTGGCAGACGTTCTGCCTGCACAGGTTCCTTGCCGCACCATTCCTTATATAGTTCTTTTAATTCTTGCATATTGCTTCGCAAGCTATGATTTCAAGTTTTGAGTTATGAGTTTTGAGTTATGAGTTTTAAGCACAGCTTAAGCATAAATGCTTGCTTTGCAAGCGTCACTGCATGCCGAGCGATTCATTATTCATTATTCATTACCCATTATTCATTATTCATTATTCATTATAAATTATAAATTATGAATTATGCATTCATTATCGCCTCCATCAACAGATTGCTGTCACCCAGTTTTCCGTTGACGATACACACAGCCTCCACCTTTGCCTTCAGACAAAGCTTATCATCGCTGAGACGATAGATATCCTGCAGGAAGATATAGCGTATGCCCTCCTTCTTTACATTGGTACGCACCACATACTCGTCCCTGCTCTTCAAAGGAACCTTGAAACGCATCTCAATGCCTGACACCACACAGTCTATGCCCTGCTCATGCAAATCAGCAAAACTGATATTCCTTGACAACAAAAACTCATGGCGGGCATGCTCCACATAATGCTGGTAATTGGCATTATTCACAATACCCTGGAGATCACACTCATAATCACGCACCTTGTCACGGTGCTCATGTAAATAGTTCATATTTTACTATGCTTATTTTTAATTTCACCACCCGAACGCCTTAGCATGGCTGAGCCACATGCCCTTGGCGCGCATCACCTGTTCCAACACATCGCGGGCACAGCCACGACCGCCTTCATACGGACTGACATACAGACTTATCTCCCGTATGTCAGTGCAGGCGTCCTTCGGACAACACGGGCAACCCACCTCACGCATAATCTCATAGTCGGGTATATCATCACCTATATATATCACCTCTTCATTTGTCAGATTATTGTCTGCCAGATACTTGTGATACACGTCAATCTTTACGCCACAGCCCATGAAGATATCCGTCATGCCCAACTTGCCATAACGTAACGGCAGAGCAGCATCCTTGCCTCCTGTGATAATACACAGGCGCAACCCCATCTTCACAGCGAGCTGTATAGCATAACCATCCTTGATGTTCACAGTGCGCAGAGGCTCACCGGCAGCGCTCATGCCTATCGTAGCGGCCGAGAGCACTCCGTCAACATCAAAGATAATGGTGGTGATTTTAGTCAAATCGTAGTTTATCATGTTTGAGTAACCTATATTTCTATAGTGCAAAGTTAATAAAAAATTCTGTAATACTAACATCTAACCTATATTTTTAGATACACAAGCAAATACCACATGACTCTAAAAACGAAATGCAAAGTGGAGTTAGCACAAAACAGAAATATTCCGCGCAAGGGTAAAAAGTTTCATGCGCCAAGTGGTTATGTACGAATTTTTTATTAACTTTGTGCCCAAATTTGCGACTAACAAACTAATAACAACAAATAAAACAATGAAAATCAACGATTACAACTTTGCCGGCAAGAAAGCCATTGTGCGTGTTGACTTTAACGTACCTCTTCAGGACGGTAAGATTACTGATGACACCCGTATCAAGGGTGCTCTGCCAACCCTCAAACTTATCTTGGAGAAGGGTGGTTCACTCATAATCATGTCTCACATGGGCAAGCCAAAAGGCAAGGTTAAGCCAGAGCTCTCACTTAGTCAGATTGTTGATGCAGTGTCTGCCGCACTGGGCACACCTGTTAAGTTTGTAAACGACTGCCAGAAGGCTGATGCTGAGGCTGCTGCACTGAAGCCAGGCGAGGTGCTGCTGCTCGAGAACCTCCGTTTCTATCCAGAAGAGGAGGGTAAGCCAGTTGGTATAGATAAGGAAGATCCTGCATACGAAGAGGCTAAGAAGGCTATGAAGGCAAGCCAGAAGGAGTTTGCCAAGAAGCTCGCTTCTTACGCTGACTGCTGGGTAATGGACGCATTCGGTACAGCTCACCGTAAGCACGCTTCTACCGCTGTCATCGCTGACTACTTCGACGCTGACAACAAGATGCTCGGTCTGCTGATGGAGAAAGAGGTGCAGGCTGTTGACAACGTGCTCTCTAACATCAAGCGTCCTTTCATCGCTATCATGGGTGGTTCTAAGGTATCTTCTAAGATAGGTATCATCGAGAACCTTCTCGGTAAGGTTGACAAACTCATCCTCTGCGGTGGTATGACATACACATTCGCTAAGGCTCACGGCGGCGAGGTAGGTAAGTCTATCTGCGAGCTCGACAAGCTTGACGTAGCTCTCGGTGTTGAGGAGCTCGCTAAGAAGAACGGCGTAGAGCTCGTTATGGCTCCTGACGCTATCTGCGCTCCTGAGTTCAGCAACGACGCTCCTCAGACTGTTTGTCCTGCAAACGCAATCCCTGCTGACCTCGAGGGTCTTGACGCAGGTCCTGAGGCTCAGAAGAAGTTTGCTGCTGCCATCAAGGGTTGTAAGACAATCCTCTGGAACGGTCCTGCAGGCGTATTCGAGTTCGACAACTTCTGCGACGGCTCACGTGCCATCGGCAACGCTATCGCAGAGGCTACTGCTGAGGGTGCATTCTCACTCATCGGCGGCGGTGACTCTGTAGCTTGTGTAAACAAGTTCGGTCTTGCTGACAAGGTTTCTTACATCTCTACCGGTGGTGGTGCTCTGCTCGAGGCTATCGAGGGCAAGGTTCTTCCAGGCGTAGCTGCTGTACAGGGATAAGAAAACGTTTTAACTAAACTATAAAAGAAATGGAACATAGATGGCTTCTGCCGTTCTATGTTCCATTTTTTTGTTGCCTATTTGTTTCCTACTTATTTTCTTATCCCCTAAAGCCTCTCTTTCAACACTGGCAGCGAGATATGATACTTCACAGCCAGGAACCTGATAAGACATGTCACGATAAAACTGAGCACCGCACTCCATCCTACAGGCAGAGCAAGGGACTCTACCCCCCAATACACCACTCCGCCGATAACCGAAGCCATGGCATATATCTCCTTGTGGAAAATCACAGGTTCGTTATTAAGCAGGACATCACGTATCACACCACCAGCCGCACCTGTAATGCATCCCATGATAACGGCAACCCAGAACGGCTGACCAAACAGCAGGCTTTTCTGTATTCCGGCTATAGTGAACAGCGCCAAACCCAGAGTGTCAAACACAAACCAGGCATTTTTCAGAGGCTCCATCCAATGTCCGAACCACACAACCGTAAAAAGCGCCACGGCAGTGCATATCATATAGACAGGAGTGGTCATCCAAAAAGGTGTGGTAGATAGCATCAAGTCACGTATCGTACCACCACCTATAGCAACAGCGATACCACACACATACCCGCCAAACCAATCATAATGCTTTGCTGCAGCATGTCGTATTCCTGAAATTGCAAAAGCAAATGTGCCCAACAATTCTATAACTTTTATTATAATATCTTGTTCCATCACAAAAATAATTATCTGTACTGAAAAACAAAGTTACAAATAATTTTTCATATTATTATTTATCAATACAAAAAAAATATACTTAAGAAAACTTGTTGATATAAAGAAATTTTTTTACCTTTGCATTATAAAAGAAGACACGTACGCATGAGTATACAAATAAAAAAGGCCGACAACAAACAACTGATGAACGATTTTGTGCAACTGCCACGAACGTTGTACAAGGGTTGTAGCCAATATGTGCCTGACATGGATACCGATATTCGTGACTTCTTTAACCCCGAGAAGAACCGCAGTCTGCCGTATGCAGACGTGCAACCGTTTGTAGCTTACAAGGAAGGCAAGTGCGTAGGGCGCATCACTGGCATTGTCAGTCATAAATCCAACGAAAGGTGGCAGAAAAAGATAGTACGCTTCACCCATATTGAGTTCATCGATGACTGGGAGGTATCAGAGGCGTTACTTAATGCTGTCAGTTCATGGGGAGCGGCCTTAGGCATGACAGAGATACAGGGACCTATGGGCATCACCGACTTTGACAAGGAGGGTATGCTTATAGAAGACTTTGACCTTGACGGCTGTTTCATGGAGTTCTGGAACCCTCCATACTACAAAGACCACATGGAGCGTCTGGGATTTACGAAAGCCGCTGACTGGCTGCAGATACGTTTCCAAGTTCCGGAAAAAGTACCGCCACGCTTTCAACGCGTCGCTGACTACAGCAAGCAAGAGTTTGGAGTACACCACATAGAAATCACGAAGAAAGAGGTGTATGAGAGCTACGGGCAGAAGATATTCCAACTGCTTAACGAGGCATACACTCCTCTTTACGGCTTTGCGCCATTCTCACCAGAGCAGGCTGACGATGTGTTACACACCTTCCTGCCACTCGTAGATATGGACATGGTTCCGATAATGGAGGATGACAAAGGACAGCTGGTAGGCATTGCCGTGACATGCCGCGACATCTCTGACGGAATAAAGAAGAGCAAAGGCAAACTGTTGCCATTCGGTTGGTTCCACCTGCTCAAGGCCCTTAAGTTCGGGCATCAGGACAAGGCTCAGCTGATGATAATAGCCGTAAAACCAGAGATGCAGGGTATGGGTGTCAATGCGGCTATGTTTGCTCACCTGATACCGATATACAACAAGAAAGGCATAAAGTGGTGTGAGACCAACCCGCAGCTTGACACAAACATACGCGAACTTTCACAATGGAAACCCCTTAACCCTAAGACAGTAAAACGTCGCAGGTGCTGGGTGAAGGAAATTCATGATGCATAATTAACAAGGATTAATTCATAATCAAGAATATGAACAGAGTAGTAATAACAGGAATGGGCATCTGGTCATGCCTTGGACAGACACTTGATGACGTCCGCCAGTCTCTTTTTGAGGGCAAGAGTGGAATAATATTCTCACAGGAGCGCAAAGACGCAGGTTTTCGTTCTGCACTCTGCGCCAATGTGCCTATGCCTAACCTAAAGCCTTTCGTAGCACGCAACATGCGTCAGTTCATGCCAGAAGAGGCTCAGTACGCATATATGGCAACAAAAGATGCCCTTGAGGCAGCCAAGATAGACCAGGACTTCCTTGACAGCCATGAGGTAGGTATCATCTACGGTAATGACTCTGTTGCCGAGGCAACGATGAAAGCGCTTGATAAGTTCCGTGAGTTCAAGGATACCAGCGCATGTGGCTCTGGTGCTATCTTCCAGTCAATGAACTCTACCGTGACGATGAACCTTGCCTGCCTGTTCAAATTACGTGGCATCAACCTCACGTCATCTGCAGCTTGTGCTTCAAGTTCACTCGCTATAGGCAATGCATACCTGCTGATTAAGAACGGTTTGCAGGACTGCATAATCTGTGGTGGCGCACAGGAGGCTAACATGTACTCTATTGCATCATTCGACGGCATACAGGCATTCTCTACACGTGAGGATGAGCCTACAAAGGCATCACGTCCATTCGACAAGAACCGTGACGGTCTTGTGCCAGGCGGTGGCGCCGCAACCGTAATACTTGAGAGCTATGAGCATGCAGTAAAGCGCGGTGCACCGATACTCGCAGAGGTTGTTGGCTGGGGATTCTCAGGCAACGGCGACCATATCTCCACTCCAAACGTGGCTGGACCTGCCCGCTCACTCGAGCTCGCGCTGAAGAACGGCGGCATTGATCCTAAGCAGATTGGATACATCAACGCACACGCCACATCTACACATGCAGGTGACGGTCGTGAGGCTATGGCAATAGCACAGATATTCGGCGACTACAAGGTTCCTGTAACATCTACAAAGTCACAGACCGGTCATGAGATGTGGGCTGCTGGTGCTGCAGAGACCATCTACTCTATGCTGATGATGAAGAACGGCTTCATTGCCGGCAACATCAACTTCAGCGAGCCAGACGAGGAGACCTCTTGTATCAACATCATACCAGAGACAAAGTCTGCCAACTTTGATATGTTCCTTACCAACTCATTCGGTTTTGGTGGAACGAACTCTACATTAATAATAAAGAATCTTTAATTACAAATCAAAAAATATTAATTATGACACGAGAAGAAATCATTGCAAAAGTAAACTCTGTACTTGCAGAGGAATTTGAGGTAGAAGAAAGCACTCTCACCCCTGATGCAAGCATCAAAAACACCCTTGCTCTTGATAGCCTGTCACTTGTTGACCTCGTCGCTATAATCCAGACAGAGTATAGAGTGAAGATTCCTGCAGAGGATCTTCCAAAGATACAGACATTCAATGACCTGTATGACTATATTGAGGCTCACGCATAAGGCTAATTCATAATTCATAATGCATAATTCATAATTAGACATACTATTTGTTACGGCTAATTCTGAATTATGCATTATATGTTTTGCATTTGTTCAATAAAATGGATATAAAGAAACTCATACCGCAACGCTCGCCAATCATGATGGTTGACGAGCTGTTGTGCGTTAATGGAGACGAGGCTACATGCCAACTCACCGTGCGCAATGACAACTTCTTCATTGACGAAGACGGACTGATGGCTGAGCCCGGACTCATAGAACACATAGCACAGTCTGCCTCTGCTTTCGCAGGCCATAACGCTATCAGCGCCGGAGCCACAGAGCCACCGGTGGGATATATCGGAGAGGTAAAGAACTTCCACCTGTATAACCGCCCTAAGGTTGGCGACGTACTGACTACCACCATCACAATGGGCCCAGAGGTGGAAGGCATTACCATTATACGTGGTGAGACGAAAGTCAACGATGAGGTCTATGCCGACACCACTATGAAAATCTTTGTAAAGGAATAACCATGCTGCTAAAAGATAAATTCTACAAGATACTGAAAGAGGAAAAAGACGGTGACAACGGCAAATATACCGTTGCCATACTGCCCGACTGTAACGTATATGACGGTCACTTCCCCGGCGACCCGGTATGTCCTGGCGTCTGCAACATCGAGACCATCAAGGAGTGTGCCATGATGCTCACAGGTCGCGACCTGCGCATCAAGGCCATTAAGCAATGCCGCCTGACAGCCATAGCTACACCTACCGTATGCCCGGAGGTCGTAATCACCGTCAATGCCACAGCTAAAGAAGACGGCACTTACCTCGTCGTCGCAAACATCGCCGACGACAAGCAGTCCTATATGGACTTCAAGGGAACACTTGCATAACACGACCATACAGTCAGAACACTTCATAATTCATGAGACAGAGATTTATCACAACCATATTATTTCTTATACTGACAACTAACATCTTTGCACAGCCTCGCTGGGGCGACACTTTCTGGCGCGACTCCGTGCCTGAAAGCATGCGCAAGGACTACATCGGTTTTGGCGAACAGTATAAGGGCAAGGAGTGGCACAGTCTCCCTGCGGCTACCTTTGCGGAGTTCAAGAAGACAGGCAACCGCACTAATTATGAAGGACTGCTATTTGAGAAACGCCGCCAGCTGGCTGCCTTGGTTCTAGCTGAAGTCATTGAGGGACAGCGCAGGTTCCTGCCCGACATTATCAACGGCTTGCAAAGCACCCTGGAAGAAACATGGTGGGGATTGCCTGCTCATTACAAGACTGAGGTGCCGCGCACAGAAGACCAAACCGTTGACCTCTTCAATGCTGAGACGGCATCACTCATAGCATGGACACGTTATGTGTTGGGAAAGGAACTGGACAGCTTCTCACCATTGATAACACGCCGCATAGACGATGAGATAGCACGCCGCATACTGCAACCTGCGGTAAAGACCAACTATTGGTGGAAGAAGGCTGGCATGAACTGGAACCCTTGGATATGCTCCAACTGGCTGGCATGCGTAATGTTTTGCGAACATGACGAGAACAGGAAGAACGATGCCATAGGTCAGATAAGGAAAGCCTGTCAGGCATTCACCGACCTCTATCCCGATGATGGCGGTTGCGATGAGGGCCCACACTACTGGGACCGTGCCGCAGCATCACTCTTCGAGACTCTCTATCTCCTGAAACAGACTGACGGCAACGAGAAACTGAAGAATATGGAGGCCTATATATATAAGATGTATATTGGGCACGACTATGCCGTCAACTTCGCTGACGCTCACGGCAACCATGCCATGCTCAACATAAACATCGCCTACCCCTTCGGACTATATACAGGCGACAAGACCATGCGTCAGTATGCCGCATACGTCGGTAAGCAGAGCGACATACTCACCCACCCTGCCCATCTTTATGACAAGAGCGGCAACTGGCCGTCACTGGCTCGTGAACTCATCTTCCTGCAACACATACAGAGTTTTCTGAAGGAGACGCCACGTGAGCCGGAACTGAGAAACGTATGGCTGCCAGACCTGCAGATAATGACTGCCCGTGAGCCTTTCGTAGCCATGAAGGGCGGCAACAACGGTGAGAGCCACAACCATAATGACGTAGGCTCGTTCATCGTCTATCCCGACAATGAGCCTCTGCTCATAGACCCAGGTGTCGGTGCCTATACCTCAAAGACTTTCTCTAAGCAGCGCTATGAGATATGGACCATGCAGAGCGACTACCACAACCTGCCGCGCATCAACGGCGTCAGCCAGCATGACGGAAAGCAATATGCCGCACAGGTCATCAGCCATAAACCCGGTCAGCTGACACTCGATATCAGCAAGGCATACCCTAAGGAAGCCAAGGTAAACTACTGGAGGCGCACCGTAAAGACAGGCAACGGCAAACGCGTGGAAGTGACAGAGGACTACAGCCTCGACACCTACGAGGCCCCCACGCAACTGATGCTCATGACACTCACCGCACCACAGATTGACAACAACGGCATCATCAAGCTCGGTGATTACCGCATAGTATATGATGACAAGCAACTGACCGCCCAGTCAGAGGACATCAGCACCCTGCTTGACCCCGTCTTGCAACAGATGTGGGGCAACCACATGTACCGCATCATACTTACAGTAAAAGACCAAAAGCTCAAGGGCAAGATTAAATACACCATTACTAAATAATCAGAGTGCTATTGGGCAAAACACTCGTAATCAAAGTTATGTTAGAGAAAATCAAGTATATATTTGGTATCCGACAAGAGGAACGTATTCCTACGCTCTTCGCTTTGGCTTTTATTATATTGCTGAATGTTATCAGTCTGTACCACTTCAGATATACATGGGGCGACCTAAACATTGATTTCAATGTTTCTGGCTTTGACGAATATATGTATATTCAAACAGTACGGTGGCACATGACTCCATTATTCAGGCACCCTTTGTTTATCTTTATGATGTGGCCTTTTGCCAAATTAAATGAATTGCTCTTAATATTTACAGGTAGAAACTTCGCTATGCTTATAATAACGGTTCTACTTGTAACCTGTTCCTTATATTCATTTATATTTTTATTCAGGATACTTCGCAACATAGTAGGAGTAACGCCAAGACAGGCAAACATCCTATGTGCTTTGTTTTTCTCAATGGGATACATCATGCTTACCGTAATGGTACCAGACAGTTTCTGTCCATCTATGTTTTGCATCTTACTTACACTATGGATTGCAGGAGAGAAATTACGAAATAACAAGAAACTGAGTACTTGGCAAACTATAATCTTATTTATACTTACATCAGGCATTACATTAAGCAACGGCTTAAAAGTATATGCTTGCGCACTTATTACAAGAAAAAAGAGCTTTTTTAATTGGAGATACCTATTTCCCGCAGTATTATTTCCCCTTCTGGGAATAGTAACTTTCGCCAAGGTGCAATCTGATTTGTCTTGGGAAATATTAGACAAAGAATCCCTAATCAATGACAGTATTTACAACAGACAATGCGTAGTAGATTCGTTAAAGACATTAGGAATAACAGACAAAAACAAAATTGAATTTATTGCGAACAGTATTTGGAACACAAAAAAAATCACACACATAACGCCCAAAGAGGAGAACGAAAGATGGAGGAGGGAAAACGGGGTCGGCTCCCCTATACTGACAAATGCGCCCATACAAGACAACAGCATAATCAGCGCTGCATACGAACAATTCGTATATTGGACAGACAACTCTCTATCACGCTGGGATGCAATTGTTGATAACATTTTTGGTGAAGGTATACAAATACACAGAGACTATACTTTTATGGATGCCTATGCCAAGGAACGTCCTGTCATTGTTAAATATTCAGGCAAGACAAAGATGATAAACTATGCCGTGGAGTTTTTTCTTGTTTTACTTTTAGTATTAGGTATATTTGAGGGCAGGAAAGAACAATTCCTATGGATGATATCTCTGTGCTTATGTGTTGACATCCTGATACACCTCATTTGTGGATTCGGACTGGAAGAAGTGTATATTTATGCTGGGCATTGGATGTTCTTTATACCTGTCTCTATTGGTTATCTCATAAAGAGATTTCCCAAAGTTACAGTTGCGTTATCCCCCATTATCTGTTGGATCTTTATTTGGAATATATATATAATTTTTGAATACTATCTAAAATCTAATTAAACGAATAAACAGATGACAAAACTTTTCATTTCAATCTACAGATATTTCCATAAGCACCAGTGGCAGATGTGGCTGTCTATGGCGGCGCTTTTCGCCGTAACAGGGTTCTTCGCCAGTCAGATACATCTGGAGGAGGACCTCAACAAACTGATGCCGTCGTCAAAGAACCCTGATGGCACTACGAAGATGGCGTTCGCTGACCTGCGCATCAAGGATAAGACTTTCCTGCTCTTTGAGGCTAAGAAGGGTGCTGACCCCGATACCCTAACCGCCGTATGTGATGAGTTCGTGGACTCTCTCATGGCCCGCGATAATGCCAAGGACTCCACACTGCGCGTAATAGGCGACATATTCTATAACATTCCTGAGGACCTCATGCTCGACGGCATTGCCTTCATGCAAGAGAACCTGCCTGCATATATCGACACTTCAGCTTACGCTGCCTTCGATACCCTGCTCACCGTTGACCACATGCGCCAACAGATGACACAGAACGCGGAAGACATGCAGAGCGAGTTCGGCGAGATGTTCCCCGAACTGATACAGAGCGACCCTATCGGTATGCGCAACGTACTGATGCAGCAGATGGCTCCGCTGATGCAAGCCACCGGCGGAAGCTACAAGACTATAGACGGACATTTCTTCGTGCCTGACTCCACGGTGTGCGTGGCTTTCATATCACCTCAGTTCTCTGCGACAAACACTGGACAGGGCTCTGAGCTCTTCGAGAACCTGAACGAACTCATTGACGCTTTTGCACAGGCACATCCAGGAGTGAAGATAAGCTATCACGGCACTCCTGCCAGCGGCTACTACAACTCTTCTACTATCAAGAACGACCTCACCACCACCATTGCCGGGTCGCTCATCATTGTACTGTTGGTACTTTTCCTGTGCATGCGCAACTGGAACACCATCCCCCTGCTCATACTGCCGGTAGTATTCGGCACTCTCTTCGGACTGTCGCTGATGTATTTCATCAAAGGTCAGTTCTCCCTGCTTGCTCTCGGCATCGGTGCCGTAGTGCTCGGTGTGGCTATGAGCTACGTGCTCCACATCATGACACACTATAAATACGTTAGTGACCCTGAGCAGGTGCTGCGCGACGAGACTAAACCCGTGCTGCTGGGCTGCCTCACCACCATAGGCTCTTTCATGGGACTGATTTTCATAAAGACCGACCTCTTGCAAGACTTCGGACTCTTCGCTGCCTTCGCCATCGTCGGCACCACGGTGTTCGCACTGATATACCTGCCTCATCTGCTGCCGCTTGAGAAGAACCGTGTAAACAAGAAGGCGTTTGCTTTCATAGACAAGGTAAACAACTATCCATTTGACCAGAAGAAGCCGTTGCTCTACATCATCGGCGCTGTCACCATAGTCTGCATAGTTGCATACATCATAAAAGGCACTGACTTTGACGCTGACATGAGCAACCTCGGATATCTCGCCGACAATACTGAATACTCAGAGAAGTTGCTGCGCGACAAGACATACACTGAGGATAAATCTAAATACTTTGCCTCACAGGGCAAGACCATGGAGGAGGCGTTGCAGAACTTCACCCTGTTGTCTGCCAAGCTTGACTCACTGCAGAAACTCGGACTGGTGAAAGACTACACACGCACTAACGTCATCTTCGTACCAGTAGCAGAGCAGCAGAAGCGCATCGACGCATGGCATAGCTACTGGACACCAGAGCGCCTTGCAAAGGTGCGCAGCCTCATCAGTGCAACGGCATCACAGGCAGGACTGACTGCCGACGGCTTTGCTCCGTTCTTCGACCTCGCCACAGCCGAGTACACCCCTACCCCACTCTATGAGGCGGACATTATACCACCAGGCTATCAGTCAACGCTGATGGAGCAGACTGCCGCAGGCGACTATCTCTGCTTCACCTCCGTACGCTGCACCAACGACTCCATACGTGGCAAGGACACCGACTACAACCGCATCTGCGATGCCATAGCCACACAGCCAAACATGCTGGTGCTCGACACCTACTACTACACCACCGACGGACTGAACGACCTCAACAACGACTTCAACGTACTTCAGTGGGTGAGCATGGCGTTTGTGTTCGTGGTGCTGCTGCTCAGTTTCCACTTCAACATCAAACACACCATACTGGGCTTTGCCCCTATCCTGCTCTCATGGCTGATAGTGCTTGGTGCGATGGCAATCTTCGGCATACGCTTCAACCTTATCAACATCATCATATCGACGTTTATCTTCGGTATCGGCGTGGACTACAGCATCTTCATCATGAACGGACTGATAAGCGACAGTCAGGAGAAAGGCACCTCAGTACTTGCATACCACAAGACCGCCATCTTCTTCTCTGCCTTCATCCTCATCGTCACCGTGGCATCAATGCTCGTGGCCAACCACCCTGCCATCAAGTCAGTGGGCTTCGCCACTCTCGTAGGCATGATTTCCGCCGTAGTACTGTCATACGTTGTCCAGCCAGCCATCTTCAGACTGTGGAATAGTAAGGGATAACATAAACAAAAAATACGCTGCTTGCACACCTACAAGATTATGGATTTTACAAGACAGAAATACTTACTGGTAACTCTGGTGTCATGTATGATATCAGTTACGATATTTTTGTCATCATGCAACAATGATGATAATGATGTAGCTACATATCAAGAACTAAAGATTGAAGATGCACGCATCACCAAGTCATACCATGATGATAAGAACGGCACTACCATCTTCAATATAGAATATCCGTCACAGGACCCTTATGGTAACCCCGTCACTCTCTCTGGTATCTTTGCCATCGGCGATGAGGTGACCACCAAGCACCTGAAGGGTACCTTGCTGTACAACCGCTTTACCATAAATCGCGAAGACCAGTGTCCGTCAAGGGGCAACATAACCGTTGTCTCCAAACTGTCTGGAATCAACCTGGTGACTGTTGCTGCAGATGGTTACGGTTTTGGCAGCACCAACGATAAGAATCAGCCTTACTGCATATCACGCGCCAATGCACAAGCATCAGTAGATGCGCTGATTGCAGTACACGACATACTGAAAAAGAACGGTTACACGCTGGATGATTACCTGTTTAACATGGGGTACTCCCAGGGAGGCCAGACCGCCATCGGTGTAGTACGACTATGTGCAGAGAAGTATCCCGACATTAAGATTACCCATACCATAGCAGGAGGTGGTCCTTATGATATGGCCGAGACATACCGCAGACTCGTTGAGTTAAATACCACCACAATGCCGTCAACGGTGATAAGCTCCCTCGTAGCATTTAATGAGTTCTACAACATCGGAGCAGAATACAGCGACTTGTTCCTTGAGCCAACTTGCGACAGAATAGAACCATACCTGCTAAGTAAGAAATATTCAATCGATGTATTGAACAAAAATCTCACGAACTCCCAAACCATATCCGACTGGTTCACACCTGCCATGTGCGATTTTAACAGCGACCTGTCAAAGAAGTTCATCGTGGCACTGGAGGATGATAATCTTACTAAAGGTTGGACACCGCACGGTGACGAACGTATCATCTTGGTACAAAGCACTATTGACGACTCCGTACCTGTAGAGAATACGGAGAAACTTGCGGACTTTCTAAAAGACAATGGTTTAAACATCATAACCTCAAACTCTAATGCTAAATACAACCCCGGTACGGTGTTTGTTTACAAGAAGGACTTTGGCAACAGTTTCGGAGGTCCACACTATGCAGCTGCGATATCATTCGTTGAAGAGTTTATAAGCGCTATGAGACACTATCTCAATGTCAAAGGCATTTGGTTCACCATGAAGAACCTCGACGAACTATACTGACATATACCAAAGAACACCCGGATTTTACGCTCAGTAGTAGTTTTGCCTAAATAAATTTTACGCTCAGTAGTAATTTCACCCAAATAAATTTTACGCTCAGTAGTAATTCTGCTTGCAAGAATGTTTTTTTTTTTATTACTTTTGCAACGGATTATATAAACCTTTTATATGAACAAAAAAGTCATCATCACCATCCTGCTCGCACTTGTCACAATGACGGGGCTGGCACAGACATTCACTTGGAGAATAGAAGGAACGGTGGCAAATGCCGCACCGACTGATACGCTGAATGTCATCGATACAGAGAAACAGAGAAAAATAGCGACGCTGCAAGTCAAAGACGGGAACATCATCCCTACAAGCGGAACACTTGACGAACCTGCCATCTGCGCTATTAGCAAATCAGGCAGACGCGGATGGATATCCTTTTTTGTTCTGGAAAGCGGCACCGTAAATCTCACGGTTGATTTGGACTTGGCGTACCTCATACGGACTGGAGGCACACCGATGAATGACGAACTGATGGCCGTACTCGAGGTGCAGAACAATACGGATATAGACTACGACACATACGTCAAGAAGATGTGCGAAGTGGTGAGACGTATTGTCAGCAACCATCCAGACCATCCACTGTCTCCATTTCTTATCGGGCAATCCAAGGCATTATTCACGTCAACCGAATCAATTGGACTTATAGAGAAGCTGTCCCCCGACTTACAGGCAAGTCCTAAGATGGCCAGGCTGAAAGAGCTTCTTATGCTGATGCAGGAAACAGATGAAGGCAAGATGTTCAAGGAACTCACGGGCGTTTCTCCTGATGGCAAGCCGACCGCCATTTCCGACTTCGTGGGGCGAGGCAACTATGTGCTTGCTGATTTCTGGGCATCGTGGTGCGGGCCTTGCACGGCTGACATGCCCCATATCATTGCCTTGTACGAGAAATACAAGGACAAAGGGCTGAAGGTAATCGGAATCACCGTCAGAGACACCCCAGAGAAATCCGACAGCGTCGTGCAGAAATTGGGCATCCCGTTTCCCCAGATTTACGAATCCAAGCCCATGAGCATCTATGGAGTGACAGGGATTCCCCATAAGATTCTCTTTGCCCCCGACGGCACCATCCTCTCCCGCAGGATTGCAAGCCGCAAAGAACTTGAAAGGAGGCTTGAGGAAATATTCAACAATAACAAATAAGATGTCTGACATTTTTCTGTTATTTCGATACATTTCGTGACACTTTGATTTTCGCAACCTCGATTTCCTTGCGATAGAATCCAGCAACGGATATTTGTTTTCGTACATGCGTTTTTCAGCGAAGTACGTAACTCACTGATAATCAGCATCGGGATTGTTCTCAAGATTGAGAAAAAGCATGAATATGGCCGTAAAAGCATAGGTTTCACGCTGTAAAAGCATAGGTTTTACACTGTGAAAGCTATCGAATCAGAGTGTGAAAGCTATCGAATCACGTTGGCAGAGTATGCAAAACGCGATAAACTTCACCAACAATGACATTCAGACATCTGTTTTCTGCGTTTCTTTTCTCTATTTTGCGTTTTCAGGTTGAGTGTCTCAAAAAAGTCAATTTGTAAGCAAAAACAGCAATTTCACTTACATAATGTCATTTACAAAGCAACAACACATCCACATTTAATTGTATAGCAATAATACGACCTTTTTTGATTGTATTATTGTTTTTTTTCGTAACTTTGCACTGTAAAACGGCACACTGAGAAAGAAGAATGAAATACGATATTCTCATAATAGGTTCGGGACTCGGTGCTTTGGAGTGTGGTTACATTCTGAGCCGGCATGGTATGCGGGTGCTTATCCTTGAGCGCCAACAACAGACAGGCGGTTGTATGCAGAGCTATCCACGCCGCGGAGCGCATTTCGACACTGGTCTGCACTACGTTGGCGGACTGGCCGAGGGACAACCGTTACACAATACATTTAAGTATCTCGGACTGCTTGACCTGCCATGGCAACGCCTTGACAGCAACGGCTTTGACCGCATCACCATCTGTGGCGACACATACCGCTTCGCAGAGGGATATGACAGTTTCACGGAGGAACTGGCACACCATTTCCCTGCTGAGCGCGAGGCACTAAGGGAGTACACCGATATGCTGCGCCGCTCAGACGAGGACCAGCTGAAAGCCCTCACGCAGCCCACCGCCGCCGAGGACTCGTTGACCGACTGGATGTTCTCCACCAATGCCTACGAGTGGCTGCACGAGAAATTCAGCGACGAGCGACTTATCAATGTGCTGTCAGGCGCGTCGCTCAAGATGGAACTGCACAAGGAGACGCTGCCGCTCTTCACCTTCGCCCACGGCAACAGCAGTTTCATACAGAGCAGCTGGCGTCTGAAAGGCGACGGCAATATGCTCGTGAGCAAGCTGGCTGACGGCATACGCGCCAACGGCGGCGAGATATTGACCGGCTGTGAGGTGACAGAGCTGATAGAACATGATGGACGCATAACATGCGCAGTATGCGCCGATGGCGAGAGGTATGAGGCGGACACATTTATCTCTAACGCGCACCCCGCACTCACCTGCTCACTTGTAAAGGAGAGTACGCTGATGCGCAACATATACAAGAAGCGCATGGCAAGGCTGGAGAATACCTACGGTATGTTCACCGTGTCACTGAAACTGAAGAAAGGCTCACTGCCCTATCTCAACCATAACAAATACATCTACTCCACACCCGACGTATGGCAGATGTCAGAGCCGGGGCAGAGAGGCAAGGGCGTGCTGGTGTCATGCCCCTGCGCCGACGACCAGCTGGACATACTCACGCCAATGCTGTGGACTGAAGTGGAGCGATGGGCCGACACCACCGTGGGACACCGCGGCGAGGACTACAAGGCCTTCAAGCAAGCCAAGGCCGAGGAGTGCATAAGGTTGGCAGAGACAGAGATACCAGGTCTGAGCGCTATGGTGGAGCAGATATACACCTCTACCCCACTGACCTACCGTGACTACAACCTCACGCCACAGGGTACCGCATACGGCATAAGGAAAGATGCCGCCATGCCAATGATGACGATACTCACACCACGCACGCCTGTACCCAACCTGCTGATGACGGGTCAGAACCTCATGCTGCACGGACTGCACGGTGTGACGATGACCGCGCTCTTCACCTGCGCAGAAGTAATAGGCAGGGAAAAGATCAAAGAGATTATATAAGGTATGTACGCCACGTTTTGCCAAAATAACCAAAATAACCATTTTATGCGACGAAAAGTTGAATAATCATTTTGTGGTTTGAAGAAAATTGCATACCTTTGCAGATACTAATACTATATTATAAGTCGGCACAACCGGCACAGAACCTGAAAAATAACATAAAAGCCAAAAATGGATTGGTTACTTTCTCTATTCACCAACACTGATAGCATGGCTCACATAGCACTGCTCTATGCTATAGTAATAGCAATAGGTGTGTACCTCGGAAAAATAAAAATCGGAGGTATATCACTCGGTGTGACCTTCGTACTGTTCGCAGGCATCGTGGCCGGACACTTAGGGTTCACGGCTCCACTGCCCACACTTACATTCATGCAGGACTTCGGTCTTGTGCTCTTTGTCTTTATGATAGGCCTGCAGGTAGGTCCGGGCTTCTTCTCTAACTTCAAGGAGGGCGGCGTGACGCTTAACCTGCTTGCCACATCACTGATACTGCTCAACATCGCCGTGATGTTCGTATGCTACTTCTCATTCTTCAACACCTCTGACCCCAACAACCTGCCAATGATGGTAGGTGTATTGTATGGTGCTGTAACCAACACCCCGGGTCTCGGTGCGGCTCAGGAGGCGCTCAGTTCTATCATGGGCGGCAACACACCAGCCATAGCCAACGGCTATGCCTGCGCTTATCCTCTCGGTGTACTCGGCATCATCGGAGGCACCATAGCCATACGCTATATATGTAAGGTGAAGATGCAGAAGGAGGAGGACGAGCTGGAGGAGCAGGAGGTGAACGACGCCACTAAGCCACACCTGATGCATATCATAGTGGAGAACCAGTTTCTGACCGGCCACACGATGCTTGAGATACACGACTTCATGAAGCGCGACTTCGTATGCTCACGCATACTGCGCGACGGTCAGCTGATAATACCTAAGAGCACCACCGCGCTTGAGCTGGGCGACAAAATATACATAGTATGCTCCGAGCAGGACGCTGAGGCGGTACAGGCATTCATAGGTCATGAGACCGTTGTGCCAGAGTTTGCCGAGCAGGAGAAGACGAAGCAGATGATAAGCCGCCGCATACTGATAACAAAACCAGAGATAAACGGCAAGACACTGGCCAAACTGCACTTCTCAAGCGTGTATGGCGTGAACGTCACACGCGTGACGCGACAGGGCATGGACATCTTCGCACGCTCTAACCTGCCCCTGCAGGTGGGCGACAAGCTGATGGTTGTGGGCGACCAGGTGTCTGTCAACCGCGTATCGTCAGTCTTGGGCAATGCCATCAGACGACTTGACCATCCTAACATTGCCACCATCTTCGTGGGCATCATACTGGGTATCATCTTCGGCAGTCTGCCTATCCCCGTACCGGGAATACCCATGCCGCTGAAACTGGGTATAGCGGGTGGTCCGCTGATTATAGCGATACTGATAGGCCGCTTCGGCTACAAGATGCACTTGGTGACATACACCACGACATCGGCAAACCTCATGCTGAGGGAGATAGGCTTGGTGCTGTTCCTCGCCAGCGTGGGCATAAAGGCCGGAGCCAACTTCGTTGACACCGTGGTGGCAGGTGACGGACTGCTGTACGTGATGACAGGCTTCCTTATCACCATCATACCGGTGCTGATAGTAGGAACGGTGGCACGCAAGATATACAAGTTCAACTACTTCACCATCATGGGTATGCTGGCCGGTGCCACTACAGACCCGCCGGCACTGGCATACGCCAACGCCAGTTGTCCGAAGGACGCGCCAGCCATAGGCTACTCCACGGTATATCCGCTGAGTATGTTCCTGAGAATATTCACGGCGCAGCTGATAGTACTGCTGTGCTGCGGATAAACAGCCTGACAACCGAACTTTATCCCGTAACACTTAAACAATATAATATGAAAAGAAAAGCCCTTCCACTGCTGCTGTCCATGCTGTGTCTCATAAGTCACAGCATGGACAGCATGGCTTCTACGGCGACGATGAAGTCAGACCAACTGAAACTTGATGACCCGCACGGCTTTGGCATCAGCATCATGTGCATGGGTATCGTCTTCCTGTGCCTCGCGCTGCTCTACGTGTTCTTCCTCATCTTCGGATGGACTGCCGACAGACGCAGCAAGTTAGCCAACGTGCAACCTATCAAGCCCGTTGTGCAGACGGCAAAGAAGATAGAGAAGGTCAGACAGGTAACGACAAACATACTGCAAGACGGATTTGAGACGCGCGGACGCGACAAAGAGATATACATAGCCGTCATATCACTCGCACTGCGACAATATGCCAACGACATACACGACGTGGAGTCTGGTATCATATCCATCAAGCCGCACCATACAGAATGGAGCGCGCACAACACCATGATAAACCATAACATCTAAACAATATACCTATATGGCAAAATACAACTATACTGTACAGGGCGTTGACTACGAGGTTGACATCATAGAAGTGGAGGGCACGCTGGCAAAGGTGTCCGTAAACGGAACGGAGTTTGAAGTTGAGATGAAGGAACCAATCTCAACAGGAAAGACATTCAACAGGGCAAAGGCCGTGAAGCCCGTGGCGGCTCCCGTCACAGGCAGTGCACCGGAACCGGCAAAAACACCAGAACCGGTAAAGGCCGGCGAGGGAACGAAGATATGCTCACCACTGCCCGGCACCGTGACATCTGTAGCCGTGAAGGTAGGCGATGCGGTAGCCGCCGGTGACACCGTGGTGGTACTCGAAGCCATGAAAATGCAGAACAACATTGAGACCGAGACCGCCGGCACGGTTACATCAGTGATGGTCAATGCAGGAGACTCTGTGATGGAGGGAGCGGTACTGGTGACGATAGCCTGACATCTCGTTACCCTTTACACATTCTCCATTAATCATTATTCCTTACACATTAATCTTTACTCATTACCATGCTATGACAGAATTTATAATAAACAACCTTAATGAATTTCTCTCATATACAGGGTTCGCCAATGCCTCGGTGGGCAATCTACTCATGATTTGCGTGGGAGCACTACTGATATGGCTTGCCATAAAGAAAGACTTTGAGCCACTGCTGCTGATACCCATAGGTCTGGGTATCATACTTGGCAATATCCCCTTCAAGACTGATGCTGGACTGGAGATAGGACTGTATGAAGAAAATTCCGTACTCAACATATTCTATCAAGGAGTACGCGGCGGCTGGTATCCACCATTGGTATTTCTCGGCATAGGAGCCATGACCGACTTCTCAGCCCTTATAAGTAATCCCAAGCTCATACTTATAGGTGCTGCGGCACAGTTTGGCATATTCGGTGCTTATATGACAGCGCTATACCTCGGCTTTGACCCCAACCAGGCAGCCAGCATAGCCATCATAGGCGGAGCAGACGGCCCCACAGCTATTTTCCTCTCAGGAAAGCTTTGTCCGCAGCTTATGGGTGCTGTAGCCGTTTGCGCATATTCATATATGGCACTGGTACCAGTGATACAGCCTTTTATCATGAGACTGCTCACCACTGACAAGGAGCGTGTGATAAAGATGAAGCCAGGACGTAAGGTGTCGCAGACGGAGCGCATACTTTTCCCCATCATCGGACTGCTGCTGACTACGTTCATCGTTCCGTCGGGACTGCCATTGCTCGGTATGCTCTTCTTCGGCAACCTGCTGAAGGAAAGCGGCAAGACATCACGACTCGCAAAAACAGCGTCTTCTGCACTTAACGATATCGTAGTGATACTACTCGGTCTGACCGTGGGATGCTCTACACAAGCGTCAGAATTCCTCACTGTCAGCACGATAAAGATTTTCGTACTGGGTGCATTTGCCTTTGTCATTGCAACTGCCAGCGGTGTGATATTCGTTAAAATCATGAACTTGTTCCTCAAGAAAGACAACAAGATAAATCCACTTATCGGCAATGCTGGCGTGAGTGCCGTGCCTATGGCGGCACGTATTTCCAACAACCTCGGACTGGAATATGACAGGCACAACTATCTGTTGATGCACGCCATGGGTCCGAATGTGGCTGGAGTGATAGGCTCTGCCGTAGCTGCCGGCACACTGTTAGGATTCTTCAGCTAAAACGACACTTATACTAATCAACATAATAATACTAATCAATCTAACAATATGAAAATATCAAGAATTGACCACCTCGGCATAGGCGTGGAGAGCATTGACGCCGTATTGCCTTATTTTGAGAATGTATTGGGACTGAAATGCTACGCCATAGAGGAGGTAGCCGACCAAAAAGTGAAGACAGCCTTTCTAAAGGTTGGCGAGGTAAAACTGGAACTGCTGGAACCGACATCCCCTGACTCTGCCGTAGCAAAATGGCTTGAGAAAGGAGGCAAGGGCGTACACCACGTGGCTTTCGCCGTGGAAGACGGAGTACAAGAGGCACTGATGGAATGTGAGAGCAAAGAGATAAGGCTGATAGACAAAGCACCGCGCCCAGGCGCTGAGCAGATGATGATAGGATTCCTGCACCCGAAGTCAACGGCGGGAATACTCACAGAGCTATGTGAGCCGAAGAAATAAAAGTCACAACACATTTGTCTTAACTCCTTAACTTCTTAACTTCTGAGGACTCAAGAAGTTTTGAGACAAACTCAAGCATAAATGTTTCGACAAGCGAAACGGCGCGGCCAGCGAAGTAATGGCGAAACTTTCGTATTAATTATTTATTATTAATTATCAAAGAAATGTCTATACAATCACAAAAAATAAAGAAACTTATAGAGAAGCGTGAGCAGGCATTCCTCGGAGGCGGAGAGAAAGCCATCGAGAAACAGCATGCCCGTGGTAAATACACAGCAAGGGAGCGCATCAACATGTTGCTTGACGAAGGCTCGTTTGAGGAGTATGATATGTTCAAGCTGCACCGCTGCCATAACTTCGGCATGGAGAAGAAGCAATATCCCGGTGATGGCGTTGTGGTAGGCTCAGGCACAATAGACGGACGCCTGGTGTATGTCTTTGCACAAGACTTTACCGTTAACGGCGGCTCACTGTCAAAGACCATGTCGGAGAAGATATGCAAGGTAATGGACCTTGCCATGACTATGGGAGCACCATGCATCGGCATTAATGACTCTGGCGGCGCACGCATACAGGAGGGTATTGACGCCCTTGCCGGATATGGAGAGATATTTGAGCGCAACATACTTGCCTCTGGTGTGGTACCACAGATTTCCATGATTTATGGTCCATGCGCAGGTGGTGCGGTATATTCCCCAGCACTGACAGACTTCACGCTGATGATGGAGGGTACCTCATATATGTTCCTTACCGGTCCTGCCGTAGTCAAGACAGTGACAGGCGAGGACGTTGATGCCGAGCACCTCGGAGGCGCGTCTGTACACAGCTCTAAGTCTGGTGTTACTCACTTCACCGCAAAGACGGAGGAAGAGGGCATAGAGATGATTAAGACCCTTATATCATACATTCCGTCAAACAACATGGAGGAGGCTCCGCGCAAGGAGTGCACAGACCCTGTTAACCGCGTTGACGACTCACTCAACGAGATAATACCAGAGGATCCTAACCAAGCATACGACATGTACAAAGTGATAGCGGCTATCACGGACAACGGCGAGTTCTTTGAGGTGCAGCCAAAGTTTGCCAAAAACATCATCATCGGTTTCGCACGCTTCAACGGGCAGTCAGTGGGCATCGTTGCAAACCAGCCGTCGGCATACGCCGGAGTACTTGACGTTAACGCTTCAAGAAAGGGTGCGAGGTTCGTGCGTTTCTGTGATGCTTTCAATATCCCTATAGTATCACTGGTGGACGTACCAGGCTTCCTGCCAGGCACCGGCCAGGAGTACAACGCTGTCATACTGCATGGAGCAAAATTGCTTTACGCTTACGGAGAGGCCACAGTACCTAAGGTTACAGTGACACTGCGCAAGTCATACGGAGGCTCTCATATCGTAATGGGATGTAAGCAGTTACGCGCTGACATAAACTTCGCATGGCCGTCAGCAGAGATTGCAGTGATGGGTGCTGCCGGTGCTGTAGCCGTATTACAGGCAAAGGGCGCAAAACAGGTAAAAGAAGAGGGAGGCGACGTAAAGGCTTTCCTCGCAGAGAAGGAAGCAGAGTACTCAGAACTGTTTGCCAATCCGTACCAGGCGGCACAGTTCGGATATATTGATGACGTGATAGAGCCGCGCAACACCCGTTTCCGTATCTGCCGCGCATTGGCACAGCTCGCCACTAAGCGACAGAGCCTACCGGCTAAGAAACATGGATGCATACCTATGTAGCAGCCGGAGGCAAAAGGTATAAAGAATAAAGAACAAGGAATAATAATGAATAACGAAATATACGCAGCTATAGCGATGGCCCTGCATGATGAACAGGGGTATAACATGCACGACTATGAGTCTGGCACACTTACCATTACCCCTCGCAACTCAGAATGGGCATCAAAGCAAGCGGGAATGACAAATAAATGAAAGAATATAAATATATCATTAACGGCAAGGAATACACCGTAAGCGTTGGAGAACGCAAAGACGGCATATCCCCGGTCACTGTAAACGGCGAGACATACGACGTTGCATTGGTACCTGAGCCGAAGAAAGAAAGAAAAGTGGTGGTAAAAGCACCTGCATCCACACCCAAGACAGGAGAAAAAGATGATTTACAGGATGCACTGCGCTCCCCTCTGCCAGGCACTATCGTGGACATACCAGTTAAGGTCGGTTTAGAGGTGAAAGAGGGTGATACTCTCATTGTGCTTGAAGCAATGAAAATGGATAACAACCTCACCGCGGAACGTGATGGAAAAATAAAAGCCATACTCGTTAATGAAGGTGACGCAGTGAAAGAAAACACCCCACTTGTGACATTCGAATAGTACAAAAATGCACTTATAAGGTTAATTTTCCGTAAACTATTGGCAAAAATGCCATTAGTTTGCGGATTTTTTTGTAACTTTGCATCCGAATTATGCACATAACGTGTGTATATTAGAAAATTTAGCGAGAAAATGAAAAGAATTCTTTTTGTAAACCAAGACACCGTTCCCTATGTAGCAGAGACAGAACTGGCTACTATGGGCAGGTATGTTCCACAACGAGTACAGGAGGCTGGCAGCGAGATACGCACCTTTATGCCAAGATGGGGTAACATCAACGAGCGTCGCGGGCAACTGCACGAAGTCATTCGACTCTCTGGTACAAACATCACAATAGACGACAATGACTACCCTCTGATAATCAAGGTGGCAAGCATCAGCGGGACAAAAGTGCAAGTGTATTTCATAGACAACGAAGAATTCTTCGCACGCAAAGGCCAGATGTATGATAATGACGGCACTCCATACAAGGACAACGGGGAAAGAATAGTCTTTTTCGCAAGAGGCGTGATAGAGACCATCAAGAAGCTCCGCTGGACACCTGACATCATACATTGCCAAGGACAGATGACGCAACTGATTCCTCTGTTCTTGAAGCATGCGTACAACAATGACGACGAGCTGAAAGACATCAAGGTTGTGACATCACTCTTTGACAATGACATTGCCACTCCTTTCAATGACAACTTCAAGCAGTGTATGTTGTACGATGGTGTCACGCTTGACACTCTCAGCAAATACAATGACAAGATTGACAGCAATGAATTGGCAAAGATAGCTATAGACAACTCTGACGGACTGATAGCTGTCTCACAAAACATATCACAACAAACTTTGGACTATGCACAGCAATCATCCATAAAGATGATTAAACATAGTGGTGAGAACTTTGCTAAAGACTATATCGACTTCTATGAATCTCTTTAATAAATCATATTCTTTACTCCTTCTGGCATCTTTGACGATAGCAACGGTATCATGTAATGACACCACCGATACACTTGGTATATCACTCACTGACGATGCTGACGTGGTATATGTTGCTTCTAAGGAATTTAACGTAAGTTCCAACTCTGTAGCAGCCAACAATGTTGTTTCAAGGTCAAGGACAGGCTATCTCGGAAGGATAAAAGATATCGAGACTGGCAACTACATCACATGTAACTACATGACACAGTTTCGTGCGATGGGCAAAATGCAGTTTCCAAGTATCGACTCCATATATATAAATCCAGAGGACTATGACCAGAACATTGCTAAATACAAGCAAATAAAAGCAGACTCTTGTTCTCTCATTATATATATATCAAATGCCTTGGGCGATTCCCTTGCGCTGATGAAAATATCTGCAAATGAGCTGGAAACTCCGTATGAGGAGAATATAACATACGCCTCAGACTTTAACCCTGAGGATGAGGGCATGATACGCACAGGCATAGGAAGCGTACACTCTCAGATGGCATATACCACATCTAACAGAGTATATTCAGACTCACAGCGTTCTTCTTCAAAATTCAGCAACAGGATAAGCATATCTCTTAATGACCCTTACATAGACAAGGATGGCAACGAGTATGACAACTATGGTACATACCTGATGCGCAACTTCTATGACCCAGCTCACAGAGAGAGCTATCTGAACACATATAAGTTCATACATGACATTTGTCCTGGCTTCTATATCAAAAATGAGGGAGGCATCGGCAACATAGCAAGCACTATTCTTTCACAAATCATTGTCTATTTCACAGGTGTTATTGATGACGAAGGTACTACCGTAAATCTCTATTCTTCTTTCGCAGGCACCGAGGAGATATTACAGAAGACGACCATATTGCAGAACACAGAGACTCTGAACAGTCTGCTTAATGACAACAGCTGTACATATATCAAGTCTCCTGCAGGCATATTTACGGAATTGACTCTTCCTGTAGAAGACATCATGTCTGGACACGAGAATGACACGGTCAACACCGCACGCTTGTTCTTGCCACGTGTCAACACAAGCGAATATAACGACGAATACACATTGGCCATTCCCGGCACTATATTGATGGTACCGACAGACAGCGTGGCATCTTTCTTTGATAATATGAAGGTGGCTGATTTCAGACAGTCATATATTGCTACCTACTCTTCATCTACAAATGGATATACATTTGGCAACATCTCACTGCTGATATCTAAGATGAACGAGATAAAGAAGAAAGCAGAAGCTGCCGGCGAGACTTTATCGCCAAACTGGAACAAGGTCACACTTATACCTGTAGAGACATCATACTCAACGGTATCAACCACAGCAAGCGTACTTACTAAGGTTACGCACACCATGGCATTCAACTCCACAAAGCTGAAAAAGGGTGATACCGACAGTGACAATATAAAAATAAGTGTCATCTATTCAAAATACAAAGAATAATGGCTGACAACTATTTGGAAAACCACCGTGACGATTATGAACGACGCAAGGCACTGTGGTTACAGAAGAAGAATAGAAATAAATTAATATATAAAAATGGTTAAGATAACATTTCCTGACGGCTCTGTACGCGAATACGAAAATGGCGTAACAGGTCTACAGATTGCTGAGAGCATATCACCTGCCTTGGCACGCAACGTTGTAGCGTGTGGTGTAAACGGTGAGACAACTGAACTTAACCGTCCTATCAATGAGGACGCAAAAATAGCACTCTATCGTTTTGAGGACGAAGAGGGCAAACACGCTTTTTGGCACACCTCGGCCCACTTGCTGGCAGAAGCCTTGCAAGAGTTATATCCGGGAATACAGTTCGGATTCGGTCCTGCCATTGAAGCAGGTTTCTTCTATGATGTATTGTTGCCTAACGGTGAGATGATCAAGGAGGGCGACTTCAAGAAGATAGAGGACAAAATGCTTGAACTCGCTCGCAAGGACGAGGCTGTGGTACGCAAGGAGGTCAGCAAGGCCGACGCTGTAAAACAGTTTGCTGCCGCTGGACAGACATACAAGGTAGAACACATTGAGCAGGATCTTGAGGATGGTTCTATCACCACATATACACAGGGTTGCTTCACAGACCTCTGTAAGGGACCTCATATCGTCAGCACTGGCATCATCAAAGCCATTAAACTGACAAGCATCGCCGGTGCTTTCTGGCGTGGTGACGCAACAAAGGCTCAGCTGCAAAGACTTTATGGTATTTCCTTCCCTAAGAAGAAAATGCTTGACGAGTACCTTGTAATGCTTGAGGAGGCAAAGAAGCGTGACCATCGTAAGATAGGCAAGGAGATGGAACTGTTTATGTTCTCCGAGCGTGTAGGTAAAGGTCTGCCTATATGGTTGCCAAAGGGAACAGATTTACGTCTGCGCCTGCAAGAGATGCTCCGCACCATACAGAAGCGTTTCGGCTATCAGGAGGTTATCACACCTCACATAGGCTCAAAGAACCTTTATGTCACATCAGGTCACTGGGCTCACTATGGTAAAGACTCTTTCCAACCGATACACACACCGGAGGAAGACGAGGAGTACATGCTGAAGCCTATGAACTGTCCTCATCATTGTGAGATATTCGCCTCTAAGCCTCGTTCATACCGTGAATTGCCTTTCCGTTGTGCAGAGTTCGGTACAGTGTATCGCTATGAGCAGTCAGGTGAGTTACACGGATTGACACGTGTACGCTCTTTCACACAGGACGATGCACATATATTCTGTCGTCCTGACCAGGTAAAACAGGAGTTCCTGCGCGTACTTGACATCATACAGGCCGTATTCTCTATCTTCGGATTCAAGGATGACCAGGTAGAGTTCCAGATTTCTTTGCGTGACCCTGAGGACAAAGAGAAGTATATCGGTAGCGACGAGATGTGGGCTTCCGCTGAGCAGGCTATCATCGATGCATGTGCTGAGCGTGGTCTGAATGCCCGCAAGGAGACTGGCGAGGCAGCTTTCTACGGTCCTAAGCTTGACTGTATGGTAAAGGATGCTATCGGCAGACGTTGGCAGCTGGGAACTATACAGGTTGACTATAACCTGCCACAGCGTTTTGAGTTGGAGTACACAGCAGATGACAACACAAAGCAGCGCCCAGTAATGATACACCGTGCACCATTCGGTTCTATGGAGCGTTTCGTTGCCGTGCTGATAGAGCATACAGCAGGTCATTTCCCATTGTGGCTCACACCAGAGCAGGTTGCTATCCTTCCTATCTCAGAGAAATATAACGACTATGCAGAAAAGGTACAGGACTACCTCGCTACCGTAGGCGTACGTTCTATAGTTGACAATCGTAATGAGAAGATAGGACGTAAGGTGCGCGACAACGAGATTAAGCGTATTCCTTATATGGTTATCGTTGGTGAGAAGGAAGCTGCTGACGGTACAGTGGCTATGCGTCAACAGGGTGGTGGCGAACAGGCTGTAATGAGCATGCAGGAGTTTGGCCAGCGCATCAACGACGAGGTAGCAGTACAACTGCAGGCCATGAATATTCGTCCTAAGGACTAACACCATATATAATAATGTGTAATACACCTTATATATATTAGAACTTTTATAAGAATAACAATATAACACTTATATACAATGGAAAGAGATCAGAAGATATTCGACCTCATCGAGAACGAGCATCAGCGTCAGCTGAAAGGTATTGAACTTATCGCTTCAGAGAACTTCGTAAGCGAGCAGGTAATGGAGGCTATGGGCTCTTACTGCACAAACAAGTATGCAGAGGGCTATCCCGGACACCGTTACTATGGCGGTTGCCAGGTAGTGGACCAGATAGAGCAACTGGCCATTGACCGCGCATGCAAGCTCTTCGGAGCAGAGTATGCTAACGTGCAGCCTCACTCTGGTGCACAGGCTAACGCTGCCGTACTTCTTGCAGTGTTGAAGCCAGGTGATTGTTTCATGGGACTTAACCTCGACCACGGTGGTCACCTCTCACACGGCTCACTCGTTAACACATCGGGTATTCTCTATCGTCCTATAGGATATAACATCAAGAAAGAGACCGGTCGTGTTGACTATGACGAGATGGAGC
>DFLE01000039.1 GCA_002373375.1 Prevotellaceae bacterium UBA3627
AGCATGAGCCTCGGTTCGTCAATAAACAGCAAATAGCCAGGGTAATGTCTTAACTCCTTTACTTCTTTACTCCTGAAGACTAAGAAGTTGAGTACAAGCGAAACTTAAATAATTAACGTTTCTATGAAAACCTTTGTCTTTCCGCAGCCCCTGCCCCTGTGCCTTTATACTTGCTCTTTGCCTGATTATAGGTATAACGCAAGGTCAGTTCGACATAACGGCTGTCCCGTTTGTTCTGGTTCGTAAGGACAACCTTTTCTGAACGTAAAACCGCACGCTTTTGACTATAAAAGAGGTCATAACCCGCCAAGCGTATGGAAAGGCAATCATTGAGGAACGTCTTGGTGATGCTGGCATTTGCATGCAACGTGACATTGTCTTTTTCCACATTATTTTCGTTACCCTTACTTATAAGCATAAGTGTCATTTCAGCACTAAGTGACTTAGAGAACTTGAACGTGTTGGCAGACTGAAACACACACAACGGCTTGTTCATACGCTGAACAGCATCTGTGGTTTGCAGCGTCATCCACTGCTTATACATCATTACCATAAGCTGAGGATGCCACAAACCTACGTTTGGAGCATAGCTTATAGAGGCATTGACAGCCTTCAGACTGTGATAGTTGCTGCGCGACATTACAGATACGGCAGGATTATCTTGCAATGGCTCCATCCAGTAGAATATAGCATCACGGGTGTTACTGTATCTTACCTTCGCTGTCCACCTCTTCCATATAGCCTGTGCCTGCAGAGTATTTTCTATAGCAGGCTTCAGATAACAGTTGCCTTTCTGCAACGTAAACTGATTGATATAATACACCGCCTCGCTGAGGTCCCTGTAAGACGGCCTGCTGATGCTTACTCCATAACTCAGCGTGCCGCTGACCTGTCCCATTTTAGTTTGCAGTGATAAATGCGGAAAGAAATGGTTGTATGTGCGACTCTCATTATTCTGTAAGACACCATTATCGTAATAGTCGTCATGGTTGTGCTCATAACGCACCCCGGCACTGACGGAGCCGAAACTCAACGGATGTGTATACTCCACAAACGGTGCCACGGTATAATTTCGCTGAGTAGTGTTGCTCGACTTTATATACCCTTCAGGGTTTGTGTTCACCTGCTCACGTTTCGTATTGGTATATTCCGCTCCAAATGACAGGTTGCCGCCCATAAGTGGATGAGCAAGCACAAGCTTAGTTGCCCACAAGGTTGACTTGCTCTTGCTTCCGATAGTAAGTGTGCGGTCACTGTGCTCATCGTTCGTTTCTTGATAAAAGCCGTCGTTAGAACGGTTGTTATGCCACCAGCTGGCGTTGAAATCCATGCTCCACCCTGCTACCTTACCGCTATAGTAGGCACTGAGTTCCTGAGTAGGTTTGTCATAGTATTCAAAACGTCCTGTATTTTGCGTATTGTCATACGGCTGTCCGTCTTTCATGACAGCAGAGCTGAAGTTCACTCTCTCGTCCTTGTGTGGAAAATGCGTCCACGCATATCGAACCCCCAAAGAATTATCCGCATCAATTACATAGTTCAATCCTGCATTTGCCCGTATGGTATGTATGTCAAAAGTATTGTTTGTCTTCTCCTTCAACTGCCACAACGTACCAGCATCAGACACTTGGTTCAGCTCACTTTTATCATAGTTTGTCTCTTTCATGAAGCGGAACATTCCGAACACATCAACCCCTTTATGACGATAGTTCAGACTGAATTGCTCATCTATGCCAGTATTGCAAGACTGTCTCAACACAAGTTTTTCATCCATACTCAGCCCCTCACCCTGCCTGCGCACTGTTTTTATCTGCACCACTGCAACAACAGAGGCATCATACTTCGCTCCTGGATTGGTTATCAACGTAATGGCAGCTATGTCCTGCGACTTCAACTGACTCAGCTCCGCATTATCCTTTACCAACCTTCCATCTATATAGAATACCGGCTCACCGTTTCCAAATAAGTTGTATTTGTCATTGTCAACCTTATACATACCAGGTATGTGACGTATCACATCATCTGCAGTGCCTGCCTGACTCAGGAATGTGCCACTCACGTTTATACGCACCCCCTCATGTGTAAGTTTGTATATAGGCACATTACCATTTACGACAATCTCACCAAGTTGTTGTTCTTTAAGTGCCCTCTCTATGCTTAGTTGCAGAGAGTCGACAGGCTCTTTGTTGATTGCAAAAGCAGAGACACTCACCATTGACAACATTATGGTACACTTTGTTACAATATCCCTCATTGAACGCACTAAATTTGATGAAAACACAAAGGAAGCCATATAGCACGAATGCCGTTATGGCTCCCACAAAAGAAAAACCTTGATTATAAATTTCTATTACTTCTTTCCGTCTGGAAATGGGTTGAAACTGCCGCGAACTATGCGGTGCTCAAAGGTCTGCGTGTCCTTGAAGAGGTTATACATCGGGCAGATACCTTCAACGCGGTTGAGCCACTCCTTTATCTTCTCGTCGCTCTCTGGGGTCAGGGCGTGAAGGGTGTAGCGTACGTTCTGCAGTGCTATGGATTCCTTCTCGTGTCCCTTGCGGCCTGCCACCGGGTTCCATTCTGCCTCTACTGTGAGCGATACCGAGTCAACGTCGAGGTCGAGCTCTGCTGCCTGGCCCAATGATATGTGAGTGATACAGGTACCGAGGATGCCAAGTACACCTTCTATTGATGTCATACCTACGTTTGTACCGCCGAGGTACTCAGGGTTGTCATGAAGGATGAGGTACTTGTCATTGACCGTCAGCTGGCGTACTCCGTTAGGGAACACCTTTACCCATGGTCCGCGTGGTTCGCGCTTCGTGGCACTGCGCTCACGGTTGCGACGCTGTGCTGCGGTGTCGTTCTTCAGAGCCTCCCACTTTGCGCGGCTTGCCAATATGGCCTGGCGCTTGCCGTGGATGTACTCACGCAGTCCTTCAAGCGTTGCACCCTCTACCTTCTTCTCACGTGGAGACCACTTATGGTCGATGGTGAGCTGAGGTGTCACCGCCTGCTTCACGAGAGTAGCCACTACGGAGTTCTGCTCTGCCAGCTGTGCCAGCTTCTCCAGTTCTGCATCAGATGCAGGTGAATCGATATATATGGTATAGAGGAAGTTGCGGGGATAAGCCACGCGACCTGTAGGCTCTTTGTCTGGACGGCCGTGAATCTCTATTGTCAGCGAGTCGATGTCTATGCCGAGCAGCGCTGCCTGGTTGAGGTAGCTGTCGGCAAGGTCAGAGGCAAACACTGCCTGTGCCGTCGTCGGTGTATCCACCCCAGAGTCCTGTCCGCCGTGGCTCTGTCCGCAGTCGCCTATATACTGGAAGTTGCGCACCCTTAGTTCGCGAACGCCAGAGCGGTTTTTTGCCACCACATTGGCTGTTATCGTTACCGGCTTGAGGTCTTTTGCACTGAGAGCGTTCCATGCCTCAAGGGCTACCTTGCGCTGCTTCAGGTGGTCGCGCAGTGATGGAGCGTTCTGCTCAAGCCTTTGCTTCGTGGCGTTAGTACGGAACACGTCGAGTGGTCCCTGTGCCTGTGCCGCAGTACTAATTGACAGAGCGGCTATTGCTATTGCTACTATATTATTCTTCATATTTAATTCTTCAAAATGTTTTTATTTGAAATGAACCTTTACTTTTAACTCTCAACCCTCTGCTCGGCACTGGCTATGCTTTAACAAAGGCCGCGTGCCGACTAAAAGCCCCATCATCACTTCTTCTTCACTCTTACTATCTTGTGCTCGAAGGTCTGAGTATCCTTGAATACGTTATACATAGGGCAGACGTTCTCTGTCTGATCAATCCACTTGCGTATCACGGAGTAAGGTTCCGGCGTGGTCACATAGAGAGTCACGCGGAGATTCTGCGGAGCGATTGGCTCGTTTTCAAAGCCCTTGCGGCCCGCACGCGGATCCCATTCGCCTTCCACCTGCACACGCAGTGAGTCGATGTCGAGGTCAAGGAGTGCTGCCTGTCCTTCGGATATGTGCGTAAGGCAGGTGCCGAGCACTCCAAGCGCATTCTCGCGCGATGTGAGGCCAAGGTTGGTACCGCCGAGGTATGCAGGATTATCGTGCACGATGTGGTACTTGTTTGAGATTGTCAGCTGGCGCACGCCGTTAGGGAACACCGTAGCCCATGGACCTGTCACAGGACCCTTGCGCTCCGTCTGCGGTCTGTTCTTTGCAGCCTCCTGAGCAGCGAGCTTAGCCTGTCGCTTGCCGTGGATATACTCACGCAGTCCGGCGAGTGTGGCGCCTTCCACCTTTCGCTCTGGCGAAGAGTGCTTATACACTATGTTGACCGGTACCGTGACAGCCTGCTTGATAAGGCTTACCACCGACGAGTTTTCCTCTGCCAACTGTGCCAAGCGCTCCAACTCTGCGTCAGATGCAGGTGAATCGATATATATGGTATAGAGGAAGTTGCGATTGTACTTCACACGGTTTGTAGGAACCTTGTCTGGCTGACCGTGTATCTCTATTGTCAGCGAGTCGATGTCAATTCCCGCCAGTGCGGCCTGGTTAATGTAACTGTCGGCAAGATCTGATGCAAACACTGCCGCCGCCGTAGTCTGTGTCTCCACGCCTGCATCCTGTCCGCCGTCGCCATATCCACAGTCGCCTATATAATGGAACTCACGCACTCGCAATTCGCGATAGCCTGCACGGTTCTTTGCCACCACGTTGGCTGTCAGCGTTACGGGTTGCAGTTCGCTTGCCGGTATGGCATTCCATGCCTCGAGGGCAACTTTACGCGCCTTCAGGTGATCACGCAGCGAAGGAGCATTTTTCTCAAGTACCGCCTGCTTCTTTGCAGACTTAAATGTACCCAGCACTCCCTGTGCATTTGCTCCGCCCAATGCAAGAAAGAGTGTTGCTGTAAGGATAATGGATTTGCTTGTTCTTTTCATCCTGAATTTCTCCTTTCTTTTTTAATTTTATTTATGTTTGTTTTTTATTTTGCTATATCAATGCGTGTCAGCCAAGGTATTGACGCACATCTCTGATTTCCGAGTGCTTCCTCGTATGAAGGAAATAGTGCGTGTCAATCAAAGATTGGCGCACGTCTCTGATTTCCGAGTGCAAAGTTACTATGCTTTTCTCAGCCTCACAATCCCACGTATGAGTGATTTCATACACCATACTTATGGTATGCGAAGTAGCTACATACTATTATATAGGCATTAAAAATCATTCACAAAATGGTTTGCGTATAAACAAGAAAAAGGCAAGAAATGACATATTGTTCATTTCTTGCCTTTTTCCTTTCTGTGTTCTAATGTCAAATTATTTGAACTTCGCCGTTACGCGCTCTATGCGACCGGTAAGAGTCTGAGCACGCGTTACGAGGTTGTATATAGGACAGCCTTTCTCTGTATCCTCTACGAGTTGGCGTATCGTCGCCTCGTCACGCGGACTGCTTACAACCACACGCATCTTGATATTTGTAGGATATAGCGGAGTATTCTCAAATCCCTTACGACCTGCACGTGGGTCAAACTCTGCCGTGAGCGAAACCTTCAGGGTATCAAGTGGCACATGGTTACGCGCCGCCGTGCCCTCCGCTACATGAGAGAAGCAGGAACCGAGCAAACCGATATGTGCCTCCACAGCTGTAGCACCGAGGTCATTACCGCCGAATATCAGTGGATGATCTTGTATTACACGGTGGTGTCTCACCTGTATCACAGTCACGCCGGCTGCGGGGTTGATGAACGCCGATGGTCCGTCAGGACTAAGATAGCTGTCACTCTGTGCTGGGGTAAACTCATTCTTACGAGAGTAAGGATAGTCGAAAGCATAGCCGCCAAACTTGCTACGGTCAGGACGCTGTCCGCTCTCACGCAGTTTCTTGTTTCCTTCACCTTTCTTTATCTCCCACTCTATGAACTCACGCAGTCCCGGCTGATATGTAGGCGGTATCTCCAGATTCTCTGGTGTACGAGTGTACTCAATGGTTGTCTCTACCTTGTTTGCCTGCAGTGAGAACTGATACAACGGTGAGTTTTTCTCTGCAAGCAGTCGAAGTTCCTCAAGTTGTGCGTCAGAAGCAGGAGAATCTATATATATAGTGTAGTTTATACCCCAGTCTCCTATGCTGCGTCCAGTCTGTTTCACATTGACCGCAAGCGAATCTATGGCAATGCCCTTGATAGCAGCCTGCGTAGCATAGCTGTCTATTATGTCGCCCGCGATGGCAGCTATCACATGGTCAGGAGTACCTATACCGAGGTCGAAACCACCGTTGTTATAACCGCTGTCATTAAGAAACTGATGCTCACGTATGATTACATGACGTGTTCCTGCACGCTGCTCAGCCGTAGCAAAGGCCTTGATAGTCACTGGTTGCAACGCTGATGTCGGTATGGCGAGCCAGTTGTTAACGGCCGCTTTGCGACGTTTGAGGAAATCACGAAATGAAGGTGCGCTCTTCGTTGCTTTCTTATACCATGAGATATCAGTTACGGCCTTGTTAATACGTTGATCGTTTTGCTGCGCACTGACGGCTGTAACAGCCGCTGCGGCTATTATTGTTGAAAAAAGTATCTTCTTCATTTGTAAAGTCTTTATTTTTATTTATTATTGTACTATATATCTCCCCCCTCTTTCATGCACAAATATATTTATTCTCTTCCCTTGTATGGGTTCTGTGTTATCGTTGAGCCGTCATATCCATAGTTCTGCCAAAGGTTAGGATTTATCTCTCGCTGTGCCTGTGGTATAGGGAAACGGTAATGACGGAAATCCACGTTTTGCTTGTTAAACTCAGGATACTCTGTAGCAAGTTTTGAGTTCTTTATTGTCTTTACGAGTATTTTCCAACGCTTGAGGTCAAGCAAATGCTTCTGCTCCAGCGTAAACTCCCATGAGCGTTCCTGTATTATTGCATCACGGAATCCCTCGTAATCCAGTCCAGCCTCAAGATCATGCGCCTGAGCGTCACCACTGTTGATATCTTCGCGGAAAGCACGACGACGTACTTTGTTGAAGGCATCATAAGCCTCTTGATTCGGAGCACCGTCACGCTCGTTGATAGCCTCGGCAAGCACGAGATACACCTCTGCGAGGCGAATAACCTGACGGTTCATTGCACGGTCTGACGCACTTGTCTCTGGTGTGTCATGATCTATGTACTTGTTGAAACGTGAATATCCAGACTCCTTGATGCCATCGCCGTCGTTATCAAAATAGAAGTGGAAGTAGCTATTTGTTGATGGACGCCACAGCGAGTCGGCTATGGTCACATCCTTACGCTGATCACCCTCTATATATGAGTCACGCAAGGAATTATCCGGCCCCGGTGCTATATGTGGCAGTGACACGCTGAAACCTGTAGAGAAGGAGCAGTGGCACAAATGGTTATTACCTGAAGCGTCACCGTTTCGTGTAGAAGAGCCGAGATAGAACTGTATGGCGAAGATGCTTTCCTTACCATTGCGGTTCTTGTTGTCCCAGTTCTTTACGAAATCCTCCTCCAGCTCATACAGACCAGACTCTATCACCTTCTTAGCATACTCTGCAGACTTCGTGAAATACTCATGACGCTGCGCATCTGTCAGGTCATCATCCACCTGTGCCCATGTAAGGTAAACCTTTGCCAATGCGGCATTAGCTGCACCACGTGTAGCACGACCTATATCTGTTGACGCCAGTTCGCTACGCTCTGGCAGACGGTTGGCTGCGTCCTCAAGGTCGTTTACAATCTGCTGATACACTTTCGTCTCTGGCTCACGCACTGCATTCTTACCACCCCCCACAGTAGTAACAACAGGCACTGGTCCCCAGAACTGCACAGCATAGTTAAGGTAATATGCACGAAGGAACTTTGCCTCGCCTATTACCTGAGAAGCCACCTGTGGTGACACACCTGCCGGCACAGGGTCAAGACGGTCAATGACATCATTAGCACGAGCAAGACAAGTATATACGGCTGACCATGCACTCACGATATAAGAGTTCGTGCCATCCCATTTCAACAGTCCCAGCATACCGCCGCCACCATTAGGATTCTCACCCGAGACAGTAGTTTCAGTGGTGAGGTCTGTCAGATACATATATGTGGTGGCAAGCTCTATGTCACGAGCATATACAGCGTTAACAAGAGACTTGGCATCTGTATCATTCTGTGGCAGACTTGTCTCTGACAACTTACTCGGGTTACCCTGGTCAAGCGATTCGCAGGACGTAATGACAGTTGATGCTAACAACAGTAACAATACCAGCGTCGCAGTATGTATGGCGTAGAAAGCCACCAGACCCTTCTTTATTTCTTTGTTGATATTATATTTATTCATTGCTTTGTTTCTCCTTTACTATATTGTTTTAATTGACATCTGCAAATCTCGTTCCTGGGAATGTCTTAATATGAGAACTTCACACCGAATGTAAACGAGCGTGCAGTAGGATAATTACCGCTGTCGGTAGAGCCTGAGTACTCCGGATCATAACCCTCGTATGGAGTTATGGTGAAGAGGTTCTGCGCAGAAGCATAGAGATAGAGTCCCAGCTTTTGTCCATTACGCAGACGTGGCTGCAGGTTATATCCTATCTGCAGGTTCTTCAGGCGCAGATAGCTTGCACTCTCTATATAGCGGCTGTCAAGATAGAAGCTTGCAACATTTGACACGAAGGCACGTGGTACGCTCGTGCTTGGATTATCCTCCGTCCAGCGGTTGAGCAATACGGCAGAGCCGTTATAACTGATATTCGGTGTCTCCAATGCCTGACGCAGACGGTTATAAAGTTTGTTGCCGTATGACCCCTGAAGATTGAGTGTGAGGTCCCACTGCTTGTAGCGCAACTGAGTTCCGAAACCATAGGTGAATTTAGGCTGTGTAGAACCAAGCACCACGCGGTCATTCTCCTGATCAACCACACCGTCACCATTCTGGTCAACATACTTCACATCACCATATTCCACTACGCCCTTGACTGAGGTGGCTGGCACTTTTGAAAGGTCTTCACCCTTCTGCACTATGCCATCATACTGCCATCCATAGAATGTACCGAGAGGCTCACCTACGCGTATGATAGTGTTACCCTCTATAATATCTTTTTGTGAACCGCCGAGACTTGACACTCTGTTCTTGTTATGGGCTATATTGGCATTAGCTGTCCAGTTAAACTTCTTTGACTGATAAAGCGTGCCGTTCACTCCAAACTCCACACCGTCGTTGGTTACGTTGCCCACATTCTGGAGCTGAGATGAGAAACCTGTGGTCTGCTGAACTGAGAGGCTGAGCAAAAGGTCTGATGTCTTCTTGTGGTAATAGTCAAAGACAAATCCCAAACGTCCCTTGAAAAGATTGATATCAAGACCGAGGTCAAAAGATGTAGTGCTCTCCCACTTCAGGTCATCATTGCCCAGAGAAGAACGGTAATAGGCAAGGTTGCGCACACCGCCGAAGAAATAATGTGTGGCGGAATAGTCAGACGAATAGGCATAATTACCTATCTCCTGGTTACCAACAGTACCTATGCTGGCGCGGAACTTCAAGTCCTCAAGCCACTTTTTATTTTTAAGGAACTTCTCCTCGTTTACGTTCCAAGAGAAACCTACTGAAGGGAACCAGCCCCACTTGTGGTTCTTTGCAAATCGGCTGGAGCCGTCACCACGCAGGGTTGCAGTAAGATGATAGCGGTCAAGCAAAGAGTAGTTAATACGACCAAGCACTGAATACAACACTGATGTTGAGAAAGCGGAGTTTGTCTCTACAAACGTTGAGCCTGACTGCAGACTGTGATAACCAAGGTTCTCGTTAGCATAATATGCTGTTGATGCATCCAGTCCCTCGCTCTTCTCCTGCTGATATGTGTAGCCACCCAGAGCCTCTATCTCATGTATGCCCCATCTCTTGTTATATGTGAGGGTTGCCTCAAACTGGTCACTCTCCCAACGCTTAGTGCCTATGTCGCCGTAGCCCTGAGAAACGAAGCCCACCTGTGTGGATTCCGCACCAAAAAGGTTCTGACGTGTATTGATGATATTGGCTGAGGCCTGAGTGCGCAAACGCAGTCCCGGGATTATCTCCCACTGTGCAAAACCAGACACGAGCACATTGTCAACCTTTGTCTCTGTATCAAGGTTATAAAGATCGGCTATAGGATTTACGGTCACGTCATCACGCACGAAGTCACCTGACTCAAACGGGTTGGCATAGTTAAATGAACCGTCAGCATTATATATAGACACTGCGGGTGAAGTGCGTATCACCTTATCTATAATTCCGCTGAAGTTTCCCGTTGAACCACGCATACCATAAGCACCTGTGCGCGTGGTCTTTGAGAAGTTTGACTTCAAACCTACTGTAATGTTTTTCACGATATCACGCTCATAGTTGAAACGTGCTCCGAGACGCGTGAAGCCAGAGTTATGTATTATACCGTCCTGATCTGTATAGTTCGCTGAAAGCAGGAAACGGTCCTTGTCTGAGCCACCGCTGATCGACAACTGGTGCTCATGTGTCACTGCTGTACGGAACAATGCATCCTGCCAGTCTGTGCCAGCGCCCCATGACTGCACAACATCTTCAGTCACACCCGTGGCTGCCTTCTGAGCGTCTGTAGCCAGCTCCAGATAAAGCTCACCCCACTGTCTGGCATTGAGCAAATCAAGTTTTCTGCTTACAGATGAAACACCGAGCGAATAGCCATAGTTTACATTTACCTTGCCTTTCTTACCGTTCTTGGTTGTCACGATAATAACGCCATTAGAACCGCGCGAACCATATATGGCAGAGGCAGACACGTCTTTCAATACCTCAATAGACTCTATGTCTGAGGGATTTATAGAAGCCAGCGGATTAAAACTGCCGCCGGCAAGGCTGTTACCCGTACTGGTTGCGTCTGAACTGTTATAAATCAGCACTCCGTCTATTACATATAACGGCTCATTGCCGGCGGTGATAGAGTTTCCACCACGAATACGGATACTAGTTGATGCTCCCGGCTGACCAGAGGCCGAAGAAACAGAGAGACCGGCAACTGTGCCACCCAAAGCTTTGTCAAACGATGTCACGTTTTTTAGCACCTCATCGGTATTGATTGATGCCACTGCACCAGTGAGTTTTTTACGCTGCTGCGTGCCATAACCTACCACAACGACCTCGTTGAGTGAGTTGCCGCCAGATGCGAGCGTTACCTCTATCGGTTCTTCCGCATCATATACTTCAACTTCCTGTGAGCGGTAACCTATATATTGTATGCTTAACGTCAACGGCAACTGTACCTTGGTCTGCAGTGTGAAGTTACCCTCAATATCCGTAACCACACCCAACTCTTTTGAGTTTTTCGGCACGAGAGAGGCGCCTATGAGACCTTCTCCTGTTACAGCATCTACCACACGCCCTTTAATGGTGGTTATCTGCGCCAACGATTGCAACGTCGCCGCCAACACTATTATTAATGTAAGTAGTTTTTTCTCCATAAATACAATTTCTTTCCTTCTTGTTTTTTGTTTTCTTAATATTAAAAACTACAGTCTATTCCTTAATCTACCACTGCTCACCTAATTCTAAAATAATACGCGCCTCAACAGCGCATTCGCTTCTGAATTGATTTACCTGTCATTTCCGTCATCCGTTATTAATGTATTATGTGGCTTTCAGCCTGTCCTTTTTTACGATGATTGCTTTATTCCGGATGCAAAGGTACTGCTATTCTTTCATTCTTGAAATCCCACTCTTATGGCATTTATACCCCATAAATATGGTATTACGGTGCAGGGGGAAATATCCGTGGATATTTCCCCCTGCACCTGTTTTATCACGTTTTTAATGTTTTAATACAACAGATGTTCTGAACATCTAATCTGCTACAGATTAATACAAAGATAGTTAATTATATTTATATTGCAAAAGAAATGATTCTTTTTTGTAGGTTACAAGATATTCTTCCATTTTTTACAATAAAGGGGAAAAAATGTTTTTTTCTGTTTTACCAATTTAATTTAGAATACATAGAATAGGACATTTTGGTGATTTGGCTCTCTGAATTTTGTCAACAAAAAAATGCAAACTAGAAAAAAACAAGGCATAAAAAACAGCGATGAGAGGCGAAAAACTATGTTTTCGCACCTTTTTTTTCGTAAAAGCTATCACTTTACGATGTAAAAGCATAGCTTTTACACTGTCATTCAATAGCTTTCACACCATGAAAGCATAGCTTTTACAGAGCAAAAAACACCGTTTTTGCATATTTTTTAACAACCTATCACTGATTATCAAGCAGTTATAACCATCTGTAGATTTCGCTGTACGCGACCAGCAGGAAATAATTTTGAAATATCGCAAGGAAATCGGGGGTAAGACGGAGGCCAAAATAGGACAAAATCGTTTTTTCGCTATATTAGCCTTTATAAAATTACTCTTTACCAATAAAAGAAAAAAAGCAGTCTGCAAGATAACTGCAAACTGCCTTTTTCTTGTGACTCCTGCAGGATTCAAACCTGCAACCTTTTGATCCGTAGTCAAATGCTCTATTCAGTTGAGCTAAGGAGCCATCGT
>DFLE01000062.1:0-4121 GCA_002373375.1 Prevotellaceae bacterium UBA3627
TCCTCTCTGGCTTCACAGCTAAGCTGGCAGGTACAGAGCGCGGTATCACTGAGCCAACACCTACATTCTCTGCTTGCTTCGGTCAGGCATTCCTTGAGCTGCACCCAACAAAGTACGCTGAGGAGCTCGTTAAGAAGATGCAGAAGAGCGGTGCTAAGGCATACCTCGTTAACACTGGTTGGAACGGTACAGGTAAGCGTATCTCTATACCTGACACACGTGGTATCATCGACGCTATCCTCGACGGTTCTATCCTCAAGGCTGAGACCAAGAAGATTCCATTCTTCGACTTCGAGGTTCCAACAGCTCTGCCAAACGTTAACCCAGCCATCCTCGACCCACGCGACACATACGCTGACGCTTCTGAGTGGGAGACAAAGGCTAAGGACCTGGCAGCCCGCTTCATCAAGAACTTTGACAAGTACACCACAAACGAGGCTGGTAAGGCTCTCGTCGCTGCTGGTCCAAAGCTCTAAAGAACAGTATTTGTAATAATCTATAGTCCCTATAGTATCTATAGTTCCTATAGTTCCTAATAAAATAATCCTTGCACATCTTTGTGCAAGGATTATTTTATTTTTCACAAGGAATATTCAGAAAACAAAATATCAATAGTTATTTATAAAAAAATATTGCAGTGATTTTTGAAAAAAACACTAAAATCTTTCATAAAAATATTTTTTTTATTACCTTAGCAAAAAATTTGAAAAAGCTATCCCTATAGTCCCTATAGTTCCCTATAGTTCCCTATAGTTCCTATAGTATCTATAGCTACTATAATAATATAAATAACTAAAAGCATAATTCCATGACTAAGTATCAGGTGCTGAAGCGTCAGAAGCCTTGGCGCGATGCCTACTATTACCAGAAGTCAGAGACGCTGTATCAGATGACCTACGTCTTCTGCCAGCGCTTCCTGCCGGCACACGGTGACCGCACGGTGGACCAGATGGTACAGGCAGCACGCTCTGGCAAACAGAATATAGTGGAAGGCACTGAGGACGGTCAGACATCTACCGAGATGCACATCAAGCTGCTTAACGTGGCACGTGCCTCGATACAGGAACTGCGGGAGGATTACCGTGACTATCTGCTCTCACGCCATCTGCCGTTGTGGGATGCCAGTCATGGTCGCTATAGTCAGATGCATGACTTCTGCAAGCAGCATAACCGTTTGGAGGAATATCAGCCATATCTCAGCCAGTGGACTGACGAGGAGATGGCTAATATAGCACTCACGCTGTGTTATATGACAGACTCGATGCTTAACCACTGCCTCATAAAGCTTGAGAGGGAGTTTGTGGAGCAAGGAGGCATAAAGGAACGCATGCACGCCGCCCGCACCGGCTACCGTAAGGAACAAGACGAGGAACTTGCAAGCCTGCGCCGCCAGGTGCCGCTGCTGCAGGCAGAAATACAGCGGCTGAAAAATATCATAGCCTCGCATGGAATAGAATTATAGTTCCCCTATAGTTCCTATAGTATCTATAGTATCTATAGTATCTATAGTTCCTATAGTCTCCTATAGCTGATATGAAGATAAGTCATGAAACTTTCACTTTCTTTGACGCTTATCAAAGAAACGGCCTTATAAGAAAGAAAACTGTTAAAAAAATTGTGTGCGCACACAATTATTTGTAATTTTGCGTTGTCAAAAAGGAAAAAGGATAACATCTAAAGGGAGTAACGGGTAATACAACGGTAAGAAGATAAGGATAACATACCCGCGAAATCCCTGAGGAGAAAAAGATTGTTTAACAGCGTGGGGCCCAACACACCCCGCCATTAAAGCTGAGAAAGGAAAAAGATTATGTTTACAAATGTAGCAATGTTGATTATGTGCTCAATGGTAGCAATTTCAACTGTGTGCGGATGCTCTTCACTTATGCACCGCGCATAAGGGAGAAGCCTCGTAAAGGCACACTCTTTTTTGAGAGAACACACATTATTCCCCATCTTAAATAAATGGCACCCTGTGATGATTTATCTTCATCGCAGGGTGCTTTTCCTTTTTCTATTCGTTTTATTTGCCTTTTTATACACGCTTTTTCGTTAAATAATGTAAGAAAATAAATAAAAATTTCTATAATTCAAGGTTTTTTACTAATTTTGCGCAGACTATGTGCGCACGTAAGGGTGGATTGTACCCATACGTGAGCACAAATAGCGTGTTTGTAAAGAGACCCACCCCAACCCTCCCTGTGAGGGAGGGAGAGTGGATGAGGGTTTATTTGGATGAAGGATGAAGGATGAGGGAAGAAGGTTTATTTGGAGGGAGGATGATAGATGAAGGGTGAGGGAAGAGAGATGAAGAATGAGAGGGTTGATGGAACAGAAGAAGAGGAACTGACAAAAATTAAAAACAAAAATAAACTAAACAAACAAAATGCAAAACAAAGGAATTGTTATTGTGACCGCAGTGCTGCTGACACTGGCAAGTATCTTCTACTTGTCGTTCTCAGCGGCTACAAGCTACTATGACAAGCAGGCGGCCAAACTGAGCGACCCTATCGCAGCTCAGAACTACAAGGACTCCGTGAAGTATCTCGGCGTCTATTCTTATCAGCAGTGTCTGGAGACTCAGATTGGTCTGGGTCTGGACCTGAAGGGTGGTATGAACGTTATTCTTGAAATCAGCGTGCCTGACGTTGTTGACGTGCTCGCCGACCACAAGACCGACGCTGCCTACCAGAAGTCTATGGCTGAGGCTAAGAAGGAAGAGGAGTCAAGTCAGAAGGACTTCATCACCCTCTTCATCAACGCCTACAAGAAGAATGCTCCGGGCCACCGCCTGGCAGAGATCTTCGCTACTCAGCAGCTGAAGGGCAAGGTTTCTACCCAGAGCAGCGACGCTGAGGTTGAGGCTGCGCTGCGTGCTGAGGTGCAGAGTGCCATCGACAACTCTTACAACGTAGTACGTAACCGTATCGATAAGTTCGGTGTGGTACAGCCTAACATACAGAAGCTCGAGGGTCAGGAAGGCCGCCTCATGGTCGAGATGCCTGGCGTGAAGGAGCCAGAGCGCGTACGTAAGCTGCTCCAGGGTTCTGCAAACCTTGAGTTCTGGGAGACATACAACGCTAACGAGGTATTGCCTTACCTCTCACAGCTCAACACACGTCTGGCTAACATCGCCTCTGGCAAGGCTGGCGAGGAGGCTGACTCAGCAAAGGCTGAGCCTGCAAAGGAGGTGGCTGCTGCTGCCGACACTGCTAAGAAGGAGGCTTCAAGCAAGTTCGTGCTGAAGAAGGAGACTGCTGACGCTGGTGCTAAGGCTGCCGACAAGGCTGCAAAGAACAGCGACGCTGAGATAGCAAAGGCAAAGAAGCAGAACCCTCTGTTCGCTATCTTCCAGCCAGTTCAGGGACAGTCTCTCTCTACCATGGGTTATGCTCACGAGCGTGACACTGCCGAGATCAACAAGCTCATCTACGGTGAGGAGGCTAAGAAGGTTATCCCTTCTGACGTTAAGCTCCTGTGGTCTGCTAAGCCTGTTGAGGGCACAAAGAACATCTTTGAGCTCCACGCCCTGAAGGTTACCTCTACCAGCGGTCGCGCACCATTGGAGGGTGACGTTATCACAGATGCAAAGGATGAGTTCGACAACTTCGGCCGCCCATGCGTATCAATGTCAATGAACAACGAGGGTGCCCGCCTCTGGGCTCAGCTCACCAAGCAGAACGTAGGCAAGGCTATCGCCATCGTACTTGACGGCGTAGTTTACTCTGCTCCACGCGTAAACGGTGAGATCACTGGCGGTAACTCACAGATATCAGGTAACTTCACCATCGAGGATACAAAAGACCTTGCCAACACCCTTAAGTCTGGTCGTATGCCAGCACCTGCACGTATCGTACAGGAGGAGGTTGTAGGTCCTACACTCGGTGCACAGTCTATCCAGCAGGGCATCGTGTCAATGGTCATCGCTTTCGTGCTGCTCATGCTCTACATGGTTTGTATGTACGATTTCAAGCCGGGCATGATGGCCAACTGCGCACTTATCGTCAACCTCTTCTTCACCCTCGGTATCCTCACCTCGTTCCAGGCAGCCTTGACAATGTCAGGTATCGCAGGTATGGTGCTCTCGCTCGGTACGGCGGTGGATGCCAACGTGCTTATCT
>DFLE01000062.1:4170-32546 GCA_002373375.1 Prevotellaceae bacterium UBA3627
TGCTTATCTACGAGCGTATCAAGGAGGAGATGAAGAGCGGACTCGGTATCAAGCAGGCACTGCAGAAGGGTTATGAGAACGCATTCTCAGCCATCTTCGACTCTAACCTCACGTCTATCATCACAGGTGTAATCCTGTATGTCTTCGGTACAGGTCCTATCCGCGGCTTCGCCACAACATGGATTATCGGTATCATCTGCTCATTCTTCACAGCAGTGTTCCTCACACGCCTGGTTTACGAGAACCGCTTCGCTAAGGACAAGTGGCTGAAAGAGACCTTCACCACACGTTTCTCAAAGAACCTCCTGCAGAACACCGACATCAAGTTCATGTCACTCTACAAGAAGACCTTCACCGTGGTAGGCATAGCAATAGTAGTATTCATCGCCAGCTTCGTGGTACGCGGACTCTCACAGTCTATCGACTTCACCGGCGGCCGTAACTACGTGGTAGCATTCGACAAGGCAGTTCAGCCTGAGGAGGTGCGTGGTACAGTGGCTAAGGCATTCGATGGCTTCAACACATCAGTTATCGCACTGGGTACCGACAACAAGACCGTACGTATCTCTACCAACTACAAGATAGAGTCTAACGACCCAACCGTCGATGACGAGGCAGAGACAATCCTCTACAACGCACTGAAGAAGGAGGGCGTGGTAAACCAGAAGGATGTCAACGCATTCAAGAACCCTGACGTTCGTGAGGGCGGTTCAATCATCAGCTCACAGAAGGTAGGTCCTTCAGTGGCTAAGGACATCACCTACGGCGCTATCATCAGCGTGCTCCTTGCCCTCATCGCCATCTTCATCTACATCATGGTGCGCTTCCGCAACGTAGCCTTCTCAGTAGGCTCTACCTGCGCACTGGCAGTAGATACCATAGTAGTGCTCGGCATCTACTCACTCTGCTGGGGCTGGATGCCATTCTCACTCGAGATAGACCAGACCTTCATCGGTGCCATCCTGACCGTGATAGGTTACTCTATCAACGATAAGGTGGTTGTCTTCGACCGTATCCGTGAGAACCTCAAGATACATCCGAAGTGGGACACACAGACTACCTTCAACACATCAATCAACCAGACCCTGGCGCGTACCGTCAACACCTCTGTATCAACATTGATTGTGCTGCTGTGTATCTTCTTCCTCGGCGGTGACTCCATCCGCTCATTCTCATTCGCAATGATACTGGGCGTGGTATTCGGCACCCTGTCATCAATCTTCATCGCCGCCCCGGTAGCTTACCTCACTCACGGCAAGAAGATAGAGAACCGACTCGCAGAGGAGAACGCTGCGGAATCGAAATAACGAAATGACGTTATAAAGAAATAACGAACCATCGTAATAACGTAATAACGATATAACGTAATAACGACCCCCCTCGTAATAACGTTATATCGTTATTTCGTAATATCGAGATTAATAATTTCTCGTTATAACGAAATATCGTAATAACGTCATAACGAAATATTGAAATAACCCCTAAAAAATGAAACACCAATGGAAATAAAGCGCTTCGGCTACTATTGGCTTGACACATGGGTTCTCGCCAACGTCATCCAGCTTGCCACGCAGGACTTCTGCCACAAGTTCCTTAACCGAAGCAACGATCCATGCGGCAGACAGTATGACCAGATGACGCAGGCAGCGCGCTCAGCCCCGGCAAACATAGCAGAGGGCAACTCAAGACACTCCACCTCAAAGGAGACAGAGATGCGACTCACCGACGTTGCCAGAGCCACACTCGCCGAACTGTCAAACGATTTTTTGCAGCATGTATCGGCATCGAGTACAAGAGTTCCATTGATACCCTAAATTAGAAAGAATATGACACCAAGAGTTTTTATTGCCCCGATGTTTGCCGCAATGTTCTTTATCTTCGCATACATCGTTGTGAAGGGGAGAGGCGACAAGTTTATTGCCGGCTATAATACCGCAAGTAAAGAAGAAAAGGCACAGGTAAATGTTAAGCGCGCGCGCATATTGTTGGCTCTCCTGAGTGTGCTTTCAGGAACCATTTGCTGCATCATGCCGCTATTGGCAGATAACAATGGTGCGATAACAGGAGCAATGGTGGTATTACTAAGTTTCGGTTTGGCGTTTATAGTGTTGGCTAACACATGGGCAAAAAAGAAATGATCAAAAATGAGACTATCTGTGCCCTCGCCACAACGACAGGCGGGGCTCTTGGCATCAAAGTAGTCATGCTTTGACTAAGAATAATTTACTTGCATAACCAACCCTTGGGCAATAAAACGGGGTGAGGGGCGTTATTCTAAAAAGGCAGATGTTATAAGATATGATGAATGGCAAAAGACTGAGATATAGTTTCATGACATACCTGCTGACGGCGGTGGTGCTGTCGGTGCTCTCTGGCATGCTCTGTGGTGTCAGGGCGCAAGGCTGCGTGAACTATGGCGGCGAGAGGAGTGAGGAGCGCCTTGACAACCGCGACGCTCTGTGCCACGGCATCATGGAGGAGCATCGCCGCACGGTGGCAAACTCTGTATTCAGACCTGTATCACAGTCGCGCGTGGCATCGCCGAGACAGGTGAAGCTGACGCCTACGCACGGGGGGAAGCCACATTCTCCCCATAGTGGAAACAAATCGTATAACCCTGTTTACCATGCCTGCATACTCATGGCTGACCGCACCCTGGCGATGCGGACGGTGGGTGTGTCGTCTCCACGCTTGTACTACGTCATAGCGTTGAGGCGCCTTCTTTGTTAGTCACATTATTATAATATAGCAGTCTTACTGCGGAGACACACACTTTAACTCTACTTTGCAAACTCAACGTGTCTCCGCAGGTGGGCTGCGTTTTTTGTTTATCGTAGATAGAGGGAGGTTTTTAGGTGGGTTCTATAAATTAGCTTTGACAGATTTTCGGATTTATTTCGAGGGCAAAATGTTAGCTGATAAGGGAGCATAGCGGGCTATGTGACCGAAGATGCTGACAGTTTGCACCGAAAGAAAACGAAAAGATGGCAAAACGTCAATCCACACTTTAAGTATAACATTACGGTGGTAATTTATAGAACCCACCTTTAGTAATAATCAAACAAAGACATTTGACAAAGATGGCAAATATAAAGAATATGCGGATGTGGGACACCATCCGTAAGGATAACCGTATAGTGACAAAATCATCATGGTTAGGACTGCGCACCACAGCGTTCTATGCACCCACGCATAGCGTGATAGAGGCAAGAAAGATAGAGTACACACCCGGCGACGGTGAGCGTCTGCTGCACATACTCACCAGCCAGCGTGACGTTATGCTGCAGTCACTGAGCAAGTTCAGCGCACAGCCAACGGTAAACGGCAACTACATGCTTGAGCTGTGCCGCTCGCGCGACGGTTCCTTTGCCGCCATCCAGCTGTTGCAGTTCAAGCAGATGATATACGAACCCGTTACCGCCCTCTTCATCCTCGACGGTATAGAGGCAGAGGCTGTCGCCAACATCGCTGCGCAGGGATGACAACGCCATACATCTGAAATGGCTCGCAAAGGCATCTATATATAAATTAAGGTGTGAATCCAAATAATGGGTTCACACCTTAATTTATTATAAAAAACTGGAATTATACAAATAATTCTTTTTCAACAAACTACCAACGATTTTTGTCCAAATGTGGGTAAAAAGTAGAGATTTGGATGAAAATAAAGTGATTTTTGTCCAAATGTGGGTAAAAAGTGGAGATTTGGATGAAAATAAAGCGATTTTTGTCCAAATATGGGTAAAAAGTAGAGATTTGGACAAAAATACCACAAGGTGAGAAGCCTTTGAAGGATTCTTTGCAAAGCAAAGCGTCGCAAGCGCCGAGCGGAAGAATTGAAGAATTCTTTGCAAGACCTCCACGAAGTGCCTGAGCACCTTTCAAAAAACAAGTTGGAATAATATTTTCAGTTGAAAGTTTTGGTATTCAAGAAATAATTGTAACTTTGTAACATTCTAACTAAAACAATAAATTGATATGAAACGTATTTTTATGGCAGTGGTGCTTGTCTGCTTCGCACTGGCAATATCTGCACAGATTAAGGTAAACTATCAGGGGGCAAAGCCTAATGTAACTGACCTTGCATGGGCACTGGTAACATACACCTCTGAGGATAGTGATGGCGAGAATGAGGCTATCAACGTCATGAGAGGCGCTTTGTCAAGGTATCGTAAGGGTGTGGCGCAGCCTGCAGGCGAGACACTTATCGTTGACCAGGCTAACGGCTATATACGCTATGAGAGAAAAGACGGCGACCACCTGCAGGTTAACGAGATGTGCTACTGGAACGAGGCAGACAAGAAGCACAAGCTCTTCGCACATAACGTGGCATGCTATAGTAACGGCAAGAGTGACCCGGGACAGTATGACGGCATCACCTTCTATCGCTATACCAATGCCACGAAGAGGTTAGACCTCTATTACGGCGACCTGTTCTATAACTTGTATGCCTCAGACGTTGACGCATGGAACACCTTCTCTCTGCCGCGCACAGGTAAGGACATCGTGGTAACCACATGGTACCAGGACGGACGCAAGAAGCAGAAGACGGCGAAATGGAACGGCACATGCTTTGACATGTAAGGTGGGTTCCAAATTCAGAAAGCTATCATTTCACCATGTGAAGTGATAGCTTTTACGTTGAGAAAGCATAGCTTTCACGAGGTAAAAGCATAGCTTTTGCGACAGAAAAGAAAGGCGTGGGGGCGGTTTGTCGCGATATGGGGTGATTGTCGCAAGTAACGGAGCAAGAAAAGCGGTGAAAATTATGGCAGGAGTGTTTTTCGCAGTATATTTGCATTAACAAAACTCAATCTTTTTTACCTTTTTACAAGCTAATTTGTTCCATGAAAAACAACACATACCTCCGCATACCTGTGAAAGGCTCGCGGAGGTTCCTTTTGTGTGTTATGGAGGGAGTTATGTACACATTTCTGTAATGACGCTGCTGCAGCAAAGTTTGAAACGCAGAGGGACTTTCTATGATGTTTAGTGGACAGTAGTATTTTTTTTCAGAAAAAATGTGTAACTTTGCAGTTGTCAATCAAATTATTCAATGTAGGTATAACAGAAAAACCTCATCTTGAGAAAAGAAAAATTTTTATTATAATCAGACTCAACTTTCTGAAGTAGTCAAGTAGACAGTAGTTAAGTAGTTAAGACAATACAGAATACCTCAGCATGAGCCTCGGTTCGTCAATAAACAGCAAATAGCCAGGGTAATGTCTTAACTCCTTTACTTCTTTACTCCTGAAGACTAAGAAGTTGAGTACAAGCGAAACTTAAATAATCAGATAAATTAAGGTAAAGATGATTACAAGACTGACCAGACATTTTTATCAACGGACAGCGATGATGCTGGCCGTGATGCTCATGACGATGACAGCGTGGGCGCAGACTGTATCGTTCCCTACAGAGAGCGGCGGCACGGGAACGGTGGACGACCCGTACAAGATTACGACCGCCGATGACCTCAACAAGTTAGCCGCCGACGTAAACAGCGGCACGCGCTACACCGACACGTACTTTAAGCTGATGAACGATGTCAGCTTCTCATGCTCCTCTGACTGGGACGACCTCACGAGCACTGAGAACAACTTCACGCCTATCGGAAACTCCACCTCCAATTCATTCAGGGGAACGTTCGATGGTAACGATAAGTCCATCAGCGGTATTCGTATCTACAAGGATACGAAGACTGCAGCCAGTCAGAATATAGGACTCTTCGGTGTCCTCAGGGGTACTGTCAAGAACCTCACACTTACGGATACCCGCATCGTAGCCTATGGCTTCACCGGCGGCATCGCTGCAGTTTGTAGCAGTAACAGTGTCATTGACCACTGTATCGTCACCAGCACCGTGGCAGTCTATTCTGTTCAGCCAAATGCCGACCGTTTAGGAGGCATTGCCGGCTATGCAAACAGCAAGACAGCCATCGTAAGCAACAACACCAGTTCAGCCACCGTAGCCATTAAGGATGGTCTCACCGGTTGCGAGGGGTACGGCGGCATATTGGGAGGAGCCGGCGCAGGGGCTACGGTAAGTAACAACCTCGCCATTGGTGCAAAGGTAAAAGACAGCAGTGGCAGGGCAGGTGCCATCATGGGCTATAGCAACAATGACGCAAATCTTACCAACAACTACTACATCAACTGCACGGTGAACGGCACCGCCAATGCCCTCAATGTGGGATGCCATGCTGCCGACATCACCGACAACGCCGCAGCCGTCAGCATCCACACGTTGACGCTTACCAACGGTATCACCACCACCACCGCCCCTTCTGTAAATATCAGCGGCACTGACTACTACGCCCATGGCACTGTACTCACCCTCGACAATGGTCAGTCTGCTGCTCCTGCGGGCTACACTTATCCCCTTATAGTAAACGGCACAAGCATGATTATCGACGGCGATACTCTTGTCATGCCTGCCGCCGACACCACCATCGGACTTGACACCGACCTTACGCTCATACCATGGGCGGGCAGCGGTACGGAAACCGACCCATACATTATCAAATATACCTCGCAGCTTGACCAGCTGGCTGACAGCGTGAATAATGGCAATGCCTACAAGGACACCTACTTCCAGCTTGGCGCCGACCTGACATACGACCATACCACAAAGTGGGACGATGCAGCAAGCACCGAGAACAACTACACCCCCATAGGCTATTACATTAACTCTGTATGGAACCGCCCGTTCCGCGGTCACTTCGACGGCAAGGATCATACTATCAGCGGCATACGCATCTATGCAGGTGGCAGCAATACCGGGGTTGATGGCAACAAGGGCATCTTCGGATGCATCAGCAAGAACGCCGTCGTGACGGGCATCACCCTTAACGATGCTCGTATCGTGGGCTATAGCAGGGTAGGCGGTATCGTGGGTTTTAATGATGGCGAAACCAGTTATTATGGCAACACCATTTATTATGGCGAAACCATTTATGACAACGACACCATTTATAACAACTCTCCTCAGGGCGGCACCATCTCTTACTGCACCGTCACCGACAGCGTTGCCATCCATATCGTTCAGCCGAACTTCTCCTACGGTGGCATCGTGGGTTATAACAGCGGCACCGTCACCCACTGTGTCAGCAGCGTGCAGATGAGCGCAGCCGCCGGCATCACGCCTAAATACTGCGGTGGCATAGCAGGCAGTAACTACAATCAGACGATGATGACAAATCAGGCTGTAGCCACGTTGGAGGACAATCTCGTCGTCGGTGCCGTCATCCCCTATGCCGCCAGCAGTGGAGGCTACAAATTCTACGGTGCCATTGCGTCAGAAATAGGCAGCACTACCCTCGGTCATGCCTCCTATGCCCGCAACTACTATTACGCTTGCACCGTGGCAGGCGTTGAGAATGCCACAGGGGTGGGCATAGCCCAGAATACCGGCAATACGTCGATAGTTACCGACATCACTAACAACGACGGAGCTGTGCCATGCTATTTACTAACACTCCCTGACGGCATCTCTGCCAAGCCTGTCATTACCCATAATGACAGGAATTTCTGTGGGCAAGGCACAACTATTACCCTTACAGGCACACCGCCTGTAGGCTATATCTATGATGAATATATTGTAAATGATGAAGTCATCAGCGACTCGGTTTTCACCATGCCTGCTCAAAATACGACTGTTACTTCAGCCATAGTGCCTGTTTACCCTCTGATACTTGAGGATGGCATCACTGCCACACCTGCACCGGCAATCACTTTCGACGGTACACCTTACTATAAGGAGGGTACAACCATCATGCTGCCTGGACAACCCGATGCTGAAAACGGAGACATAAAGCTTTACACTGTGAACGATTCTATCATCTATGGAGACAAGTTCGTGATGCCTGCAGTGAATGTGACCGTTGGCCTTGTAGCGCTTACCGACTGGCAACGTGTATATGCCGGAACTGTGACCGACCCCTATAAGATATATACTACAGCTCAGCTCGACCTGCTGGCTCACCGTGTGAATAGCGGTGCTTACAGTTATGAAGGAAAGTATTTCCTACTGATGAACGACCTCTGCTACGAGCACACCAGTGCATGGAATGACACTACAAGCACCGAGAACAACTACACCGCTATAGGATGTTATTACTACGATGGCACTTATCACGATTATATGTTCTCCGGTCACTTCCTTGGCGATGGTCATACCATCAGCGGCATACGCATATATAAAAACGGTGACTTTCATGGACTCTTCGGCGTACTTGGTAAAGGTGCTGAGGTGAGTGGCGTGACGCTGACAGACACCCGTATCAGTGCAGAAAATGATACTGGCGGCATCGTGGGCTATAACGATGGTGGTTCCGTAACTGACTGCCACGTAGAGTCAGATGTCATGCTCCTCAGTTCGAATAGTAATGTCTCATCTTTCGGTGGCATTGTGGGTAATAATGATAGTGGCACCATTACCGACTGCACCAGTGCCGTCACTATCATGCTAACGAGCAATGTCAGCAGTGGTGAATCTTTCGGCAGTATCGTGGGTTTTAGTTTTAATGGCACCATTACCAACTGCCGTGCCATCGGTGCTATCGTGCCTGCCGTAGATGATGCTGGTGCTGTAGTGGGCGATAACTACTCAGGCACCGTGAGCAACAATACTTACCACAGTTGCCTTGTGGGCACTAATGCTTTCAATATAGGTATAGGAAATTACTATGATAACATAAATCACTATGACGGCTCCGACTTATCTGGTAAGGCAGAACTTGACAATACCGCCCTGCACCTATTCGACAACAGGGACAATACGGCGCTTATTGACGCCTACGCCAATCCGTCAGAGCATACGGCAAACGGAGGTTCCGCCCCAGATGTGAGCAACATTGCGGTCACACTGCGCGGTCGCACGCTATACAAAGACGGCTCATGGAACACCATCTGTCTGCCGTTCGACGTTGAGATAGAGGGCAGCGTACTTGACGGTGCAGTGGCGCGTAAGCTGACCGCAACGAGCATCACTGGCGATGAGACAACAGGACAAACACTCCACCTCACCTTCAGCGATGCAGTGCTGGTACTCGAGGCTGGCGTGCCTTACATCATCAAGTGGCCAGAAGGCGACAACATCACCGACCCTGTATTCACCGGTAAGGCCATAAGCAACACTGAGCCAACCACCATTACCAGTCAGGACGGCATGGTAAGTTTCATCGGCACATACGGCACCGTAAGCCTTGCTGCCAACGACAAGAGCAACATCTACTTCGGTTCTGCCAACAAACTGTTATGGCCAGACCAGAACGTGACCGTCGGTGCATTCCGTGCATACTTCAAGATAGGCGAGAACGGTGCTGTCAATGCCAAGGGCATAACCTCAATTGACCTGATTGTTGACGACGAGGAGGCCACGGGAATTCATAATGCAGAATTCATAATGCAGAATGACGATGCCGACGCATGGTTTACGCTCGACGGCAGCCGCCTCAGTGGCAAGCCTGCGGCCAAGGGCATATATATCCACAATGGTAAGAAGGTAGTAGTAGAATGACACTTTGTGGAGTTATAAGGAGTTAAAGTAGTTATCGCGGCTTTCAGCCGCTGAGGAGTTAAAGGACATTACGTAAAACTTCCGACTGTCAAACACATTTGTCCCTTAACTCCCCTTAACTCCCTCTTACTTCTCCTAACTCCCCCTCAAAAAAACATAAACAATGAAGAAAGAATATAAGCATCCCTCAATGGAGGTATTGGAACTGGATATCCTGTCGCAGCTGATGGCAGGCACCATCGTTAATGCAGATGCCACCGGTGCCGACATAGCCCCTGTGGTTGACGGCGGCCATGAGCCGCCCCGCGCCAAGGAAGCCGGTGAATGGTCATACGATTGGGAGTTTTAACATAATTTAAGGGGGGGGCAACGGTTGTTAACAGATTTATTTGTATCTTTGCATGTAATATTGTAATTATCAAATAAACTTAAACATGAAACAACCGATAAAGATTACGTTGGCGGCGCTGATAGCTATGTTTGCACTCAGCAATGGTGCCAACGCACAGTTTGGCAGTCTGAGAGGCCTTGCCAACAAGGCTAAGAAGGCCGTTAAGGAGAAGGTAAATGACACTAAGAGCTCTGCCGCGGAGACAGCTACAAGCACCGTGAGCAGTCAGGCAAGTCAGGCAAGCGAGTCAAGTTCCGGGGCTACGAGCAGCAGTGCGGCAGTACAGAGCGTGGACTATGACCTGGAGACTATCACCGGCGCGCGTCAGTCTGCATGGACCATCACCAGTCAGCAGTCAGAGCTGGCAGCCAATGTGAAGTATTATGCCGACCGTATGCAGAAGTCGTTCAGCAAGGGCTATAAGGGACTGGACTATGAGGCATATAACACAGTGCGCTTCCTCTATCCTAACGTGGTTGACGTGCTGAAGTCAACAGCACGCTCTGACTATGACAATGCCGTAAACGAGCCAGTGAAGATGCTCGACAGAGTGACGCTCAACTTCCTGAAGATAGCCACACAGGGACTTACCGCAATAAAGTATGACGAGGCTACAACGGGCAAGTATATAGACCAGCTCAACTTCTTCATAAACCGTTATAAGGAGGTGAGCAACCCTGAGGCAAAGGAGTTCTTCTTTGACGAGGTATGGGAGGTGTTGAAGATGCGCACCAGCGGCAAGGTACACTTTGAGGGTGGCGAGGCAGGTCTCAACGATGTGCTGAGTTTCCTGCAGCAGAACGTAGGCAGCGTGCCTGAGGCTTACAAGTGTCGTTACCCTGCACAGTTCACGCTTGCCGAGGCAAAGAAGCAGTATGAGACACCAAACTTCAAGCCAAAGCGCATAGCACAGCTACGTGCCTACAAGGAGCTGGAGCAGCAGGGCAAGTACGGCAAGATGTCGGCAAGCGCTAACCCTGGACTGGAGAAGAAGGCACTTAACGAGGTGAAGGTTCATCGCTCATACTGGGGCAAGGCCATAAAGGCATGGGTAGGACCTGTGACAAGCACCAAGAAGAACATACACGGCGTGGTGATAACGAAGTACCGCAGCGTGAAGGTACTGTGTGAGGACCAGGGCTACAAGGTAATCCACAGCTTCGCCCTCTATGAGAAACCGGCCGACGGCAGTCTGCAGATGACCGGCTTCGGATGGGAGAACGGCGACAAGGACATAGAGCTTACAAGGTAAGGAGACTGAACTCCTGCTTTCAGGATATAACAAAATAAGGAGCATTCCTCAGATGTGTGGGGAGTGCTCCTTTATTTTTATATACATTATTTATCTAAAAAATTAGGATGATAGAAAAATAATTATTATCTTTGGCGCATGAACTATAACTAAATCTATCATTATGGAACAACAACAAGAGATACAACAACAGCAATTGGAACAGCTCCGCATTGACCAGGAACTGGAACAGTTTCGCATAGTAAGAGAAATGGAGCAGGAAACAAGGCCAAGCAAAAACGGATGGATAGTAGTTTTGGTGTTCGCGATTATCACCGCGTGTCTATTCTTTGCCTTCAGTGCAAAAGCCCAGACGCTCACCTTCGCTGACCGCAATATAGAGCGACGGGCCCTCATCAATGGCGACACTGACAATGATGGGCACATCTCGAAAGCAGAGGCTGACTCCATCAAATCACTGAATCTTACGCAGTACCGCACAGACATGTTCGTGGTCAGCACCTACGAAGACCTTGCTCTCTTTCCCAACCTGGAGAAGGTATGGCTTGGCGAAAGCAAACTGGACACGGTGGACTTGTCTAAGAACTGGAAACTAAATTATGTCAACATACAGAGCGACAACCTCAAGACGCTAATCCTTGCCGTAGGGTGCACACCGAAATTGGGCTACCCCATGCACAGCGGCGAGATTCTTGTCAAGCGCATAAAGAATCCCGATGCTCCCGGAGCAATGTTTTTTCCTTACTAAAAACCCTTATCATTAAGTAGGTGTATATAATTATGAAACGACTATGCCTGACAACACTGCTCGGACTGATAACTATGGTTAGCCATGCACAGTTCTCCGTAAGCGCCCCACATTGTGCCTATTGCGATGTCAACCTGACGACTGGCGAGGCGCACAAGAGCAGTTGCCCATATTATTCTAAACCAGCAAACGAAGAAGAATCATCGTCTTCAAGCAGTTCGTCTTCAAGTTCATCACCGAGTTCATCAACATCCAAACCTGATGCCACGTCTTCAAAGCCCATCACGACAACACCTGCCAAACGTAAAAAAATTTCTTATGAATGCAACATCTGCAAGGCAAGTGTCATGGCATACAATGTAAATGAGGCATCCAAGGAGTTTGCCAATAATCCATGGCTCCATAAGCCTACCTGCAAGAATTACAAGCCCAAGGCAGGACAGAGGCCTAATGCTCCTTCAACAAAACTGAAGGACTACACGCCTGCCCCTGAACGCCCTATGGTGTCAGAGCCATTGATACAATCTCCTGCAGTAAAGAATCTCCCTGCATTCTCGAGTATTAACGAGACCTACCGTCGCTTTGACAAGCCTCAGCCACTGGCTGGGAAACATGAATGGGGCGAGATAGATGAAAAATGGGCTAATGGCTTTCTTTACGACAATGGCACCGGCGACTTTGACAACGAGTTTACTCACTTTGACTATGAGCTCTTCAATCACGACGGCACCTCTGTCATCCTTGCATCCCACCAAGACAACGGCAGGTACGTTTGGTATGTTCTTCTGAAACAACCTGACGGGAAATATGCGCCTGCCGAGGGGGAACTGAATAACCTTACGAACATCATTGCCGACAAGAAATATCAAACAGTTGACGTACATTACGACGGACAGGGAACGTTCATCGTTCGCGAATATGAGGGCACTGACCAACATTTCTACAACTCTGCCGGCAAACTGATTACGAGTGGCAGGAATGTCAATGTTCTCAACACTGCTGTTGATGGGAAACAAGTTATTCTACGTGGTATGGACGCTAATCACGATGATGTCACATTATACAATGAAGACGGGAAAGCGCTGGTCAAGGGCAAGCATATCACGATGTATGGTGACGCGCTTATAGTAAACAACTACAGAGACAATATGTTCAGTCTGTGTAATTGGCGAGGTGAATCTGTTGTACTGGACGGTATCAAGGCTTTTGAAGACATCAAGGCTTGTAACGACGAAGGTCCTTATTACCTGCTAAAAGACAAGTCGAGAGGCTATGCCGTCGTAGGACAAGGCTTCAGGCGAGTAGGTAACTGGTATAATACAGAAGAAGAGGCTCACCGTATATGGCATAAGTATCACCCACAACCAAAACTATCGAAACAATGAAAACACTTATTACACTATTTTTCCTTTTGATCAGTCTCCAGATGTTTTCGTCACCTGAGGATATGTACGGCATGTATGACAAAGACGGGAAACACCGTGAGATGACTGAGAAGATGGAACAGATAGTCGTGCAACACGAACAGGCAGAGGAAAAGCGACAAGAGAAGATGGGTTTTATTCTCGGCATCTCCGTTCTCATGGGACTTGTTCCGTTTGCATATATAGGCTATATGGCTATAAAAGAAAGGCAATGGCAAACGAACCAAAAAGGAACCGTGCAGGCACTCGGAATAGCCTTGCTGGGCGGAGCGGTGCTGTTTGCATTCAATTACGGATTGCTCTACCTTAGATTCATCCATACAAACGCATTCTATCGTTTTGGTCCTGTAGTTGTGGGGCTGATAATAATAGTAGGAACAATAATCATGATAAACAAAAGAACCTGAAGACTATGACTCAGGAACTTATGTGACCGCTGTTTTGTGCACAGAGTATTTCCTATGCCTTTCTTCTCCATTGCTATTCACAAAAGTGAGTGGCAGGCTGCTTTGTAACCGTTTGCGAAGAAAAGGAAAAAACGAACAACACTCACGAAAAAGATTTGCATAAGACAGAAAAAAGATATACCTTTGCAGACGTTTTTTTATTTTAATCAATAGTTTAATGCAAATGGTAAAAGGAAAGATTGTATGCCTGCTGTCCGCTTTTATGTTTGTCTCTGCGGCCGGCAGCGCACAGGTAACGGCCAGTGTGGAGTATCCTTACAAAGAGTATAAGGATGTCTATACCATTCCGATGGGCGAGAAAGGAGTACTTCAGCAAATGTTTGAGAAAGACACCCATGGCGGCAAGCGGTGGGTGAAGATGCTGCACTATGACAAAAACCTGAAGCTGTTAACAGCAGACTCGGTAGAGATAGACAAGGGACTGTACTTCAATGAAAGCAAGATGGACAACGAGATGTGTTACACCATGCTGCGCGACGGCAGTGACTTCTCTATCGTAGCCTACAACACTGTTACACGCAAGATAAGCGTGCTTGACGGCGAGTACAAACGCAAGGCATCCATGCGCGACTTCACCATTGGCAACGGCTACCTGGTGTTCAGTTCCACCCAGAACAAACTTGACCGCATAGGCATAGTAAACCTCAAGACCGGTGAGAGCTGTACTCTTGACATGCACCTGAAGGGTGTGCGCGACAAGGATATCTACGTCATGGAGACAAGCATCATTGACAATGAGGTGAACGCACTGGTAAGGGTAGGCCGCGACGTGCTTCTCATGCGCTTTGGCATGGATGGCACACAGAAGAATATCATCTGGCTGACAGAGAATATAGAAGAGGCTATAATCAGTGCGTCAATACAGAAGTCGGCTGGCAGATATTTCGTCACCGGCACCTACACCACGGGCAAGAGAGCAGTGGCACAGGGTTTCTACTTCGCACAGCTGGACGGCGAGAAGTTCAAGTTTATCAAGTTCTATAACTTCCTCGACCTGAAAAACTTCACTGAGTTCATGAGCGACAAGGCCAAGGCCAAGGTGGAGCGCAAGAAGCAGAAGGCGGAGCAAAAAGGCAAGGAGCTCACCATGAACTATCTCATCACCAGCCACGACGTGATAGAGGAGAAGGGTAACTTCTACTACATAGCCGAGTCATATTACCCCGTATATTATAGCGGCGGTCCGGGACAGGGAAGGGTATTCGCCGGATACTACTACACCCACGCCATACTGATAAAGTTTGACTCCAAGGGAAATATCCTGTGGGACAACTGCTTCCCTATGAATCCGTCATATAACCCTCTCACGCTAAAGCACTTCATCTCTGCCAGTTTGAGCGGTAACAACCTCAATGCCATCTTCACCGATACCAAGAAGATGGTGTCTAAGTCATTCAACAAGGTCAACGGTACCGTGACACAAGACAGGACAGAGGAGATGATAAAGACCGGTAATGATGACGAGGACATCAAGAAAGCTTTCACCAACAGCGACTACTGGTATGGCAAGAATTTCCTCCTCTACGGTAACAGGGTAGTGAAGAACAAGGCGACAAACGACCGCCGACGCATATTCTTTCTTAATAAATATACAACAAAATAAAACTATTCAGGAATAACAATGAGACACATTACATTACGACTCGCCCTCCTTACACTGCTCATCACAAGCGCCATGAGCGCAGGGGCGCAGGCTTATGACGGCGACTTTGACTGGAAAATATATGCAGGCTACCTCAACTACGGAGGTAAGTCGGGCGGAGAATTTGGCGTGGACTATGGCGTGAGCGAATACGTATCTGTCAACATGACGCTGCGCGGCGTTGACTCTGACCCTGATGAATACGGCGAGAAGAACTTTCTCAACGGCTGCGACGCCATAGTGGGAGTGAACTGCCACTTCCAGAGCATCTGTCACCTGCCGTCAAACGTAGACTTCTACGCCGGACCAAACTTCAGCATACGCCGCTATGTGGGTGCTATGGCAGGAGCCCGCTATAACTTCGGCGAGGTGGTGGGAGCCTATGTGCAGGGCTACTACAACATAGCCAAGGTGCTGAAGCTCAAGAATGAGGATGACAAGGACACTCCGATGAGTAAGAAATGGGGTGTGAGCGTAGGTCTTACCTTCAACCTTTTCTAAGATACAGTGCCATCACTGGGCGGAACCCTTTCCGCGCATGATGTCAACGATAGTCCCCTCAGTCTCCACCATACCCGGTGAGGCTATCAATCCCATGTTACGCATGGTATCCTCGGGCGTCAGTCCGTTGATGCCATGCGCTTTGCTTGTTACCTGAAAAACCGAAAGTGCCCCCGGCTACCTGTGAAAGGCTCGCGGGGGGGGTAGTGTTGTACCCCGGTGAGTCCCCGTTGCTGGTATGATAGAATATCACAAAAAAATTTTGGAAGATTGATGATATTTTGTTAACTTTGCCATGAAACAGAATAAATAATAAGAAATGGAAACTGAAGTAACCTATAAGAAACGTTCGCGTGAGGAAGTATTGGCTTGGCTTGAGAGAGCACGTCAACGTAAAGCGGCATGGGAGGAAGAAACCTTGTGTGAGCTCAAGGCTATGGTGGAGGAAAGTCGTCGTGCCAAGGAGTCGCACTACTTTGATTTCTCTGTATAACACCATGAAAGAACTTGACCTTAATATTGTAAATGCTCATTCTGATTATCGGGTTTGGTTGAGCCCGAAGGGAAAGTATGTGTTTAAGACTGACCATGACATTCTTTATGCCGTAGATTTTGAATTAGACTCTAATCCTTATTATATAGCATATTGGTTCAATCTGGCAAATCCAGAACATCAGAAATCTCCGAATGATGTAAAAATTGCACAGACTATAATATGTATCATTGAGGAGTTTTTCAGACAGAACCCCGAGATATTACTCTATATGTGTAGTACAGACGGGGGACAACAGGCTCAGCGTGCAAGGTTGTTTCTTCGTTGGTTCAATGGTTATGAGCAACAGCAGAAATATTTTATTAAAACTTCAGAAGTGAAGGGAGAGGAACTTACGGAATATGTGGCGCTGATTATTCAACGTTCACATCCTAAACTGGAAGAGATTGTTCAGCGTTTTGATGAGGAAACAGGTATGTTTAATGAACTAAAACCTTAAACATTGATATTATCAAGAAAGATAATGTTTTTGTTATAATTTACATCCCCTTGGGTAATAGCTATGTTTTCAGGTTGTAAAAGCTATGTTTTCACAAGGTAAAGTGGATAGTTTTTGCCTTACTCTTATATCCCCTTGTTTGTTACTGTTGTAACCGCATCGTAACACTTTTTTCTTGCTTAGTACAAAGATAATTTGTAACTTTGCACACGAAAACGAAGACGAAGACTTATTACACAGATGCCTCTGCATGGTAATAATCAGTGAAATAAAAAAACAAGTCTGTGAAATGATTACCAAAAGAGCAGCAAAAATCTTTGTAATCTGTTAAATCTGTGGTCGTTTATTATCTTCAGAAACTTGAACAAAAGGAAGAAAGACAATGATGTTAATGGGTATGCCCCTGTGGGCTTGGATAATGTTTTACGCAGCAGTGCTGCTGATGCTGGTGATAGACCTCAGAATGTTTGGCAGGAATGGCCAGCATGAGGTGAACATTGGTGAGGCGCTGCGCATGACTGGCGTGTGGATAGCCGTGTCGCTGCTGTTCTGCGTGGGCATATACCTGTTCTACCCTGTGGAGCCCCATGAGAAAGCCATGGAGTTCATGGCAGGCTATCTGATAGAGAAATCACTGTCCATGGACAACCTCTTCGTGTTCCTTATGCTCTTCTCCTTCTTCGGCGTGGAGCGCAAGTACCAGCATGAGGTGCTGTTCTGGGGTATATTCGGTGCCCTGGTGCTTCGCAGCATCTTCATCTTCGCCGGTGCAGCCATGGTGGAGCGGTTTGAGTGGGTGCTGGGACTCTTCGGTCTGTTCCTGCTATATACGGGCGGCAAGATGTTCAGCCATGACGACGACCAGATGACCGACCCGTCGCGCAACATCATAGTGCGCTGGTTCCGCCGCCTCTATCCCGTTACCGACGGTATGCGTGACGGACGCTTCTTCGTCATAGAGAACGGACGGCGCATGGCAACGCCGCTCTTCGTGACGCTCCTCGTCATCGAGACCACCGACGTGGCGTTTGCCGTTGACAGCATACCCGCCGTCTTCAGCGTCAGCCGCGACCCGTTCATAGTGCTCACCAGCAACATCTTCGCCATACTGGGACTGCGTGCACTTTACTTCGCCCTGGCAGCCGTGGCGAAATACTTCAAGCTGCTTAAATACGGACTCGGCGTCATCCTCATCTTCGTAGGCGTGAAGATGCTTCTTGCCATGAATGAGTATATCAACGAACTGGGCAGCCTTGCCGGTCTGGACGTACACGTTCCCCACGTGGAGATACCCACGCCGGTGAGCCTCGCGGTAATCTTCGGAGTACTGCTCCTGTCAATGCTGCTCTCCGTAGCGTTTACGGGCAGGAAGGGGGAGTGATGATTTAGGTGGTCAGGAGTTAAGGAGTCAGGAGTTAAGGAGTTAAGACAATACAGAAACCTTGTTATAAGAGTGATAGTTTAATTGCAGACAACCATACAAATCAAAAAGGGTGCGCACTTGTTCGGTGCGCACCTTTTTTATGTAAATCATGGCAATGGAAACATCCCAAAACATGTAAAATATGGCAATGAGAATGATGAAAATATGTAAAATATGGCAATGAGAACAAAGATTCTTTGCAAAATATGGCAATGGAAGCAAAATTTTTGTTATATCCTTGCATCCTTAGATAAGGAAAAGTCTAGGGATATAAGGATAGTAGGATTATTATATCCTTAAATCCTAGAATCCTTAGATAAGAAAAAGTCTAAGGATAAAAGGATAAAGGGATTATTATGTCCTTAAATCCCAAAATCCTTAGATAAGAAATAGCCTGAGGATAAAAGGATAAAGGGATTATTATATCCTTAAATCCCAAAATCCTTAGATAAGAAATAGTCTAAGGATAAGGATATAGGGATATTTGCATCCTTAAATCCTTAAATCCTTAGAGTAAAAAATAAGTCTGAGGATAAAAGGATAGTGGTATTGTTGGCTCCTTGAATCCTAAAAGTGAACAATAATCTTGTGAACATAATGTTTTTTTCGTAACTTTGTCATTAAGACGGCGGAGTAACTTTGCTCAATAAGTAAAAAAGAAACATATCATGATGGAACATCTTTATATCAAGAATTTCAAACACCTGAACATGAACAAGATTATAACATCCCTTGTCGTGGCGCTCGCCATGACATCCTGTGCCAAGAAGTCCGTTCTTGACGACTACTATGCGGAGATAACAGACAAAGACCTGAAGGAAGCCATCATAGAGTATGACTCCCTACAGAAGAAAAAAGAGAAAGAGCCATACGTCATTGAGGTTTCAAACTATAGTATGGGCGATACGCTCGTTGAATACTATATATCTAAAGGCTTGTCTGGTTCCATCGGGTGGGATCACAATCCTATACTCTATGTGAGCAATGTGAATGGAAAGGATGTGGTGTTCACCTCTGACGTAATAACAAAAAACAACAGTTTCGTACGTGTAAACAAGGAGATAGAGGACGAGCTTGTGCGCCGCAACTTCCCCGATATCTACCCGAAGTATATCTCAGGGCAACCCTACAGATGTGTTCTCAGGACTGGCGGAGACTTTGTCCAGCTCTTCTATCATAGAGGCAAACTGATTTACAAGAACAAGACATGGCCTGCAGTCAGCTTCTGTGATGTGGCTGAGTTGATAGCCGAAGGTCATGATAATATAGAGGATGCTATTACTCAATATAAAATAAAGAACGTTCTTGATTACGAGAGAGTAAAGCGTCACGACAATATAGAAGTGCTCAAAAAGGGCGGGCACCACTGCGCAGCATGTGAGTATCTAAGCAAGCAAGCAGAGAAAAAGAATGGAGGAAAGAATCGTGGTAAAGATTTCGTTTTCGACGTAGTGGAGCAGATGCCTTCATTCCCCGGAGGACATCAAGCACTGTTTGATTATCTGGATAAAAATATAAAGTATCCGGCCAAAGCCGTGAAGAACAAGATACAGGGCAGGGTAATAGTACAATTCACAGTGGATGAGAAAGGCAATCTGAGCGATATAAAGGTGGCGAAGAGCGTGGAGCCTTCCCTTAACGCCGAGGCTGTAAGGGTGGTCAAGTCCATGCCGCGCTGGAACCCCGGTATGCAGAATGGCAAGGCGGTGAAGGTGCGCTATACGCTGCCAGTAACCTTCAGGTTGCAATGATTAGGAAATACGCTCAAACACTAACCGTATGAAAAAAACAATTATTATAATGCTAATGGCTGCAGCTGTGATGACAGCTTGCATTAACAGACAGCAAGAGGCGGAGAGCAACGTGGTAGGCGACTTACAGAACATATCGCTAAATATTGTTGGCGATGTGGTTAAGCCCGCCAGCAACTTGTATGAATTCTCCATAAATATGTTTGAGCGACTGCACAACGAGGCGCATGGCAACATGGTGTGCTCACCGCTTGGTGCGGCTACCCTCATGCGTATGCTGCAGGATGGAGCCAATGGCGAGACTGCAAAGGAACTGGGACTGATGCTGGGCACCACTACCGAGGAGATTGGTAAGATAGCCCATGACCTGCAGGGAGATGCCAATGCTACCGGATGCAGTACGAGGGCGGTAATGGCCAACCTGCTGGCGGTAAACGACAACTGCAAGTTGCGCAAGGACTACCAGCAACACGTGGGTAAGGTGTATGGGGCAGAAGCATGGCAGCTGGACTTCTCTGACAAGGACAGTGAGACACGTATAAACAAATGGGTGAGCGAAAAGACCAATGGCATGATTGGCGGTCTGGCAACACCTTTGGACAGTAAAGAGACTATGCGTGCATGCAATACACTGTACTTCAAGGGCTATTGGACGTATCCGTTCAAAGACTTCTATGGAAAAGACCTGACAACGATAAAGACGTTTACACAGGATGACGGCAAGAAGGTACTGGTGAATATGATGCAGCGCCAGAAATACTTTAAGTACACGCACAACGACACCCTGCAGGTGGTGAGCCTGCCGTATGAGAACCGCAGCCGCGACACCACCCTGCACCAGCGTAATTTCTCCATGTATGTGTTTCTGCCACGTCAGGGCAAGACCTTAGACGACGTAGTGAAATACCTGCATAGCCACAGCCTTGCGGAACTGAGCAAGATGATGAATATGCAAGACGTGGACGTCCGACTGCCACGCTTCACCTCTGGTGTAACCTTAGACCTGAAGTCAGTTATGCGCAGTCTGGGTGTGCGTCATCTGGATGATTTCTCTGGAATATCAAGCAACTATATGGAGTTAAGCGGTGTGTTGCAACAGGCAAAGATAATAGTCAACGAGCAAGGCACAGAGGCGGCGGCACTGACGGAAGCTATCTCCGTAGGTGGCTGGGCTCGACCTCATTATGTCGCCATTTTCAATGCCAACCATCCTTTTATCTATATGATAGTATGTGATGATACCAATACCATCTACTTCATGGGAGAATACACCAAAGGCATGGTGCAGGAGAACGGCGAGTGGATGGTAAAAGAAAGCACCTTGTCTGATGAGAAAGAAGATACGGAGGAAAACCTCAGGGAATGGGATGATGCGGAGTGTGAAGTATTGAAAGCCAAAGAAGTGATAGCCACGGAGCCTTTGCGCCCACGTTCTGTAGATGTTTATGACGTGGTGGAGCAGATGCCTTCGTTCCCTGGAGGTATGAAAGCCATGATGGACTATCTGGCTAAAAACATAAGGTATCCTGCCGATGCCAAGAATAACCAGATAGAAGGCAGGGTGATACTTCAGTTTATAGTGGATAAGAAAGGCAGACTGAGCGATATAAAGGTGGTGAAGAGCGTGGAGCCTTCCCTTAACGCCGAGGCTGTGAGGGTTGTCAAGTCCATGCCGCGCTGGAATCCCGGTACGCAGCAAGGCAAGGCGGTGAAGGTGCGCTATACACTGCCCGTAACCTTCAGGTTGCAGTGAAAACGTGTATAAACAAGATGTTCACCAGTTGGTGTAACACCACTTGGTGAACATTATATCACTATTTGTAACGCATTAATTCACTGCTGTTTCGTTAAAAAAATAAAATGTTCACCAGTTAGTGAACAACAATCTTGTGAACATTGCTTTTTTTTTATAATTTTGTGCTGAAGAAACAATAAGCAATAATGAACCTATGAGTAGTCCTTTTATATATGGCATGTCGGTGGAAGGTGAGAACTTCACCGACAGAGAGTTGGAAACCCAACGTCTGAAACTGAACTTTGAGCATGGTGTTAACTCCATACTCATATCACCAAGGCGCATGGGCAAAACCTCATTGGTGAAGAAGGTGGCGGGAATGACAGACTCTGCAGACATCAAGGTGGTGTATATGGATATCTACAAATGCCGCACAGAATATGACTTCTATGAGAAATTTGCTTCTTCAATAATACAGGCCACGGCTACAAAGATGGAGAAGATGATGGAAACCGCCAAGGAGTTCCTTGTCAGTGTCACTCCAACCATAACATATAGTCCTGAACCCACCTCAGGCTTTTCTCTCTCATTAGGCATAAACCCAAAAGCCAACACACCGGAGGAGGTGTTGGAACTGCCCGAGCGGATAGCCCGGAAGCACGGCATACGCATAGTGGTCTGCATTGATGAGTTCCAACAGATAGGAGAGATGCCAAACTCTCTGACCATACAGAAGACCATACGCAGCGTATGGCAGCACCACAGGCATGCCTGCTACTGCTTGTTTGGCAGCAAACAGCACCTCATGTCTGAACTCTTCTACAGTCGCAAGATGCCGTTCTACCAGTTTGGTGATATGTTCTTCTTGAAGAAGATACCGGCAGAGAAATGGGTGCCGTTCATCGTAGGGCGTTTTGCCACAGCCCATAAGCAGATATCAGACGACTTAGCCTTGAGAATATGTAACATGGTTGACAATTATTCCGCATACGTTCAGCAACTGGCGTGGAACGTGCTTGTGTCGTCTGGCGACGTCGTTACGTCAGAGTCGGTTGACGATGGTCTGCGTGCTACGCTCGACCAGGTGGTGCCGTTGTTTATTGAGCAGACAGCAAAGCTGTCAACCTATCAGCTGAACCTGATACGTGCGATATGCAGCGGCTATCATGACGATTTCGGAAAATCGGAGGTGACAAGTCGTTTCAACCTCGGTACGCGTTCAAACCTCGCGAAGTTAAAGAAGGCTCTTGTAGAACACGAAATCATTGAGATAACAGAGACAGGATGCTACATATCCGACCCCCTGTTTAGGTTGTGGTTCTCCAGAGAAATGATGTAAACGCACCCTGTGGCGCTGATGGGAAGCACTGAAAGCCAGACAGTTGCAGGGGGCTCTGAGAAAGCTATGCTTTTACCTCGTGAAAGCATAGCTTTTAGCATGTAAAAGCTATCGTTTCACACTGAGAAAGCTATGCTTTCATAACGTGGAGTGATGGCTTTTGTTTTATGACACATTTTTCGTTCCAAAAAGACAATATAACAGTCCTTAAAACTGACATAAGTCAAAAAATTATAGAAACTGATACCATAAATTTAAGTTTTATTATATAAAATACATAAAAAATAATATATTTGCAAAACCTAACATAGGAAAAAAGATGGTTTTATACTGAGGAATTGAAAGAAGAAGAAAAAAGATTCTAATACCATAAATAATATATACATTATTCTAATACATTATTAATATATAGAGAGGTCTAACGGAGTTATCTATTTAAGAAGAGGAAGGAGGAGAGAAAAAGAGAAAAGAGAAGAAGGGAGTAGATAGAATAAATGCAAACACAAGACTCACTTCTGATAAAAGGGAAAACACACATGAGAGTGATAGTCGCACATATTGTCCACAGCGCAAGTATAAGCGTGATGCTGATTGCTATACTGCTCGTTATGCGTACAACTACATGTAACGCAGAACGTACCGATACATGTCGCACTACACCGTTGTTTACCATACGCACCAACACGTTGTATGATGCGTTCCTCATACCTAACATAGGAGCAGAGATGCAATTGAGAAACGGATGGGCCGTCCAGCTGGACTGGTTCTATACATGGTTCTCGTCAGACAACCGCCATCGTTACTGGCAGGGTTACGGCGGATACCTCACCGCGAAGAAGTACTTTGACTTTGAGTGGAAGGACAGCCGGCAACCCCTGACAGGCCACCATGTAGGTTTCTACATCTCAGCCCTTACCTATGATGTGGAGTGGGGCGGCAAGGGTTACCAGGCGTCGCGCTTCGGTTTCGGCGGTGGTGTAGAGTATGGCTACTCATGGCAGCTGAGCCGTAAGATGAAGCTGGACCTCACCCTCGGACTGGGATTCCAGGACGGAGAATACAAGGAATACGAACCCAGCAACGACCACTACAACCACTATGTATGGCTTGCCACGAAGAAACGCCACTGGTGGGGACCTACGAAGCTGGAAGTGTCACTGGCATGGTTCTTAGGAGGAAAGAAAAAGAGTAGAAAGAATACGATAGATACTATAGATACGATAGATACTATAGATACTATAGTTCCTATAGATAATATAGACACTATAGAAACAAACAAGAAAGGAGGTGGCCTATGAAACACTCGCCGCAATCCCTGCGGCAGTTACTGGCAAGGGCCACGTTAATGCTCCTGACAGCAGTGCTCCTCACGGGATGCGAATATAAGGACCTCTGTTATGACCACAACCACTCTGACAAGGTATTCGTCACCTTCGACTGGCAGAAGGCTCCGCACCATACAGCGACAAGTATGGTAGTGCTCTTTTACAATCTTGATAAACCTTCACAGCAACCTATACGCTATGAGTATCCGCTCAGCGGCGGTACTGCTACACTGCAGCCGGGACGATGGAAGGCGGTGACTTACAACAGTAACACCGACGCCATACGCCACCGCGGACAGGAATGGTGGAGCACCTCAGAGGTGTACACCCGACTGTCGTCCATAGAAGAGGGAACACAGCTCACTCGTGGAGCCATGCCACAGGCCACAGGCACTGAGCAGGAACAGGTGATACTTGAGCCCGACCCTATATGGGGCTGCGCAAGTGAGGACTTCAACCTCGTTGTTGACGGCAACGGATATAACCTGGTGCTGAAGCCTGAATACCGCTACACCACGCTGAAAGTGAAGATAACCAACGTGCCTAACCTGGAATATACCTTTGGTTTGGGTGGCTCCATATCAGGAGTGGCGGCATCGAGGTTCATTGCCTCCGGAGAGTTGGGACAGCAGACAGTAACCGAGGCGTTCCCTGTAAGAAAGACCGATGACACCACAATAGAGATGAGTGTCAACATCTTCGGTCACTGTCCTGAGTTGCCATGGAATACTCATCTGCTTACCATCTACGCTGTGCTTGCCGACGGTTCCAAATGGTACTACGTCGTTGACGTGACCGACAAGATACACCAGGCTGAGCAGCAAAGTGGAAATACCATAGAGATAGAAGTTGACGGACTGCCAATCCCGAAACCTATCGTTAATGGTTCTGGTTTCCATCCTACCATCGACACATGGCAGGGAGTGGAGATAGAAGTAGGAATGTAGAGCGGAAGGAATAAGGGTGAAGGGATTAAAGAATAAAGAATTTCAAGTTTCGCAAGTGCTCAACTTTTGGAGTTATAAGGAGTTAAAGGGAGTTATAAGGAGTTAAAGGACAATACCATTTGTTAGTTTCAAGCAGTAAACGGAGAAAACAATTGTCTTCTATCTTCTTTTATCTCCTTCCTACTTCCTCTATCTACCAAGCAAGCAGAGCTTGCGAAACTTGAATAAAGAATAAAGAATAAAGAATAAAGAATAAAGAATAAAGAATAGAGAGTAAAGAATAAAGTATAAATCATAATAAAACGGTAGAATATGGCATAAAGAAAGAGAAGAAGAAGAAAACAAAAAGAAAAAGAAAAGAAAAAAAGTTGAACGATCCTTGACGGGGGAGAGAGAACCCAACAAGTAATAAAGAAAAAACAAATTATTAACTTTCTAATACTTTAAGATTATGAAAAAGAATTATTGGATTTTAGCAGCAGCAGCCGTAGCGCTCGCAGCATGCAGCAATGACGATACAATAGCTGTTAACCAGGGTATCGAAGAGGCTAACACCATTAACTTCAGCAACACTATCGTTGAGGGACAGACCCGTGCAGCTGGTATCACAACAGGTAACCTCTTGTCATTCTATGTGACAGCAAACCGTGGCGATGAGATCTATTTCGGCGAGGCACCTGTTCAGTTCGCTAAGAACAACTCTACCGATCCTGCAACTTACAGGTCAGAGACAAAGTACTACTGGCCATCAGAGGGCAAGCTCGACTTCTATGCTTTCGCTCCTGCAACAGGTAGTACAATTACACGTACTGACTCTACCCATTTCAGCGTTACTCCAGCCGCTGCTCCAACAAGCCAGGAGGACTTCGTATATGGCGTAGTAAGACAGCAGGACAAGACAACCGGCGGCAACGGTGTGGCTCTTAACTTCCGTCACGCTATGTCTGACGTGATCATCCAGCTGAAGAACTCTTCTACCGACAAGGATGTTACAGTAGGTAACGTTGCTATCGGCTATATCCTGCCTACAGGTGCTTTCGCTCCTGCATTTAAGACTGCAGCAGGTTCAGAGGTTGGTTTCTGCACAAACGGTACAGGCATCTCTAACGTAACAGCCGCTTCTGAGACTGGTTACTACATCGTTCCTGGTGCATGGACAGCTGATGGTACAAGAACATCTTACACTCAGGCTGCTGCCACAACAAGCTACACAAGCGCCACCGAAACCACAGCTCTTCCTGCTGACATGATTCTCGTGCCACAGACATTGGTTAATGCAGGAGCTTACAGCGCAGCTACAGCTGACAGTCCATTCAACGGCGCTTGCATTACTGTTCAGCTGAAGATACAGGACAAGCAGGGTCACTACCTCGCAGGTACTGCAAGCAATTTCGTTACAGCTATGTGGCCTCTCGCTGCAACACAGTGGCTCCCAGGTCATAAGTACACCTATACTCTTGACCTCGCCGGTGGTGGTTTCTATCCAGAAAACCATGATGACAACGCGGACCTCGACCCAATCCTCGAGAATGCAGAGATCTTCTTCCTCACTCCAACTGTTGACGAGTGGATTGCAGCTCCTGGTATAAATGTACCTAACAACTAAATTCATTTGTAATGCCACAGGCAACAGATGTCAGCCATGGCATTAGATGAATACCATTTAAGCCCGGCGGGGTTCGACTCCCCGTCGGGCTTCTAAAGAAAGAAGAAAAAGGCCCGGGGCCGAAACAATGCATAATTCATAATTCATAATGCATAATTCATAATTCATAATGCATAATTCATAATGCATAATTAAGATTGACCAAGTCAAAGAAAGAAAATAAGGAGAAGACAGAAAAAGGCGAAGCCTCGAAATATTGAAATAACTAAATGCTGAATAAACAAAACATAATAGGGTGCGCGACAGTCATGCTGCTGACAGTCGGACTGTTGGCGGCTTGTTCTACTGATGACGACATCACCGATAATGGAGACGGCGCAGCGGAGATACGTCTTAATGCCGACAGCTGGAGGGTGATGGAGGCTACACGCGCCGTAACATACGACAGCGATGCACAGCTGCAGGCAAGTAGCTTTGCTTGTTATGCCTACGAGGACGGCACCACCACACAGTATATCAGCGGCTCAACGGTAAGCTACAGCGACAGCCAATGGACCTTCGACGACGGCAAGCACTATTGGCCGGCATCGGGGGCTCTCAATTTCTTTGCATATATGCCGACAGACCTCAGCGGCACACACTGCACATTCGACCCAACGGCATACGATGCCAGCGACAATGCTGACGGATATTCTGATGACTCTCCGCGCATAGTATGTACTAACCTGCCTGTCAGTTTCACGGTAGGAAGCGATAATACTCAGGAACTGATTTTCGCTTACACTGCCGACCAAGACAAATTCGGCACGAACTCCACACTCCAGCCTACGCCGGGATATGTGGGTCTGACATTCAAACACCCCTTTGCTCGTGTATGCTTCAAACAGTCAGAGGCAAACAGTAGCAATGTAAAGATAAACAGCGTGACGGTATCGGGCATAAAGAACAATGGTACATGCACCTTCGACGGCTCCACCATCGTATGGACACCGTCAGGTGATGCCACGGCACTCACGGTATCGGGCATACCGGCAACCAACACATCGGCAACAGGCAACGACTTCTACCTTGTGGTGCCGCAGACGTTTGCTTCAAACATCACATTCACCGTCAATGCCACATGGACTGACTGGAGCAATGTAACGAAAAACGTAAGCGCCACTGTCAACGTAGGCTCATGGGTGGCAGGCTACAGTTACACCTATACACTGACGCTCGACAAGTTTGCCCTGACGGTTGACGCAGAGAAGTTCACCGAACAGTGGTAGGGGTGTATAAGGAGTTAAGGAGTTAAGGAGTTAGGGAGTTAGGGAGTTA
>DFLE01000062.1:32613-49980 GCA_002373375.1 Prevotellaceae bacterium UBA3627
GGAGTTAGGGAGTTAGGGAGTTAAGGAGTTAGAAGGACATTACCTTTTACTGGACTTTAAGCAAATACAGATGACTATGGGAAATCTGAGACGACATATATATAAACTTTCCTTGTTCCTGCTGCTTGCGGCAGGAATGAACAATACGTGGGCTGCCACGGTGACCTATCATATACTGACGCTGCCGATAAACCCGTCAAGTTATGATTACAAAATGAAGGCTGCGGTCACCGGACATCGTCTGGAGGCCTTCAAGGTCATTGTGAATAACCAGGCTACTGTCGAACTTCCTACGCATTATAAGAGTCCGCTGGCTACTGGCTTTACATATTACAAGCCAGATGGTATCACCAGTGGCGGTACTGCTATCAGCCTCTACGACGACGTTGCGAATAGCAAGGGCATTCTCTATGACGTCAATAACGATGCCACACCAGTTGCTGAAGGTACGGCGATTACTACAAACACTGCAGAGTATTACGTCGTCTATACTTACAATGCCTCAAACAACATTGCCAAACTTGACGGTTCGGTGAACTACAACATCAGAGTTAAGGGCAAGGGTTTCCTCTCGCTGAACAGAGGTCGTAACAACCGTCCTGCCGTTATACCTACAGCCAAGGTTGACCCTGAGATGCTGGCAAGTGAAGACTTCTCTTATGTGGACAATCCCGCTAATGGCATAACCTCATATTGGTCAAGTGGTGACAACAAGAATAAAGAATCAGACACGAAATCCAAGTTCTTCTTCGGATTTAAGTTTGAGGGAAAAGACCCTTACCACATCATCATCCGTACTACTTATGCCAAAGATACTACTTACATAGAAAAGAACGAAGGAACATCAAATTTTGTATATAAGTGGTATAAGGGAAGTGCTCTGTTTGCAGTCAATAATAGCAATGCATATTTAGCAAGTGATGATCATATAATGTATAATCAGGCTTGGGTTGATGGCAGTCCCAACCCGGTAAACCCCACTTATATTGCAAAAAAAGGTTTTTTTCACGGCAATAATAGTTACTGGGGTACAGTAGCGTTGCTTAACAATACTTCCAACGACGGCTATGTCCTTATGGGATCCAGAACTGTGGATGGAAAAGGTAGTGTTCCTGCACCGAAGGATAACACTAAATACTATTATCTGACGTTTAACGGCTACAACAATATGGTTTATAGCCAGATTACGTCGGCAGTTGCTACAGCAAGTCATACTATAGATGGTATCTATCCCCTCAAGAAGGTGACATTCAAGATTGCGACGCCGTTCTATGCTGCCGAGCAGACAAGTGATCATATTGTTTCCGTTGCCGACTGGGTCAGCCAATATACAGTAGATAACGACGACATCGTGATCAAAAACCTTCCCCAGTCGCTGAGGCGAAAATATTGTCAATTCACAGGTAAGTTTTATAAGGATGCAGCATGCACTCAGGAGATTACCAGGTTCTCTCAAGCCACAGAAGATCCGACAGAGGGCTATCAAGTATATATAGGATATGTACTGACATCAGACATTCCTTTCAAGGGTATCAAGCCGGCAGCAACCTACAATGCCTCTACTTGGGCTAATGCTACATGGTATGAACTGACCGACGAGGGCAGTACGCAGACTGATGGTTTGAAACTCAAATATGATGGCACGAACTTCAAGAACAATGGTGCCGACGGCGTTTACGACAAGACTACCGAGTTTGCCTTCATTGGCGACCCATACGAACTGCGCGTGGTGTATCGTAACGCAACCTCTGGTGCTTCTCCATCCTATGTCGGTGCAGCAGGAACGTCTCCTGCCACAGGCACATTGCTGACTGCCAGCACAACTGACTCAGAAGGCTACAAGTGGGAACTGCCATACGAAACCACAGCAGGCGGTTTCCTGTTGAAAAAGTATAAGGACGATGGTTATTGGTACTGGGATGCCGGACATCCAAGTCCTGTTGACATATCTTACAGCACAAAGGCACACACCTATAACGTAGCTACCGCCAATGCCCAGACCGTAACCATCAATGTCAGCAATCTTGGATATGCCGATGGTGATTACATCTTGGTTACAGCTGGTGGAACAAATGCAGACCAGGTGACCGTAACCAGCGAAAAGATATATGTGCAAAAGGATGGCACAGCCTCCTTTACTGCTGCCATCAAGGGCAGGGGAGACAGCAACAAGACGTTCACGCTGTCCGTTCAGAAGTACAACCAGAGTAACGTTGCCCAAGGAACAGCTGCAGTCATTACCATCAATCAGAATAATGGAACCTTCACCGCCAATACTGTAGAATACAGCACTGTAGGTTCCACTCGCGTGAAGGTGATGACTCTGCCCACACGCAGCTTCACCTATAACATTGTGGACAAGTCGGGACGCATCGCAGTGAAAGCCAGCGTCAACCAGACTATCTTCTCGCCGCTGTCACTCGCCAGCATACCAAGCATCATCGTCAGTCCATTCCTGTCTGGTGAGACAGTGACGTTCTATAGTACATTTGATAACGGCTCAGGCGATGGCACTGGTACGAGTCGTGCTCACTTGAGTAATGCCATCACGGAACTAACGGCAGGCAATGCCGCTACCAGTACTGACGTATATGTCAAGTACACTACGACGGCTCTTAATTCGAAACCTGTCAATCTGAGCGAAGACCAGGAACTGAATGTCAAGCTCAACGGATATTATGTTTACTACGACAAGACGGCACATGCACTAAAGACAAACGCAAGTCCCACATCGGCCGAACTGAGTTCTTCGGAATATCTCTGGAAACTGCGAAACAGAGATCCCTATGCCATGCTGATTGACAACATAGGAGCAAGGGAAGATCTTCATGTTTCCGGGCAGTCGGAGCCTGTCATGGTATATGATGACAGCGGTGTAGGAACTTCCCAGAGCAGACAAAAAGGAGCTTGGATGGTATTGGCTGCAAGTTTGGGCGATGCCGTTGGTTTTAATTTCTCTACTGACAGGTCCAATGCCCAGCGTTTTGTTGCAAAGAGCAGCCTTCAGACTGGTGTCTATGAGGTGATGGTAGCTGATGGTGGCAGTGCGGATGCCTCCACTACCTACTATAATATTGGCTGCCCTGAGGTTAATACGGTGAAGATATACAACAATACGACGTATGCTCACGGCCATGATGTACTGAGGTTCGTGCTGAACCAGAATATCGATTATGTTTACCATCTGATAGATAAAGCCAAGCATGAACTGCTGACAGCCAGCAGTAAGAACCCAGAACTCGCCTTGCCTGCTGAGTATCAGAGTCCGTTGGTGGAAACATATCATTTCTATGACCAGGACAACATCACAGAGAGTGATGGCGAATACACGGTGAATACTCCTGCTACGGAGTTGTCATCTCTGATAGGTCTGTTAGCCACCGCCACAGCACCATCGTCCAGTAATGCAGCATCCTATGATGCTGCGGATGCTAATCACAAGCATGCTGATGCTGTTTCTACTGATGACATCAACGAGAAAGCCAAGAAACTGACAGTAACAGGCAATCACTATTACAAGATAGGTGGCGACTATTATGTTGTCAATGTAACCAAAGCCTGCTACTATGACATCTACGTTACCTATGACGAGAACGACATTGTGAACTTCAACAAGGGTCAATACATGCTGAAGTTCCTCGAACCGTTTGCTGACGGCTATCATCTGGAGGACGGTAATGATAAGCTGACCGCGAATAAAATACAGGCAGTCTATCCTTACTGTAACGGTGATGGCAACTTGAACGTCTATGGTAGTGCCATGCAGAGTGAGCAGTTTAACGGTGGTGCAAGTACCCGTCCTCGTTGGGTGTGGTATTTTGTAAGTGATAATAAGGATCCATACCATGTGAGCATACGCTCCAAGAGTAACACCGCATATAATGGTATTAGCAATAATACCTATCTGACAACCTACGCCGTGCATTTCAATCAGGATGCCGATCCTAATACCATGCATGTTGTGACGGGTGGAACCTTGCCTGGCATAGCATCTGAGGAACCCACGGAATACATGGTGCTGGGAACCAAAAGCAACTACAAGTTGTTGACGACAAATGAAATCAACGACGGCACGACGACAGAGCGCCGCACGGTGACCTCCCTGGAGCAGTATTGGAAGACATACAACATGCTTAAGCTCGCTGTGCTGGGCATAAACAAGAATACCGATGCATACAGCGAGGACGCCACCACATGGGTAGTGCCCGACAGCCTGAGAACAGAACTTGAGACAAAACTGGATAATAGGGGCGTTGGCACTGGCAAGTGGCACAGTTATCGTGCTTATGCCAATGCGACACGTTGGAACGGTTACAACGATAAGTCTGATGGTTCAGGAAAGAAAGTTGTGGAGAATATAGAACACTGGTTCCAGACCTTCGACATGGGCAACGGCACCTTCGATATTGAGAGTGCCGACATACCGCCTGTGCTCGTGCTGCTTGACCGTCATGGCTGGGAGATTATGCGTCGCCCATTGCCAAACACCACCACCTATCCTGAGGGTGAGGAACTGAAAGGACTGCGAGAGTTTGACAGTCCGTTGGTTGACAAATACTATTTCTACTCCAATGCTTCCAAGGCATCCGGTTGTCATAAATACTTAATGCGCGTGCAGAATGGTGCAGAGCGCGACCAAATCAAGGTCAACGGCGTACGCTATAGCTCTTCATCACTGGCCGACCTGCCTCCTATAACAGCCACAGGTGTTCTTAGCGGCGGGGCTATTCAGGACTTCTACGTTATATACACCGTGAAAGAAGAGTATGAAAAGAACTACGATTATACTCTGGATTATACGGAGGTCAAAGATGCCAACGGCAAAGTCACCGGCTATAACATAAATTCCGAAACGGGAATATCACAGCCTTATCTCGTTTTGCAGAACGGTCGTTTCTACAAGACACAAAATACAGCCAGCCAAAACACAAGTTATATCTCCAAGCCTATCGGTGAGCAAACCAATCCTGAAGGTGGTAATGTTTATGACCTGATTGTCAGTCCGAAGAACCACGGTGGTACTAATGATAACATCATTGACGGCAGTGGCAACTTCTTAGGCAACAACTTCTGGTATGTCAAGCCTAACATTAACATTGATGAGGAGATGGGTATTGTATGGGGAACTGCATTATCGGGTACTGGTGAGCCTCTGTCGAAAGCAGGCACTCAGGTAACCTATAAGGACAAGAGCGGTTTCGACCCATATAACATACAGCTTCAACTCGTAAATAAAAACGATGGAACCCCTGATGGCAGATACCTGACTACTCACATGACTTCTGCCCGTTTGGAAGAAGGTATCCTGAAAGGAGACTATGATGAAGAAAATGGCGGCACAAAGTTGATTACGCTGGAACCAGCAGGTTCGGCCACGGTTGCCGCCGGCACGAGCGAGGGCTACGACCATACGGACATGAGGATTACCAACCAGACCTTCATGGCTGTCTCTGATGCCAACGGCAACATGCAGCTGATGCCACGCTTCGACCATACGCAACGTGTGGATCTTGAGCGTGTCACTCCTTGGGAGACAAAGTTGAAAGACCCAGTAGATCATGCTGTAGCAAGTCTTGACAACAATGCCTCGCAAGGTTCGCAAACCACATTCTTCGTACGCCCACAACGCTTCCACTATCATATTATTGACAATAATGGTCGCGAAGCCCTCAGCTATAAGAGACCTGCAGACGCCTATCCTGCCATCACCGAGCATTTCAAGAGTCCGCTGGCCAAGGACTTTACATATTACACTGGATTGGCAGAATATAATTCTCCAGAAGGAAGCAGCGTACAAGAGTGGGGACCGGCAGCGGCTGACTTCAAGAAGACGTTGACGAGGGAATCACTGCTGGCAGATGCGATAAAGCTTTTACCTAATAGTGGCACCTATTATTACAGGATAGGCACGAGAGGTGACTTTACATATAAGAAAGTTGTTGTCACCAAGGGACTGTCAGAGAAGCAAATCACAGGCTCATTTGCAGCCGTGAATCTTGATGATGTTGACAACGAAGTATATGTCCGCTATGCCTATGATAAAGAATCCGACCTTGATGGCGACGAAATCCTCTATGGTAAATGGTTTACCGTCAAGTTGGCAGGGAAAGACTTGCAGGCAGACGGCACCATCGTCGTGACTGAAGGTGCAACACAAGGCACGGGCGTTAATCTATATGCCGATGATACCGATACTCCCACAAGGCCTGCCACCATTGACGCAAGTGCCAAGGAGTGGCAGTGGAAGTTCCTGCCCGCACCTACCGACCCTTCTTCTGACTATTATGTAGAGCCTGATCCGTATGCTATTCAGATATTTAATCGTGAGGCCAATTACACTACGGATCCATCAGAGGAGCCAAGTCCAATGGGTGTACCGATCAAGATACCTAATGCCAACGATGGTGCAGACCGTTATGCCCTGCTCAATCATTCCAGCGGTGGCTATGCCTTGGCTGTAGCGAAAGAATACGACAGAAACTACAATTATATCTTCCTCAACGGTGCTGACATGACAGCTCCGGATGCAGGAACGCCGCAGGCTGCCACGACAGCAGTGGAAACGGACTTTAACTACAAGGCTGGCACTCTTACTACAGGGGCACAAGTGCTTGTAGAAAGTGATGTGGTACACAACTTTACCTATAACGTCATCACTAATGCCAACAAACTTGCCATTACGGCAAATCAGAATAACGAAGAAGCAGGATCTCACAATTACGACCCTTATCTGCCAGAGAGTGTCCAAACACCTCTGCTTAATACGGACGACTATCTGTATTACGGTTTTGCGGCACGTCCTAATGAGGAGGATTACTCTGTTATTCCGCAAACAATACTATACACCCTCTATGGCCTTTACGATGACGTAGTCTATGTACGCTACAATGCCTACAACATGGACAATACATCGTTTAAGGTGCCGAATAAGAAAACTATTGATGGCGGTCATGTGGCGCGTGATCCTAATTCCGTTGACGTGTCAATGAATATCGATGGCGGCTTGCCATACAACATCGTGTGGTATAACGACAACATGATGCAGTCAACTGACAACTTAGCTGTCAGCTATGCTGGTAGTCATGCACTTTCAGGCAGCCCTGCACATGTGTGGTACTTCACCGGGAATGATCCATACGCTCTCAAGATTAAGCACAAAGGCGGCAAATACCTGAATGGTACCAGTACACTGGCAGATGAGGAAGATGCGCCAACCTTCATGCTGCTGCAAAAGGCCGGCTATGACTATGGAGTACTGCAGTTAACCGGTACTACGGGTGCTAACGCAGGCAAGAAACTTACAGGCTATGGCGGTGCGCTGACGGCAGATGCCAACACCGATCCTACAAAGTTTGTCATCTTCGGTCTGTCCATCCATCACCTTATATATCATCTGGTGATTGCCAAAACTTGTCCTGACAAGACTGATCCTCAGGCAGGTGAATATGTGGATATACCTTATAGGGAGACAATATCCGGCGATTTAGGTACTAAGAGAATATATGGCACCACACAGCGTGACCTGACAGCGGTAAACGATGGTGAGGGAACCCACTATGCTGGTGAGAAATATCAGTTAGGCTCAACCTTGGAGTGGAACGGTGCACAGCACACTTACAGCTACGATGCTGGTACGGTAAGTATTGGTGACGACTTGGTATTGCCTAATATCTTCTATCGTCCTAACTGCTTATTCGATTTCTATGTCGAAGGTATCTATCAGCATTTTACTGAAGAAAATGCTGATGAAGGTCAGCCTTATGCAGACATGGAAAGCAAGTATAAGGGTCTGAAACTTACCAAACTGATGTCTGATGAAGAGCTAATCGACCAGACCGTGGTAATAAATGTTGTCTATAAGTTCGATACTGGTTTGTCATCAAACTCAGGTTTGGATTTCGTGACGAGTGTTGACCAGAACCTGTGGTACACCTTCGAAACCACTGATGCCACACCGCAGTTGGCTCACTACACCTTTGTTCGAGGAATGAGAGCCGAGAGCGGACGTGAGTTGCACTACACCAACGACTATCTGTGGACACCAGTGGGTGACCCATACGGATTTAGGTCGTACAACCGTTATATATATAAGAATAACGGAGCGACAACAAGCGTATTGACAACAGACGATATTGCTGACGGAGAAGAAGTGAAAATGGGTGTGATTGCTGAAAATGACAACAGAGGTATCTACGAGCTGTTACCTGGTGCAACACCTGGCAGCGGTACCTTCCGTGTACACCCACTGCTGAATACAGACAATACACTCTTCCTCAGCATAGTAGAATCAGGTGATCCTGCAGATATCGGAAAAATGATACTCAGTGACGATACACCAATAAAGGAGTGGACCTATGGCCTTGACTTAGACTTGCTGACTCCTTACTATCAGGGTGCCGGCAATGTGGGCGGACTGACGTTAGCAGGCAAGACAGCCTACGAAACGGCTCAAACCACGTATGCAGATGATCCTTTCGGACTCATTCTTGAATTGCAGAATATTTGTTACGACGATGCAAACATAGTGCAATATTCTCCGGGCTACTATCGTCTGCGCTCACAAACAGGTGCGTCAAGTCTCAGTCCTGTACGTTATGCCAGCGGCTATCTGCATGACATAGAGAAGACGGCCGGCACAGGTGATACGCCTATTCCTATGCACTTCTATAGCAGAGCCGGCACCAGCACGACCTTCGGCGAAGGAGGTCTTGGCTCTGGTTTCACGGAAACTAATGCTACACGAGGAGAAATTCCTGTTCCTGCAACAGAGTCTGATGCATCGACCATCTTCCTGTTCACGGGAACAAAAGATGCTGCTACCATGCAGACCCAAGGCCTTTATGTCAAGGGAGAAGAAACGGATCCTAATAGTGGCTATGCCGTGATGACGGAAAATGCTGCTTCTGCCACAAGTTTCAAGGTTGCTGACATTGGAGGTGCAGTAGTCATTATATATAACGATGCTGACAGCAGAAGACATTACATTAACTATAATCAGGGTGATGCCAACCATAAATACGATTTGCAGTATTATGAGAATGTACCCGTAGATGGTAGTAAGTGGTGTATGGAGCCTGCTAAATCAATGTCGATAGCGACTAACAATGGTGGTGACGGTTATTATTACAGCACGTTCTACGCTCCATTTGACGTGCTTCTGCCTGCTGATAATGGTAACAAGACATATAATGCATACGTCTGCAAGACATGGGATGACGCAGGACTAAATCCTTCTCTCGTCCCTGCCGTTACTGCTGTTGACACTACATACGCAGAGGGTAAGTTCGTGCCTGCCGGTACACCTGTCATCATACGCACTTCAGATGAAACGAATAATGTGACGTTGTCTCTGCCTTCTACTTCACCGACGGCATCGACAATTACCACTGACCTTACAGGTTCATATCTGGAGAAATTACTGCCTCTTGACTCTTCACACGATGCATATACCTTAGGATTGTATTTCGTCAGCGATGCAACAATAGACCGTTCTACGGGTGTCGTAACAGCACCATTGGTTGAATCGGCAACCACAGGTGTGGGATTCTATATCAACGCTACGCCAAACAAGGAATACAATTCGCTGCAATCAATGTGGCAGAGAAACAACCGCTACGTGCTTCACAACAAGATATATTATCGCGGTACGGGCAACAGTTCGGGTGCCAAGGCAACCCATGGCTTCGTTCCTCTTGACTTCGATGAGAACATCGTGGAGGACGAACAGGATCCTGACGCTGTGAATGCTGCAACGCCAGTTGTGAAGTCTGGTGTCTATGACATGCAGGGGCGCCAGATAGCCACCGAGCAGCAGGTGCTTGACGGCACGTGGCGCACAGGACTCGCCCCAGGTCTCTACATCGTCAACGGAAAGAAGATACTGGTGAAGTAAACGAAAACCCCACCCCAACCCTCCCAAGGGGAGGGGGAGGGGAACGAAGACGAAGACGGTAAACCGTAAAACCGATAAACCGATAAATCGATAAACCGATAAACCGTAAAACCGTAAACTAAAATACAAAGAAGACAGGGCTTGCGTCATATCGGCGCAAGCCCTGTCTCTTTTATTCTGTCACTGCAAGTGTTGTCTGCAGTGAAAGTATGATACAGTATGATTAGATGTCCTTGAACACCTTAGCTATCATTACGAGCATACCGTTGATATGCTGCAGCAGAGCGTTGTCGGTAGTAGGAGTGATGATGATAGGCTCCTCCATATACTCGTTCTTAAGGTTGGCATAAGCCTCCTCAAAGTTAGCGAAAGGTACCACGCCGTCAGGGTTAGAGTGTATGAGCTTCAGCGGATACTTAGGCATCCAGCCCTTGCAGAGGTTCTGACGGTCCATCATCTGGAGCAGACGGTCAAGGTGCTCAGGATGAGCGTTGAGGTAGTCGAAGTTAAGAATCTGGTCAAGAGAAGCACCGTTCCACTTTACTATCATGTCAAGGATATCCTCCTTGTTCTGGCGTATAGCCTGTGGCACGCCGGTCTTCAGTGCCCATGCAGTGAAGAAGTCCTCATAGTTTATGCCAGCCATCTCCTCAGGATAGCTGTTGAACATACTGTTGATGACGGTAGGTATGACAGAGCCCAGAGCCATGTCCTTGCCGTTCTCGAGGTCGCTGAGGTAGGTCTCGAAGGTGAGGCGCAGGTCGTAAGGACCGTCACCACAATATACCTTCTTCAGGTGCAGGCGGTTCTGTGTAGCTGCATCAAGCTGCTGCACTCTTCTCAGTGAGGCGAGAGACACCGCGCCACCCTGTGAGTAACCCAGGATATAGGTGTCATAGTTGCTGTCAAGAGAGATGTTCTTCTGCTCTGCATAGTCAAGCAGGGTGAGCAGAGCGTCAACGCTGGTTCGGCCGTGAACCTCAGAGTTAAGGTAGAGGTCAGGGTGGTCAGACGTAGTGCCCAGTCCGATATAGTCAGGCAGTATGCACAGAGAACCTGTAGCAGCCATGACAGACTCCACCGATGTGTGGTTTGAAGGAATCATCATAGCGCCAATCTGAGTGCCGTGGTTGATGAGCATCACGTTCTTAATCTTCTTGAAGAGAGGGTAAACGATGAGTGCTGACGCTGAGACAGGCTTGTTAGCCTCGTCAAGTGTCTCGTAAGTCACATGCACACTCTTGTAGATGGCTGGTACTATGCCGCGTGTGCTCTCGCCATTGTCCTCCAACTCTGCAAAAGACCGCTTGCAAGTAGTCTTAAGCTCACTAAGCTGTGTTGCGTCAGCCTTGCCAGCGATACCTGCAACGGCATCGGCAAGGAACTGTTCCTCTGATACTTCTTTCTCGTCAATCACTGTAAAACTCCTGTTAGTAACAACATCCTTATTGCCTGTAGCGCTCAGCTCCTGAATGTCCTCATTTGAACAAGAAGAGAATATTGCAGCCAGCAAAGTGCAAACAATCAATGCATTCTTTTTCATAAAAAAATTTGTAATTAAGTTAGGTTAAAAAAATGATAATAATTTAAGTCTCGCAAGTGCTCAACTTGTTGGGTTATAAGGTCGTAAGGTCATGAGGTGAAATATGTTTAATTGTGGTGAATAGTTGCCTAATATCACCTTAAAACCTTGAAGTGAAGCGACCTCACCGCTCGGCACGCAGTGACGCTTGCCTAAGCAAGAACCTTAAACCTCAACGAAACTGAAGCTTGCGAAAGTTGAGTTAATAATACGATTTCCTATTGAGATTACAGAAAACCGGGTACAAAGGTAATAAAAAAAACCGTAAAGCCAAACAGCTTTACGGTTTATTTGTCAGATTATCAGAATATAGGATGCTGTTGCCGCCGCATAGCGGCAGGCGTTTAGTACACCTTTATTCTGTATATCAGGCTCAGCTCTATGCGGTCGCGGTTATAGTCCTCCAGTCCGCACTCCTTCTTGTAGTCCACCTTCTTGCCTATGTAGGCCAGTGAGAGGCGCGCATCCTGCGTAAGGTCAGGTATCCACTGCACTGCAGCCTGGTAGCCGTAGCTCTTGCGGTAGTTGTGGAAAGCAGGATTATCCTTTGCCGATGCCGACTCTATGCTGCCCCTTACAAAGCAGTTCCAGTGTGGCGTGGGCTTGTAATATACCTCGCCTACAAAGCTGTTATAGCTTACGTCGCGTGCCAGTATGTCGGCATCCTCCATCTTCGACATATCGGCAGAAACGGTCTTGTTGTGGTCCAGGTCCTCCCAGCCGCCGTAGTAATCCAATACAAACTGCCATTTCTTCAGGTTAACCCTGGTACCGAGCATCAGGAAGTTACCGTGGGCCTTCTTCGCCTCGTGTATGTGTGAGTAAGACCACAGCGTCTCCACCTTGCCGCCAAAGAGGCTGCCGGTCCAGTTTACTGCCACGCCCAGCGGATGCTTAGTCTTCTCCACCGTGGGGTCTTCCTTGTAATACTCTGTGATGCTGTTGTTGTTAGGGTTATATAGTCCGAGGCTCACATAGTTGTTCTTGGTAAACATATAGTTGCCCTGTACGCCTATATGGAAGCCGTCAATGCCGTTGAGGAAGTCGCAGAACTCCAGCACCTGTATAGGGTTGTAGTCATATTCATAGCCTCCCAGCGCCACGCCCAGCTTACCTGCCTCCAGTGAGAAGCGCTCATTGAACGTATAGCGTGCCATCATGATGTCAATGCTACTGCCGAAGTTGTCGCTCTGGGCCTTGCTGGGCCTGTTCATACGGTAACGCATACGGTAGCCCCAGTGCTTGTCTATGTGGCCCACAAACTCCAGCCTCAGCTGTCTGCCCACAAAGGAGCCGCCCTCATCCTCTCCGTTGAAATGCTCCTGATATGAGGTGTGCATATTCAGGTACACGTTAAGGGCATCCTTGTGCTTCTCCAGTTTGAATATTCTTTCGCTCAGTGATAGTGTCTGCTCATTCTCCAGGCCCAGACCGGCATTAGTGCCCTGAGCGTATGCACCCGTGGCGTGGCAGACACCAAACAATGCCGCGAGTGTAATGTTTCTTAATCCCTTCTTCATGGTTTCCTTTTCTTTGCTCCTGATTAAGGTCTCAATCTGTTTTTCCGATACAAAGATACACTTTTTTTTGTGTTTAAGACATAAAAAGAGTTTTTTTTTTATTTAATACGGAAGAAGTGTGCCTTTTTCCATCAGAAATTATTAACTTTACAAGCATTATGAGAAAGATAATAACCTCATTGCTATTGGCATTGCTGACGGTGTCGGCAAATGCGCAGTTCCTTTTCCGTATCAGCGGTGCCGACAAGCAAAGCGCACCGTCATATATGCTCGGCACTATACATTTGCTGCCGGTTTCATTGCTTGACAGCATCCCGGCATATCAGGAGGCGGAGGCACAATGCCGCCAATTGTTTATAGAGTATGATGTGAATGACAAGCAGGCTATGGACAGTTTGATGAGCAAGGGAGCAAACATGATGCAGATGCCTGAGGGCAAGACCATCCTTGACTTGCTTAGCAGAGAGCAGACAGAAAAGTTGAAAGAGTGTATAAAGGATGGCTTTTTTGTATCTGTAGAAGACTCTGAAATAGTGGCTCGTTTTAATTATCAACCAGTTGTTTTTCTATTAACGTTAAAGATGGCACCACTCACAAGAGTGATGGTAAAGTATCCAGAGCTGAGACCTCAGGGCATGATTCTTGACAAAGGGTGCGCCCAGAGGGCTAAGGAGCGTAACATGACGATGGGAAATCTTGATGAGTTTAATCCTGACAGTATAAAGAAGGCTAAGGAGGAATTATTAATGCAAAGCCTGGATATGCAGGCGGACTCTCTCATATCGTTCCTTAATGGCTATGAGCTGTACAAGAAGAATTTCGCAGAGGAGGTGCAGAATTTAGTGCAGGCGGTGAGAGACTGGAAAGCCGGTGACTATGAGCACTTCTCTTCCTCAGAATACTGGTTAGAACAGACGGAGATGCCTCTGTTCAGAAATCGAAATGAGAAGTGGCTGCCCAAGATGCTTGCCGCCATGCGTGAGGCACCCACCATGTTCGTATTCGGTGCCGGCCATCTGGTAGGACCTCACGGAGTGATACAGCTGCTCCGCAATGCAGGCTGCCAGGTGGAGCAGGTAAGGTGATTTTCAAGGTAAGGCAGGGAAAATGTATTTTTCTTCCTTTTTTATCTTTATTTACGGAAAAATGATTAACTTTGCACGTGGCATTGAATTAAACGACATCCATACGATGGAAGAAGGCAAATACATAAACCTTCACGAAGACGGAGGACGAGCTCAGTTTGAACAGGGTTTTACAATAACCAGAACAGGTATTTGAGAACAACGGTGACACATATTTTCGGAATGAGGAATTTTCTACTAAATAACGTTAAATTATTTGGTAGTCTCAACTATTTTTATACCAACCAACCAACCAACCAACCAACCAACCAACCAATAATAGCTTTATAAGAGAGAAAAAAGAGCGAGGCGCAACGGCGGCTCCTCTTGTCTGTATGTATGCAGGCAGGGGGAGCCGCCGCTGCGTTTTGTCGTTTTCAGTATATTTTCAGTTCATTAAATATTAACTATTAATTACAAAAAAATTATGAAAAATTCTATCAAGACAACAGCGTTAGCACTCGTTGCCATGTTTGCTTTCTCCACTGCTGCCAATGCGCAGTTCGGCAAGTTGCTGAAGAAGGCTAAGTCTGCCGTGATGGGCACCTCCTCGCAGGATGCCTATTGGGAGCAGCAGAAAAAGATTGACGAGATGAGGAATGCGCAGGAGAAGAAGAATGAGGAAGAGCTGGCAGAGAAGCTGAAGCAGGTGGGCACCAAGCCTTACGATGCCAACGCCGAGCTGCCTAAGAGTCCTGTGGCACGTACTATCTACACTGACCCTAAGACTGGCCAGAAGATGATGCTTGACATGAAGTCGAGTCGGGGAGACAAGAGCATCCATGGCACTTGGACTGTCAGCGGACTTGAGAAGGAAGGTCTTCTGAGCTGGCAGCTCAAGGACGAGTCGCTCAAGCCTCGCGTCATGGCATTGTTTGACAAGAAATTCGGCGGCATAAGCTCAGCCGCCAAGGGCTCTTCCACCAGAACCGATGCTAAGTACGACCATATGTTCAAGGTAGGAAACATCGGCACCGAGACCACGAGCTGGCAGTATCGCCGTAACGACTGGGGCACCATCGTCTGCCGCTACGTCGTGCTGATGGTCGTTATGGAGTTTGACGATGGTGAGAACATCATAGGCCGCTTTGAGGCTAAGCAAGACCATATAGACGGCAACACCTTCGATGAGGACGGCATGACGGTAGGTTTCGTCAACGGACTGGTCAGCAATACCAAGGACATGGTAATCAACGGTTGGGAGGTGAAGACCGACTGCTTCACATCTACTCTGGCAAACAAGTAAAAAACAGGACATTTTGGTGATTTCATGCTCTGAGAATAGTTTATGGAAAAACGCAAACCAGAGCGGAAATACACTGTAAAAAACGAAAGAAGTCCCTCGAAAAGGACTTCTTTCGTGCGTTTCCAGCGTAAAGTGATAGCTACCGACCGCCGACTTTTTACACGACTCCAACGCTGATCCTCTGGCTGAGTTCAAGTAAGTTTTAAGTAAATAAAGAAAGTCAAGAACGGTGTCATAATGCTCTGTATGACACCGTTTTTAGTTAAATTATATATTTTTATGACCGCAATAAGTTGTAGTATCACGGAAAAAGTGTAACTTTGTAAATAGAAAAGAACATACCCACCCAAACAACCAGAATATGAAACTTCCTATTGGCATACAAGACTTTGAGAAGATCCGCACCGGCGGTTATCTCTACATAGACAAGACGGAACACGTTTACCGCCTTGCCTCAGAAGGTTCGTACTATTTCCTCTCCCGTCCGCGCCGCTTCGGTAAGTCATTGCTTTTGTCAACGATAAAGGCACTGTTCCTTGGTAAGCGCGAGCTGTTCAAGGGACTGGCGATAGACCAGAAAGAAGACTGGGACTGGGCAGTGCATCCTGTGCTGCATCTTGACCTGAATACAAACAAGTATGACAAGGCAGAGGTGTTGGAGCGAAAACTTGACGAGTCTCTGAATGAATGGGAAGCGTTTTACGACTGCGCACGGCCAGACTTGCCGTTAGGTATGCGTTTTGAGAAAGTAATTAAAGCAGCCTACGAGAAGACCGGTCAGCGCGTGGTCATCCTCGTTGACGAGTACGACAAGCCCATGCTGCAAGCCATAGGCAACAAGGAGCTGCAAGATGAGTATCGTGGCACGCTCAAGGGCTTCTACGGCGCATTGAAGTCCATGGACGGCTGCATAAAGTTCGCCATGCTCACCGGCGTAACGAAATTCGGCAAGGTCAGCGTGTTCAGCGACCTCAATAACCTCATGGATATATCCATGCTTAACAAATACCACAACATTTGTGGTATAACAGAAGAGGAGCTGCTTCGCACCTTTGACGGCAATATCAATGAACTTGCCGAAAACAACGGCATGGAGCGAGAAGAGTGCATTGACAAGCTTCGCCGCATGTATGACGGCTACCACTTCAACCACCTGTCCAAGGAAGGCATATACAATCCCTTCAGTGTGCTTAACACGTTTGAGTTCGGCAGCTACTGGTTTGAGACTGGCACGCCTACATACCTCGTGGAACTGCTGCGCCGCCACTACTACGACCTTGAGGAGATGGCAACGTCAGAGGTTACCTCAGATGTGCTGAACTCTATAGACGCAGAGTCCACCAACCCCATACCCGTGATATACCAGAGCGGATACCTCACCATAAAGGGATATGACAGGGAGTTCCAGATGTACAGACTTGGTTTCCCGAACCAAGAGGTGGAGGAGGGCTTCATAAAATATCTCGCCCCGTTCTATCTTGACAACAGGGAGGAAAGATCGGTATTTGATATAAGGAGCTTCACGTCAGACGTCAGGGAAGGCAAAGTGGAGCAGTTCCTCAGTCGTATGAAATCACTCTTCGCCAGTGCACCATACGACAGTGTGAAGGGCGACAAGGAGAACCACTTCCAGAACATGATGTGGGTGGTGTTCAAGATGATGGGCTTCTACTCACAGACGGAGTACCACACCAGCGACGGTCGCATAGACCTGCTGGTAGAGACACCGCAGTATCGCTACATCATGGAATTTAAGCTCGACGGCACTGCCGAGGAGGCACTGCAACAGATAAAAGACAAGAACTATCAACTGCAGTTCTTTGGAGACTCTCTCGCTACCAAGAAGGATCAGGGTAAAACATATATAATAGGAGTGAACTTCTCCAAGGAGACACGCACCATAGACAGGTGGGTGGTGGAGTGATAGCGACCACAGATTACTCTGATTACAAGGATTATCTTTTAAGACAACGGATTGAGACTCTAAGTTTGCAGTGTCTAAG
>DFLE01000045.1 GCA_002373375.1 Prevotellaceae bacterium UBA3627
GGAGAGTAGGACACCGCCTTCTTTTATCAGAGTCCCGGATAGACTGAAAAGTCTGTCCGGGATTTTTTTGTGCCTTGCTGGGGGCAGGGGTGGAGGAGGATGGGAGGGAGCCGGGAGGACTATCTGAAGGGGAAGAGGAGAGTGCTTGCTGTGGTTATGGGATACGATGGTTGCTATGATATAGCAACAAAATAAAGAAGAAGAGTGGTGTGGTGTGGAGGTGTAAGGGGGGGAGAGGAGATGGAAGGATGAAGTGATAAGAGAAGGAGGAGGGAGGAAGAGGTGTGGATAAGATGGTCGCTGTGATACAGCGACAAACAGGACGGGGGAGGGGTGGGAGAAACGGAGAGGGCTTCGGGTGATAGAGAAAAGGTGAGAAGGGATGAGGAGAGTGCTTGTGGTGTTGATGTGGATGTGATGGTTGCTATAATATAGCAACAAAATAAAGAAGAAGATGGATGGTGTGGAGGTGTAAGGAGGGGAGAGGAGATGGAAGGAAGAAGTGGTAAGAGAAGGAGGAGGGAGGGAGAGGAGGGGATAGGAAGGTCGCTGTGATACAGCGACAAACAGGACAGGGGAGGGAAGAGAAGATGTGAGGAAGAATTGATAAGAGGAGGAAGGAGGGAGAGGTGGGGATAAGATGGTCGCTGTGGTACAGCGACAAACAGGACGGGAGGGTGGGAGCTAACGAGGGGCAGGAAAAGTAGGGCATAGAACCTGGCTTTTTCTGTTTTCAGGGGTGGGAGCTAACGAGGGGTAAGAAAAGTCGGGAGTAGTATGCGGCTTTTTTTTCTATCTTCAGGGGATAGGCGCGGGAGGATGATGGCATGCGCCACCAACGGAGGGGACGGTCGTAGGCGTAGAGCTCGGTGTATTCCCCTATCTTGGGCTGGGGACACGTCGTGGGGGTGCCGGTGTGTTCTGTTACGGCGATGGAGAGCTGCGCCTGTAACTCCTCACTCGCCTTGCCTCCTGTGGTGACGATGTCATGGCACTGGGGCATCTCGCGCAGCAGGGCGGCGATGTCTGTGGGTTCTACTATCTCAAGGAACTCGTCGCTGGCGTTGCCGCGCAGGCGACGCACCTTGGCGGCAGTGTCATAGAAGGCGAGGCCTTGCTGGCGCGCGAAGGCTATGATGCGGTTGCGGTCAAAGGTCTTGTCTGTGTGCTTGTCCTCAAAATAGGTCTTGTCATCATAGTGTATAATGCCCATGATGCGCCAGAAGTCATTTATCCAGTTAGGGTAAAAGAACTCCATGCTCCACCTTGCCTTTGGCGGAGGGAAACTGCCGAGGAAGAGTATCCTGCCGTTTGAGGGCAGGAACGGTTTCAGCGGATGTGTCTCTATATCGCTCATGACGGGTTCTCCATGGCGTAGTCAAAACACTTGTTGAGAATCTCGTTGAACTCATACGTGCGTCTGAGGTCGGCGAGGGCTTTCTGCAGGAAATCCTTTTTCAATACGTCAGCCTTCTTCATGGGCTTTATGAGGGTATAGCTCCTCAGCCTGTACAGTTCGCTGTGTGCATCGTTCTCATCATATCCTGCCGGTATGCGCTTCAATGCCTCATTCCATGGCAGCGAGAAGTCCTCGCACTGGCTCAGAGCCTCGGCGAAGCTGTCGCCTTCAAGCATTATGCCCTCCCTGACGCTCTTCAGCACCTCCTTGGTGGGGTTATACAGTCCGCCGCAGATGAAGTATGTGTTAGCTGCAGGTTCAAAGTGGATGTAATAGCCCGCCATGCCCGACTTCTTTCCCTTGGGGCATACGTAAGCCCCGTACCAAGTCTTGTAGGGGCTCTTATCGTGTGAAAACCTCAGGTCGCGGTATATGCGGTATGTTATGTCCTTTATGCCCAGTCCGCTGACGCGTGGGTCAAACTCCTCTACTCCGTGCATGAAGTCAAGGGCGAGAGCGTCGAGCGTGGCTTTGGCCGACTTGTAGTCGTCCTTATGCTCGTCAAACCAAGGTTTATTGTTGTTCTTTGCCAGTTGCGTAAGGAAATCAAGTGCTTTTCTCATAGTTCAGTTGTGTGTTATTATTGTTCAAAGTTACGAAAAAAACTGGTAAAAGATGAAAGAATGTTTGTTTGTTTTGATTTTTTTTGTAATTTTGCAATCAATCATTGGTTTAAGGCGTAGGGGTTATGCGTGGCATAGCCAAATGTCACAGGCTGCAGCGGAAGCCGCCAGTGAGATTTTATCGGAAAATGTTATAACAAGCGTTTGCTGTTATTCGGAATACTTCAGAATCTACCACATTCAACAAGTAAACAAAACCGAAAGAATAAGTCGCAAACGTCTGTGCGTTATTGCATGGACGTGACTTATCTGGTTTTGTAGGCTTGTGGTAGAGCCTTGAAGTATAGATGAGAATATCGTCTATGCTTTTTTGTGCTCTGCGTCAGCCTACTTCTCCGAAGATAAGCATACGCCATGAAACGCATGGACTATGGCAAACAAGAACCTTAACAATGCCAAGATTGCGAAGAAGGATGAGTTCTACACGCAGTTGACTGACATTGAGAGAGAGTTGCAGCATTACTGGCAGCACTTCAGGGACAAGGTGGTGCTGTGTAACTGTGACGACCCTTACGAGAGTAATTTCTTCAAGTATTTCGCTCTGCGCTTCAACCAACTGGGGTTGAGGAAACTTATCTGCACCTGTTACAACGGCTCTCCTGTGCAGGGTAACGAGCTGATGATAGACTTTGGCGACTTTACAGACGAGCCTAAGAAGATAGCCTATAAGGTGGAGATAACGGAGGTGAAGGACCTTAACGGCGACGGTGCTGTTGACCTCAGCGACGTGCAATATCTGTTGAAGAATGACAAGAATGTGCTGTCAACGCTGAAGACGGGTGACTTTCGTGACCCTGAGTGTATAGAGCTGCTTAAACAAGCCGACATAGTAGTGACCAATCCTCCGTTCTCTTTGTTTAGGGAGTATATAGGGCAGCTGATGGAATACGAAAAGAAATTCTTGATAGTAGGTAATCAAGGAGCAATTATATATAAAGAAATATTTCCATATGTTATTAATAATAAGATATGGTTAGGTTATGGTTTTAAGGGGGGAGCTACGCATTTTGTTTCCCCATATGAGGATGTTGCTTCTGCAAATGACCATAAGAAAGGAATGATAAGAGTATCAGGAGTTCATTGGTTTACTAATCTTGAAATACCTAAACGTAATGAATTTATAGATTTGGTGTGTAAATACTCTCCAGAAGAATATCCTTCTTTTGATAATTATAATGCTATAAATGTAAATAAGACGGCTGATATACCTTGTGATTATGAGGGGATAATGGGCGTTCCTATTACATTCCTTGATAAATATAATCCTGAACAGTTTGAAATTATTTGGCAAGCAAGTGGTAATACGCGTGCATCTGCTCCTGCAGAAGTTCTGCAAAGTGTAGGTTATACAGTTCATCCGGAGGACCGTGGCGGATGTGGCGTTGTTAAGGGTAAAAGACAATATAGTAGAATTCTCATCCGCAACAAACACCCACAATAGATATGACAGACAACGAAAGAATGACGATAAAGCAGATTGAGGTGACCGTAGGTGAGATTACCAAGGGTTACATCAATAATGACGAGCAGGGAGTAAGAGGCTATGACGGGAGGTTAGACATCCGTCCGCCTTACCAGCGTGAGTTCATATATAACGAGAAAGAGCAGCAGGCAGTGATAACGACCGTGCTCAACGGCTATCCGCTGAACGTGATGTACTGGGTGAAGCGCAGCGAAGATGCCGAGTGCCCATACGAGGTGATGGACGGCCAGCAGCGCACGTTGTCGCTGTGTGAGTATGTGGCAGGCAAATTCTCGTATGAATTCAAAAACTTCTTCAACCAGCCGGAGGACGTACAAAAACGGATACTTGACTACAAACTGACGGTGTATGTATGCGAGGGCAAGGCATCGGAGAAACTGCAGTGGTTTCAGACCATCAACATAGCCGGCAAGCCCCTTAACGATCAGGAGATAAACAACGCCATCTTTGCCGGGCCGTTTGTGACCGACGCAAAGCGCCACTTCTCCAAGTCCAACTGCGGTGCCTACCGACTGGGAAAAGACCTGGTAAACGGCACACCCATCCGTCAGGACTACCTGAAGAAGGCATTGGAATGGATGGCAGAGCATGAGACGCGTGAGGGCCACCGCATAAGTGCAGTGGACTATATGGCGCGCCATCAGCACGACCCCAACGCCAATAACCTGTGGAGCTATTTCCAGACCGTGCTAAACTGGGCCATCACAAACTTTGACCTGAAGAAATTCCGTAAGATAATGAAAGGGCTGGACTGGGCGCTGCTCTATGACAAGTATGGCAGCGAGACGCTCGACACCGTAGAGATAAGCAAGCGCATCTCAGCCCTTATGCGCGACAGCGAGGTGCAGCGGCAGCAGGGCATCATACCGTTTGTCCTTACCGGCGACGAGCATTACCTTGACCTCCGTGCCTTCCCCGAGGACATCAAGCTGGTAGTATGGGAGCAGCAGGAACACCGCTGTGCCCTGTGCGGCAAGGAGTTTGACATGGAGTTTATGGAGGGCGACCATATCACCCCATGGCGCGACGGCGGACGCACGGTAGTAGAGAACTGCCAGATGCTATGCCGGGAGTGTAACAGGCGAAAAGGAGCACGCTGACACATGGCTGAAATTGGATGATTTTTCGGTTTTCAAGAAAACTCATTCTAAGCGAGGAAAACGAGGTGGGTGGGCTGCCTGCCCACAAAGGGGTATGACTTGCAGAGAGACGGTTGGAAACGCGAAATACTGGGTGGGGTGTTTTACAAAATTATGAAAAGAAGCCGTTTTGGACTGAAAAACATCATTTTCGGGTGTGAAAGCTATGCTTTTACATGGTGAAACGATAGCTTTCAGACTGTAAAAGGGCATGAATGACGAGGTAAAGTGATAGCTTTTATGACGTAAAAGCTATCACTTTACTGCGTTTTAAGAAAACTTTACAAATGTAGTAGGAAACGGGAATTGGTGGATTTTTCGGTTTCGGAGTTTTTCTTGAGCACGAATGCCCCGAATGCCCCGAATGTCTTTTGGACACGTTTTATTCTTGAACACGAATAACCCGAATGCCCCGAATGTTTTTTGGATACGTTTTATTTTTGAACACGAATGAAACGAATGGGATATGAGCACTGAACACCGAGACTTTCATGAACACGAATTATCAGGAATTTTTCATGAATTAATCATAAATTAAATAAAGAGGAAAGAATAAAGAGGAAAGAATAAAGAAAAGGGAGTAATAGGGAGAGCGACGCATCGCTACCGGCGGTGGCACTATAAAAAAACATAAAAGTTTGTCCAATCAAATTTTTTTCCTTAAATTTGCATGATTAAAGCATAACGCAAGGAGTGACCTTTCAAGACATCATAGGACAGCACGAAATGAAAAAGAGACTGAGTGCATTGGCAGACGCAGGGCGACTGCCTCATGCCCTCATGCTGTGTGGTCCTGACGGGTGCGGCAAGATGGCTATGGCCATAGCGCTTGCCACCTACCTGCTTGATAAGGGAACGTACAAGGTCAGAGGCATACAGCATCCCGACCTGCACTTCACCTTTCCCACCATAAAACTCAAGAAATGGAACTCAGAGTATAAGCCTGTGAGCGAGGACTTCATACAGCAGTGGGAAGAGATGCTGCAAAACGGGCCTTACTTCACCCTTGCAGAGTGGATGGAGAGGATGGGCGCCGAGAACCAGCAGTCACTGATAACGGTAGGCGAGGCCGACAGCCTCATCAAGCGCATGATGATGAGGTCGAACCAAGGCGGATGGAAGGTGTGCATCATGTGGCTGCCAGAGAGGATGAACCTGGAGTGTGCCAACAAGATACTGAAACTCATAGAGGAGCCTGCTCCGCAGACACTGTTCATCATGGTGTGCAGGGAACCTGAGAAACTGCTCGACACCATACGCTCGCGTGTGCAGCGGTATGACATGAAGCGCATAGACAACGAGGACGTGATGCTGGCGCTGATGGAACGCCGGGGCCTTAACGGCGACGATGCGAGCCGCGTGGCACGCATAGCCAACGGCAACTGGCTGGCGGCGGTGGAAGAACTGAACGCCGGTAACGAGAACCACCTGTTCTTTGACTACTACATCACGTTGATGCGCAAGGCCTATACCAAGGACCTGCGCGAGCTGAAGAGGTGGAGCGAGAGCGTATCGACGCTGGGCAGGGAACAGCAGAAGAGGCTGCTGGCCTACTTCCTGCGTATGACGCGTGAGGCTTTCATGTATAACTTCCACATACGTGAGCTGTCATACATGACGAGCGAGGAAGAAGAGTTCTGTAAGAAGTTCGCACGCTTCGTCAACGAGGGTAATGTGCTGGGCTTCCAAGACCTGTTCCAAAAGGCACAGCGTGACATAGGCCAGAACGCCAACGCCAAGATAGTGTTTTTTGACATAACGATGCAGGTGGCGGTGCTGCTGCACACCACTTGATATAACAATATATATACATTGACAATAGATGGAAGAGAAGAAGATAGACAACTCACAAGATAAGAGACAGGAGACGGCGGCAGAGGGGCAGTCTCCGTGGGCGAATATGCAGTTCACGCTCGCACCCTCGTGTACGCGCGGACTGTGTGCCAAGGGCGTGTCGCGCAGCGACCACCAGCTTAACACCTATGACTGGCTGGCCGACGTGCCGGGCAACGCCGAGAGCACAGACCTGGTGGAGGTGCAGTTCAAGAATACCCGTAAGGGATACTACCGTAACGTCAACGGCCTGCCGCTGAAGAAAGGCGACTGGGTGGCTGTAGAGGCCAGTCCGGGACACGATGTAGGTGTGGTTACGCTTACTGGCAGACTGGTGGCATTGCAGCTGAAGAAAGCCAACCTCAAGTCGGCTGATGACATCAAGAGCCTGTACCGCCTTGCCAAGGACAGCGACATGGAGCGCTACTATGAGGCAAAGGCGCGTGAGGAGGCCACGATGATACAGAGTCGCCAGATAGCCAAGGACCTGAAGCTCGATATGAAGATAGGCGACGTGGAGTATCAGGGAGACGGCAACAAGGCCATCTTCTACTACATAGCCGATGAGCGTGTGGACTTCCGCCAGCTGATAAAGGTGCTGGCAGACACCTTCCATGTGAGGATAGAGATGAAGCAGATAGGTGCGCGCCAGGAGGCAGGCCGCATAGGCGGTACAGGACCTTGCGGCAGAGAGCTTTGCTGCGCCACATGGATGAAGTCGTTCTCCAGCGTGGGCACCACGGCGGCAAGACTGCAGGATATATCGCCCAACCCGCAGAAACTGGCAGGTATGTGCGCCAAACTGAAGTGCTGCCTCAACTATGAGGTGGACTGCTACATGGATGCAGCGAAGGACTTCCCGCCAAATGATGCCATACTGCAGACAGCCGACGCCGACTACTACCACTTCAAGCATGACTACCTGGCAGGCACAGTGACATACTCCATGGACAAGCGCAAGCCGGTGAACCTGGAGACCATTACCCCGGCACGCGCCAAGGAGGTGATAGCCATGAACAAGGAGGGTAAGAAGCCCCTGTCATTACAGGAGGACGCAAGGCAGAAGCAGCCAGAGCGCCCGAAGGATATGCTTGACGACTCTGACCTGACACGCTTTGACAGTCAGATGAAGAAGAAGCGCAAGAAGAAAAAGAAGCCTAATAAGCAGAATAAGGAAAACAAGGAGACTAAAGAGGAGAAGTAAATGCGCCGCAGTTATTTTTGTTTGCTCATAATGACGGTGTGCCTTGCACTCTCCCTCGTGGCATGCGAGACGGCCGATACTGCCTACCACCGCTATCAGGACATAAGCGAGGAGGGATGGCAGAACCGTGATACGCTCGTGTTCCATGTTGACACCATACAACGCTATGGTGACTATACCTCTTACCTGTGTCTGCGTACGCATCCCGACTATCCTTACCGCTACCTGTCAGTGACGGTGTCGCAGACAGACACACGCGGCAAGAGCAGGGAGCAGAAGACCATAAGGGTGGAAGTGCGCGGCAAGGACGGAGAGCAGAAAGGTACGGGCATAACATACTACGTGCATGAGGTGCCGCTGTTCAAGCGCTGGCTGGAGCCCGGCGACAGAGTGACAGTGGAGGTAAACCATAACATGACGCGTGAATATATGCCTGGCATAATGGGCGTAGGCGTAAAGTTAAAGAGATAAGCCATGAACTATTCCGTGCTATGGGTTGATGATGAGATAGAGCATCTGCAGGCCCACATAATGTTCCTTCAGAAGAAAGGGTATGACGTCACCGTGTCGAGCAACGGCGTGGATGCGGTGGAGTATTGTCAGCGGCAGACGTTTGACCTTGTGCTGCTCGACGAGATGATGCCCGGACTGAGCGGACTGGAGACCCTGCAACGCATAAAGGACGTGCAGCCGCAGACGCCAGTCGTCATGGTAACGAAGAGCGAGGAGGAGGACATCATGGACCAGGCCATAGGCTCAAAGATAGCCGACTACCTGATAAAGCCCGTCAACCCTATGCAGATACTCCTCGCACTGAAGAAGCACGTGCACCAGAGGGAGATAGTAAGCGAGGTGACGCAACAGGGCTACCAGCAGCAGTTCATGGATATATCGGCGCAGATAATGCAGTGCCAGTCGTTTGATGACTGGTGCGAGGTGTATCGACGCATAGTGAAGTGGGAACTGGAGCTTGCCGATGCCGGCAGTGTGATGACCGATATGCTGCGCGTGCAGAAGGAGGAGGCAAACACCGACTTCGCCAAATATGTGAAGAAGAACTATGAGGACTGGATGGGAGGCAACGGCACTCCGCTGATGTCACATCGCATCATGCCCGACTTCGTGTTCCCATTCCTCAATGAGGGCGAGAAGGTGTTCATGATAGTGATAGACAACTTCCGCTATGACCAGTGGCGTATGCTGGCGTCGGAGATAGGCGATATGTTTGACATTGATGAGCACTTGTACTGCAGCATACTGCCTACGGCTACTATGTATGCGCGCAATGCTATATTCTCAGGACTCATGCCGGAACAGATATCCAAGATGTTCCCCGAGCTGTGGGTTGACGAGGACTCAGAGGAGGGCAAGAACGTCAATGAGTCGCCGCTGATAGAGACACTACTTGAGCGTTACCGCAGGAAGGAGACGTTCTCTTACCATAAGATAAACGACTCGCAGGGGGCTGACAGGTTGATGGGGCAGTTTAACAGTTTGAAGAACAATGACCTAAACGTGGTGGTCATCAACTTCATTGATATGCTCTCACACGCCCGTACGGAGTCGAAGATGGTGCGTGAGCTGGCCAACAACGAGGCGGCGTATCGCAGTATATCATTGTCATGGGTAAGGCACAGCGTGCTCAGCGAGTTGTTCAGGCAGCTCGCCACTACGGATTACCGCGTCATCATCACAACCGACCACGGCTCAATACGCTGTGACCGCCCGGTCAAGATAGTAGGGGAGAAGAATACCAACACCAACCTCAGGTACAAGACGGGCAGGACGCTCTCGTGCAAGTCGAAGGACGTGTATGAGGTGAGGAATCCCAAGGCGCTCGGACTGCCGTCGCCAAATGTGTCAACATCGTATGTGTTTGCCACAGGCGACTCGTTCTTCGCCTATCCCAACAACTATAACTATTACGTACAATACTACAAGGATACCTTCCAGCACGGCGGCATATCCATGGAGGAGATGATAATCCCCCTGATATCCATGAAAGGCAGAAGGAGATAACAAGATACGATAATGAAGATAACAATACAGGATACGGAACACTTACACGAGGCAGCGCGCGCGTTTCTCGCTGCCACGGAAGGCAAAGGCACATGCTTCGCCTTCTATGCGCCTATGGGAGCAGGTAAGACCACGTTTATTAAGGCCGTATGTGAGGAACTGGGGGTGACTGATGTCATAACATCACCCACGTTTGCCATCGTCAATGAATACACGGACGGCGAGGGACAACCCATATACCACTTTGACTTCTACCGCATAAAGCGTCAGGAGGAACTGCTTGACATGGGAGCAGATGAATACTTCTACTCCGGTTGTAAGTGCTTTATGGAGTGGCCGGAACTGGTGGAGGATGCCCTGCCTGATGATGTGGTGAAGGTAAGCATCACGGTGGAACCAGACGGCTCACGTGTCGTGGAGGTTTGAGAGTAATGGGTAAAGTGTAAAGTGTAAAGTGTAATGATAGTAAAGGGTAAGGGGTAAAGAGTAATGAGATTATATAATTTCGCAATTAGAAATAAGAACCACAGATGACACAGATGACATGGATTTCTATACGATAACCAAAGCTGCAAACAACTGATTACACAGATGGCTCTGCATGGTTATAATCAGTGAAATAAAAAAACATATCAGTGAAATAGTTTTCTTAGGAAGTGGCAAAATCATTGTAATCCTTAAATCTGTGGTCGTTTATTAACATCAGAAACTTGAATTATATAAAAAGAAAAAAGAGTAGCCGACAAGATGTCAGTTACTCTTTTTTATGTCGGGATGACCAGACTCGAACTGGCGACCACACGCCCCCCAGACGCGTACGCTAACCAACTGCGCCACATCCCGAAAATGCTGTGCAAAGATATTAATATTTTTCGAGATTGGCAAGCAAAAGAAGAGATTTTTTGTTAATTTGACAAAAATAGCAGTAATAGGTACACTTGGGTTACTTCTTTTTATAATTTATTTGTTATATTTGCGTTATATATGAAAGGAGGGGGAGAACGTAACAAAGAAAAACGAACACATATCATGCAGTATATTATCAACGCTCCCGAGAAGATTAACCACACCGTGGCACTGCCAGCCTCAAAAAGCATAAGTAATAGGGCACTGGCCATCAACTACCTGTCAGACAGTGATACATATCCAGAGAACCTGAGTAAGTGTGACGATACCGATGTAATGGTCGATGCACTTGGCAGTATGCCATACGAGATAAACATTAAAGCGGCAGGTACCGCTATGCGCTTCACTACGGCAATACTGTCAGTGACTGAGGGTGAGCATGTGATAACAGGCACCGAGCGTATGCGCCACCGCCCGATAGGAGTGTTAGTGGAAGCGTTGAGGAAGTTGGGCGCCGACATAGAGTATGTGGAGGCGGAGGGCTTCCCGCCCTTGCGCGTAAGAGGCAGAAAACTGCGTGGGGGCAGACTCGATATCCCTGGTAACGTGTCGTCACAGTTTATCTCGGCGATACTGATGATAGGTCCGATGATGAGTGACGGACTGACACTGCACATGACGGGCCATGTGATGTCAAAGCCTTACATAGACCTCACTATATGCACCATGAGAGAGTATGGCAGTGATGTGGACTGGACAAACGGTTCTACTATACGTGTGGAGCCGAGGGGCTATGCGCCTACGTCGTTTGTCATAGAGAATGACTGGAGTGCTGCCAGCTACTGGTATGAGATAGTGTCACTGCTGGGTAAGAAATATCCGAAGGCGGATTTGAAGGCCGTGATGCCAGGGCTGAAGGATGGCAGCAGGCAGGGTGACAGTGCCGTAAGGTATATATTCAGAATGCTGGGGGTAAAGACAGAGTTCGCAGACAAGTCAAAACCGCTTGTGCCCACAGACGTTACGCTGTCACCGCAGCACCGCGGACTGCCGCGCCTGGATTTCGACTTCTCTGGTCAGCCAGACCTGGCGCAGACCATCGTGGTGACAACGGCGCTGCTTAATGTGCCGTTCCGCTTTACAGGCTTGGAGACACTCCGTATAAAAGAGACAGACCGCATAGCGGCGTTGAAGGCGGAGATGAGGAAACTGGGCTTTGTGCTTGATGACAGTGTGGAGGGCACCTTGTCATGGAACGGGGAGCGATGTGAGCCTATGGCCGAGCCGGCGATAGATACATATGAAGACCACCGTATGGCAATGGCTTTCGCACCGGCAGCCATAATGTTCCCGGGACTGAGAATAAACAATCCGATGGTGGTAACAAAGAGTTACCCTGAGTTCTGGAATGAGTTGCGTGCGGCAGGTTTTGATATTACAGAGGCTTAGATGATACGCATGGACAAACGTAATAAGATGAAGGCTGTATTACGCGGTATGACGCCGTGTAATACAGTCTTCTTGCGTTTGTGCGTGAGACTGCTGCCCCTGTGTGTATGCGTGGCGATGGTGGTGTCGTGCTCTACGAAGAAGAACACCAGTCTGACACGTTTCTGGCACGGGTTTACGGCACACTATAACATATACTACAACGGTACGCTGGCATATATAGATGCCTCGCTGGAGAAAGAGAATGGCAACAAAGACAACTACACGGAACGCATACCGTTATATACCGTGGGAAACAAAGCCAGTCGCGATTTGGGTAAAAGCAATTATGAGACGGCGATAACAAAGGCAGAGAAAGCTATACAACTGCACAGCATAAAGGCAAAGCCAGAGTGGAACAAGGACCGTAAGAAGACTGCCAAGGACATTGAGTGGCTCTCACGCAAGGAATATAACCCGTTTATATGGCGCGCGTGGATGCTTATGGGCCGCTCGCAGTTCTATAAGGGTAGTTTCGATGAGGCTGCCGCCACGTTCTCATATATGTCGCGTCTGTATAAGGGACAGCCTGCCATATATGGCAAGGCAAGGGCGTGGCTTGCCAAGTGCTATATTGAGAGTGGCTGGATATATGATGCGGAGGACGTAATACGCAATATGCAGCGCGACAGCATAGACTGGCGTGCGCAAAAGGAGTGGGACTATACCTTGTGTGACTATTACCTGCACACCGACAATATCCCTGAGGCAGTGAATTATCTGCGTCGTGTGATAAAGCATGAGATGCGCCGCAAGCAACGCGCCAGGGAGTATTACCTCCTGGGACAGTTGGAGGCAGCTCAGGGAAATAGGCAGGAGGCGTTTGACGCTTTCAAGAAGGTGGTAAGGTTGAACCCTCCGTATGAACTGGCGTTCAATGCACGTATCTCCATGACAGAGGTAATGGCAGCGGGACAGTCAAAGAAGATGATTAGTAAGCTGCGCCGTATGGCACGTGATGACAATAACAAGGATTATCTTGACCAGGTGTACTATGCCATGGGTAATATCTACCTGGCGGAGGGAGATACCACATCAGCCATAGGAGCTTATGAGAAAGGCAATGTGAAAGCTACGCGCTCGGGAGTGGAGAAAGGCGTGTTGCTGCTGCATCTGGGTGACTTGTACTGGCAGTTGGAAAAGTACGGCGATGCACAGCGTTGCTATGGTGAGGCTATAGGTATGCTTGACAAGGAACGCCCGGACTATGAGGAACTGTCAAAACGTTCGAAGGTGCTTGATGAGTTAGCGCCATATACGGAATCCATACATCTGCAAGACTCTCTGCTTGCTCTCTCAGTGATGCCGGAGAAAGAGCGCATTGCTGCCATTGACAGGGTGATAAAGGCCCTTCGTGATAAGGAGAAAGAGGAGGAGAGCAAGAAAACCGAGGCCGAACTGGAGAAACGCCAGCAAAAGTATGGTAACCCCAATATGCAGCCCAAGAACAATACTCCTACTCTGCGTACGCCATCTGCACAAGGACAGGCAGGAGCATGGTACTTCTATAACATGCAGGCGGTGGCTCAGGGTAAGCAGACCTTCCAAAGAATCTGGGGCAGACGTGAAAACGTGGATGACTGGCAGCGTTCTAACCGTACCGTGGTGGGACAGATAAGTGATATGAGCAGTGAGCCGACTGATTCTTTAGATGAAGACGAGGACGAAACCGTATCGCTTGAGGGTGATGCCAGAGGTGGTATGCCAGTAGTGAATGACAGTCTGGCGCAAGACCCTCACACTCGTGAGTATTATCTGGCGCAGATACCGTTCACTGATGAGCAGAAGGCAACTTGCCATGATTTGATAAAAGAAGGTCTGGTAAAGTCGGCGATAATATTCAAGGATAAGTTAGACAACCTGAGGCTGAGTGAGAAACAGTTTGACAGGTTGTTAAGGGACTATCCTGACTATGACCCGAAGGATGAGGTGTATTACCATCTCTTCCTGTTGCACTCTCGTAAGGGAGAGCATGACGTGGCAAAGACCTATGTGGACAGTCTGAAGGAGTGTTGTCCGGAGTCAAAATACACCATACTGCTAACAGACCCTTATTACGCAGAGAATGCCAAGTTTGGTAAGCATATAGAGGATTCGCTCTATGGTGCCACATACGAGGCGTTCAAGAACGACCGCTTCCAAGAGGTGTATGACAACGTGACACTCTCGGAGACGCGCTTCCCGTTGGGTGATAACCGTGACCGCTTTATTTTCTTCTATGGCATGACGAAACTCAATGACGGCGACGGCAATGAGTGCGTGGCAGCGATGGAGAGAATAATCAAGGAGTATCCGGAGAGTAGCGTGAGCACTATGGCTGGTATGATTATAAACGGAGTGCGCTCTGGCAAGAAACTGCATGGCGCCAAGTTTGACCTCAGCGATGTGTGGAACCGTCGTGGCGTGGAGTTGAGCGCTACGGCTGTTGACTCTACCCGTACGTTCTCTGCAGAGAAGAATACGGACTACCTCTTTATGATGGCGTATGCCCCTGACAGCGTGGCAGAGAACCAGCTGCTGTTCCAGATGGCACGATATAACTTCACCAGCTTTATGGTGAGGAGCTTTGATATAGATATAGAGGACTCTTACGGTATGCACCACATGATAGTCAGTGGCTTCCGTAATTTCGATGAGGCACGACAGTATTCACGTCTGTTGTTACAGCAGGAGAATATACGCAAGACAATGGGTAAGGCACGCCCTATAGTGATAAGTGAGGAAAACCTTGCCCTCATTGGCGCGCGATACTCTTACAATGACTATGATACGTTCTATGTAAACCACTTTGCTCCGTTGCCTATGGGACGTCCTGACGGACTGTATGATGCTGTGGATGTGCAGACCGAGCAGCCTGTCATGACTGAGACCGGACAGGATGAGGAAGGCAATGATGTAAGGTTGGAGCCAGACCCAGTGAAGCCTATACTGCCTACAGAGGAGGTAGCTCCTGGTGGTGCCAAGCCTATTGATGAGACCAAGAAAGACGAAGAGGGCGAGTCGTATGACAACGGCATGGATATACCTGTTGGCACAGAGGTTGCAATACCGAGTGAGGAAGAGACTTTCTCATTGCCTCAGCAAGAGGAACAACAGAAGAGCGAAGAAGGTTACGATATACCAGCGGAGCAGACTCAGCCTGCGGCTCAGCCTCAGGGCGATGACAGCTTTGATATACCAGCGGAGCAGTCTCAGCCGGCGGCCCAGCCTCAGGGCGATGACAGCTTTGATATACCAGCGGAGCAGTCTCAGCCGATAGCTCAGCCTCAGGGCGATGACAGCTTTGATATACCAGCGGAGCAGTCCCAGCCGGCGGCACAGCCTCAGGGCGATGACAGCTTTGATATACCAGCGGAACAGTCCCAGCCAGCGGAACAGCCTAAGAGTGATGACAGCTTTGATATACCAGCGGAACAGTCCCAGTCAGCGGCACAGCCTCAGAGCAATGACAGTTTTGATATACCAGCGGAACAGTCCCAGCCAGCGGCTCAGCCTAAGTCAGATGATGGCTTTGATGTTATGATAGAGCAGTCGGAACCGACTGTGAAATCTTCTTCCGATGATGAGATAGAGATAACTGACTCAGAGGATGTGAAGTCGTCAGACGATGGTGAGGTAATAGAGATAGTTGATGGAGATGCCTCTGAGAAGACAGGAAAAGACACTGATGAGACGTTTGAGTTTAGTGATGATGATAACAAGAAGTCATCTCGTGACTTGGAGGATGAGTATTACGAGTTAGACGGATTTTGATTAAATATTAATACTTAAATTTTTACAGCTATGGAAGTGACGATTACAAGTGAAAACTTTGAGACTTTGAAGAATGGTAATACGCCATTGGTAGTGGATTTCTGGGCAGAATGGTGTGGCCCGTGTAAGATGATTTCTCCTGTTGTGTCACAATTGGCAGAGGAGTATGACGGCAAGATTATCGTTGGAAAGTGCAACGTAGAGGAGGCTGAGGACGTGGCAGCCATGATGGGCATACGCAATATACCTACACTTATATTCTTTAAGAACGGTCAGGAGGTTGACCGCCATGTAGGTGCAGCCAATAAGGCTATTTTGCAGCAGAAGTTTGACGCTAACATCTGATGTTGACGTATAAAACTTCATAATAGTAGAGAAACGAAATGGGCAAGGACAGAGGTTCTTGCCCATTTTTGTCTCTATTATGTCCGTTTTTGGGTAAAGGCTTTGCTATGAAAGGCTTTTTTTGTAAATTTGTGGTAGAAATTTTATAACTAAACAATATCCTAAATGATTTACAAGCAAATGATGAAAAAAAGTAAATGGGTGGGTATGACGCTTGCCCTGCTTTGTCTGTCAACTACTACGATGATGGGTGAGCAACGCCAGCGCTTGTTGCCTTATCAGGACGAGTCGCTGCCAGTGGAGGTACGTGTGAAAGATGCTTTGTCGCGTATGACACTTAAGGAGAAGTGCCGTCTGTCGTATGCCCAGGGTAAGTTCTCCTCACCTGGTGTGCCACGTCTTGGCATACCAGAGTTGTGGATGTCTGACGGCCCTCATGGTGTGCGTGTTGAGATAAACTGGAATGACTGGGGATGGGCAAAATGGACCAACGACTCTGTTACGGCCTTCCCTGCGTTGACTGCGTTGACTGCTACATGGGAGCCGGGCATGGCTGCCCTCTATGGTATGTCGGTAGGCGAGGAGGCTCGTTATCGTGAGAAGGACGTGCTGCTGGGACCTGGTGTTAATATCTACCGTACACCGCTTAACGGACGTAACTTTGAGTATATGGGCGAGGACCCCTATCTGTCATCAACGATGGTGGTGCCTTATATACAGGAATTACAGAAGAACGGCGTGGCAGCCTGCGTGAAGCACTTCGTGCTCAACGACCAGGAGGAGTTCAGGGGACACGTGGATGTACGTGTGTCAGACCGTGCCTTGCATGAGATATACCTCGCTCCCTTCAAGGCTGCAGTGGAGAAAGGTGACGCATGGAGTGTTATGGGCAGCTATAACCAGTATAATGACATACATTGTTGTCACAATCCTTTCACTATCAACAACCTGTTAAAGGGAGAACTGGGCTTCAAGGGCGCGGTGATAAGTGACTGGGGTGGTGCGCATGATACCCGTGAGGCAGCGCTCTACGGTCTTGACATAGAGATGGGTTCATATACTAACGGTCTGACCACAGAGGCAGAGGGATTTACGTATGATGACTATTACCTCGGCAATGCCTATTATAACAAGGCGTTGAAGGGCGAGATACCTATGGACGTGGTGAATGACAAGGCGGCGCGTGTGCTGACACTTAACTTCAAGACGGCCATGAACAGCCGTAAGCCATACGGCAGCATGAATACTGCTGAGCATATAGCCGCAGCACGCAGCATCGGCGATGAGGCTATAGTATTGCTGAAGAATGACCGTGGCCTACTGCCGTTGGATATTAAGAAATACCGTCGCATACTTGTCGTTGGCGAGAATGCCACGAGAGCATTGTGCCCGGGTGGCGGCTCTTCAGAACTGAAGGCAAGAGACGAGGTGTCTCCACTGAGAGGATTGAAGGAACGCTTCGGTAATGATGTTGAGATAATATATAAGCAGGGCTATAACTCAGGCAAGTGCAGCTATGACGGCATAGACGACATACCTGACAGTGAGCAGGCGGCACTGAGGGCTGAGGCTGTAGGTGCGGCTTCAGACGCAGACCTTATAATATATATAGGCGGCCTTAACAAGAACCATTTTGAGGACTGTGAGGGTGGTGACCGCCGTTCTTTCCACTTGTCATACGGACAGGATGAGCTTATCTCCTCGCTGGCTGAGACAGGCAAGCCTATGGTGACGGTGATAATCTCAGGTAATGCCTATGCCATGCCATGGATAAAGAAGGTGTCCACACTGGTGCAGTCATGGTACCTGGGCAGTGAGGCTGGCCACTCTCTGGCTGATATCCTCTCAGGTGATGTGTGTCCGTCAGGTAAGACCATCTTTACCTATGCGAAGAAGCTGGAGGACTATCCTGCACATAAGTTCGGATTGCTGGGCTATCCTGGTGTAGAGCCAAAGGACCTGCCACAGGATGCACAGTATTCTGGTACGAAGCAGCCTAAGAGCGAGCAACTGCTGAAGACTCTGCTGGCGAAAAAGACTGCTGAGGCTCCTGCTATCAATGCGTCAGCCGACCCAAAGACTCATGATGGCCACGGCGACGAGGTGGAAGTGTATGTGGAAGACGTGATGGTGGGTTACCGCTATTTTGACACAGCCAAGCAAGATGTGCTGTTCCCATTCGGCTATGGTCTGTCATACACTACATTCCAGTACTCCGGCGCGGCTATCAGCGGTTCTGCTGGCAGCTATACCGCTACGGTGAAGGTGAAGAACACCGGACGTCGTGAGGGTAAGGAGATAGTACAGCTTTACATTGGCGATGACGAGTCAAGTGTTATCCGTCCTGCAAAGGAACTGAAGGGCTTTAAGAAGGTAAGCCTGAAGCCTGGTGAGGAAAAGATGGTGACATTCCCGATAACGGAAGATGACCTGAAGTTCTATGATGAGGAAGCCCATCAGTGGAAAGCGGAGCCAGGTTCTTTCAAGGCTTATATCGGCAGCAGCAGCAAGGATATCAAGGCAAAACTGAGCTTCAAGTACTAAAAGTAAATACAGAATAGACGAAAGAATAATAATCCCAAAATCCTATAATCTGTAGATAATAGTTGATAAATATATACTCTAAGGATTATAGGATTTAAGGATAAAGTCTGCAGCAATGCACTGACAGTAGCAATAATCCTAAAATCCCTAAATCCTTAGAGAAATCTGTCGTCGGAAAATCATTCTACGGATTCAAGGATTTTAGGATTCTTGTTACTGAAAGGCGAATGGATATCAATCCTCAAATCCTAAGAGAGGACGAACTACATAGAATAGGACATTTTTGTCATTGCTTGATTAAAATCATGTCAACGAAAAAATGAAATATAGGAGAGAATGAGGGGTAAAAAACAGAAAGAGGGTGCGAAAATGAAGTGAACCCCGAAAG
>DFLE01000050.1 GCA_002373375.1 Prevotellaceae bacterium UBA3627
CGGCATTTGACTACCGCTTCAAGGCAGGGGGCAGACCATACCGCTTCACCGCAGAGGCATATTATAAGGCCCTCGCCAACGTGATACCTTACAGCGTAAACAACGTGAAGGTGACCTACAGCGGTCAGAACGAAGCCTCAGGACACGTGGCAGGTATAGACTTCAAACTGTATGGAGAGTTCGTACCGGGTACCGACTCATGGATAACATTCTCACTCATGTCCACAGCCATGAACTACAGGGGGCAGAGCGTTCCGCTGCCTACAGACCAGCGATATGCCGTGAACCTGTTCTTTACGGATTACTTCCCTGGCACCGACCGTTGGCGCATGGCACTGAAACTGGCATACGCAGACGGACTGCCGTTTGGTCCGCCGCATACCGATAACGCCCGACAGAGTTTCCGCGCTCCGGCATATCAGAGGGTTGACATAGGTATGAGCTACAGGGCATACAAGAGGGAAAACCAACAGGTGAAGAAGTTCTGCCTGAGGAATATATGGCTCGGCATAGACTGCCTGAACCTCCTGGGGCATAGCAACGTCAACTCCTACTATTGGGTAACCGACGTGCAAAACTATCAGTATGCCGTGCCAAACTATCTTACTGGAAGGCAACTTAACGCCCGTCTGACGATGGAATTTTGAACAGAAGAATATGGGGCGGGAAAAGCCCGAATCACCAAAATGTCCTATTTTAGGCTTCAAATCCTTGCGATATTACTCAGTAACCTTACATCTTGGCTGAAATATCGCAAGGATTTTGCGTTTTGTGTAAAACGTTGTAATACAACGTTATACAGAACAAAGCGTAATAAAAGAGCGCTGTTTTGGGGCTTTTTTTGTGTGAAAGCATAGCTTTTACAAGGTAAAGTGATAGCTTTCACACCCTAAAAGCTATGCTTTTACGACATGAAAGTTATGCTTTTAGAAGCAAAAAAGGCGCTTTTTACTCAAAAAAACGAAAAAGAGAAGGTTGTGAGTTATTACAACCTTCTCTTTTGTTGTTACATTTTTCTTGTCAAATTCTCTAGATTGCGAATTGTAATGAAATGTTAAATCACCAAAATGTCCTATTATAAGGGAAACGTGGTTTGTGTGGCTCGCAGAAAAAGTGTAACTTTGCAACCTATGAGCAAGGCAAAAGAAATAAGACAGACATTCAGACTGCTGATGAACGGCGTGACGGCACAGTCACAGAGAGAGAAAGGTGTGGACTATCACATAAACTGGGGAGCCTCACTGGGACACCTTCGTGACCTGGCTGCCGACTATGGTAAAGACTATGACACCGCTGTGGAGTTGTGGCATGATGATGTGCGTGAGAGTAAGATGGTGGCTGTGATGCTGATGCCAGTGGATGCGTTTGACAGGCAGACGGCAGAGCAGTGGATAGCAGAGACACCCACTCAGGAAGTGGCAGAGGTGGCGGTGATGGAACTGTATCAATACCTCAGCTATGCCAAGGAACTGGCATTCGCACTAATAGCCACGGACGGCATGATGCAGCGCATATATGGCTGTAACATTATGGCGCGCCTGTTGTCGGCGGGCAAGGAAATGACCGTAGAAGAGCAAGCGCTGGTGAGGTCGGAGGCAGAGCGCATCGTGACCGATGAGGCGCAGCCGTTGTCATTGCGTCATATAGCCAGCAATGTGCTGGTCAGGATAGAAGACGCGGAAGGCTTGTAGGTACAGAGAACCAAAAATGAGCACCGGGGGGTGAGAAAATAACGCAAAAGCTTGAATGTTAAGAAAATTATTAGTAACTTTGCACATAAACAAAAGTGTATAGAGTATGACGGAGAAAGCATTGAATAACCTCAGCGAGTATCTTTGCGATACACTCACTGACGAGGAGAAGAGAGATTTGGCGTTGGAGCTTAGCATGAGCGCCATGGCCAAGGAGGAGCTGCCACCGTACACCATGGAGGAGATAAACGCCATGATACGGAATGGTGAGGAGGATATCAGGGCAGGCAGATTATATACTTCAGAAGAGGTATTTGATAGAATCAACAAGATAGGAGAGCCTGTTATGGCGGCTGAGATTGCATGAGGGTACAGTGGACCGAAAGGGCTCTGCTCTCGTATGAGCGGACTGCGACTTATATTTTTGAATACTTTGGTTTTACAGTCAAACAGCGTTTTGCGGAAAAAGTCGCATATAAGGTACAGCTGCTGACAACTATGCCAGACATGGGAAAAGTGGAAAGCGCCTTGGGAAAAGGTGGGACCGAGTATCGCAGTGTAGTTGTTGATGGCTTGAGCAAGATAATTTACCGCACGGAGAGGGAAATGCTATATATTGTGGCCTTCTGGGACACACGCCGTGAGCCGGCGGCTTTGAAAGAAGAACTTAATTTGGAATAGAAATACAGAATAACAATAATGCTTACACTGAAACTGATAACAGAAGAGAAGGAGAGAGTAGTAAAAGGACTGGAGAAAAAACACTTCAGCGGCGCTGCTGAGGCTATTGACGGTGTCATTGCCGTTGACAAGAAACGTCGTGAGACACAGCAGGAGCTTGATGCTTGTCTGGCTGAGCAGAAGAAGGCTGCAACTGAGATAGGCAAGCTGATGAAGGCCGGCGACAAGGCTGCTGCCGAGGAGGCAAAGCAGCGTGTGGCAGCGCTTAAGGATAAGTCAAAGCAGCTGGAGGAGCAGAAGGCTGAGGCTGAGCAGGAGCTCACCACGCTGCTCTGTCAGATTCCTAACATACCATACGACGAGGTGCCTGAGGGCTCATGCGCTGAGGACAACATCGTTGTGAAGAGCAATCAGAAAGAGTGTGACGGTACAGACACCGTGGGCACATGGACCGCTAACCCTGCCAATGACGAGGCTAAGCTGCCTCACTGGGAGCTGGCAAAGAAATATAACCTCATAGACTTTGACCTCGGCGTGAAGATAACAGGTGCAGGTTTCCCTGTCTATGTAGGTATGGGAGCACGCCTGCAGCGTGCGCTCATCAACTTCTTCCTTGACGAGGCACGTGCATCTGGCTATACCGAGATAATGCCGCCTACGGTGGTTAACCAGGCGTCAGGATATGGCACGGGGCAGTTGCCTGACAAGGAGGGACAGATGTATCACTGTGAGGTGGACGACCTGTATCTCATTCCTACAGCAGAGGTGCCGGTGACAAATATCTACCGTGATGTGATACTTGACGAGAAGGACCTGCCGATAAAGAACTGCGCATATACTCAGTGCTTCCGTCGCGAGGCTGGCTC
>DFLE01000001.1 GCA_002373375.1 Prevotellaceae bacterium UBA3627
CTAACTTTCGGGGTTCACTTCAAATTTTCGCACCCTCTTTCCGTTTTTAGCCCCTTTTTTTCTCCTAGATTGCATTTTTTGCCTGACATGATTTTAATCAAGCAATGACAAAAATGTCCTATTCTATGTAGTTCGTTCTATCTACGGATTTTAGGATTTGAGGATGGCTTTTTGGGGGCTCTTCTGTAACATAAATCCTTAAATCTTTGAATCCATAGAATAATTTTCCGATGACATCTTTCCCTACGCTAATATAGGGATGGTCTATATCTTTGATATGATTTTCTTGTTTATGGCGAGCAGTGCCTTTGATGCCTTTATGAGGTTCTGATGGAAGGACTCCATGTCGTCGTCATTGCCGCTGTCGCGCAGGTTGGTGACAGCCTTCACCAGCACCACCGGCACATGGTAGAGAGAGCAGACGAAAGCCACGGCGGCTCCCTCCATCTCTTTCAGCCGTCCGCCGTTGCGTTCTATCACCTGTTCCTCCTCTTGTGTCATATCAAACGAAGAGCCTGTCGTGATCTTGGCGGTCTTGATGCCAAGAGATGACGCAAGGTCTTCTGTTCCCTCCCATGTGGTGTAGTTACCCAGCCCCTGGGTGTCCCATGCGTTGTCGCCCGGCACGTGGCGGTCATGAAACATGGCACCGGAGCCGAGATATACCTCGCCCACCTTCATGCCGTGGCGCTGCCACGCACCGCATGTGCCGCTGTTTATTATGATGTCGGGGTGCAACCGCTCTATGGCGAGAGTGGTGGTCATGGCGGCAGGCTCGCAACCTATCAGGTCGCGGTCGTGCTGTCTGCCGGGCAGTACTACGATAAGTTTCTTACTACTGTCGCCGTTAATTACCTCGCCCTCCCATATACGGCAGGGCAGGGGAGAGAAGAACCCCTCCCTCTCTTGCAGGTGAAACTCTTCTATCAGGGGCTGTGCCTCTGCCTGCATGGCTATGATGTAACAGATGGTGTTCATGTCTTAGAGTATGTTTAACAGGTCTGACGGTTTCTCTGCAAACTGCGTGGCTCCGTGCTTGGTAAGGAAGTTCTTGTCGCGGAATCCCCACAATACGCTGACGCACGGCATGCCGCTGTTGACTGCCGTATTAATGTCAACGTCAGAGTCACCAATATACACTGCGCCGTCCTTGCTTACGCCCAGTTCTTTCAGCGCAACCTCAACCATGTCGGGTGCAGGCTTGCGCCTTACGCCCTCGCGTTCTCCCACGGCTATCTCAGCCAAGTCCTTGAACCATTCCTCGTGAAGCTCTGTCACGCCAAACTGTGGCTTGTTACTGACTATGGCGATGCGTCTGCCTTGTTGTCTCAGTGTACGCATGGCATCGGCTATGCCGTCGTATGGGGCGGAGTTATCCTTGCAGTGTGCCTGGTAATACTCTTTGAATGTCTGTAATACAGCGTTGAGAGTCTGCTCATCGCTGCCCTCTGGTATGGCGCGCTGTATCAGCAGCCTTACGCCGTTGCCTACGTAGGTGCGCACCTCCTCAAGTGAGCGCTCAGGCAGGTTGTTAGTTCTCAGTGAGTAGTTGACGGACAGCCACAGGTCTTTCAGCGTGTCCATCAGGGTGCCGTCAAGGTCAAATATTATAGTGTTGTATTTCATTTGCAAGTTATGAATTATGAGTTATGAGTTGTTATATGGGTTTAGTGGCATTGGTCAGCCATTCACGGTCCTGCTCGTCGGTAAGTAGTGGCAGCAGTTCGGTGCGCACACGGGCGTGATACTTGTTGAGCCACTCTGTCTCCTCTTTTGTCATCAGTGAGAGGTCTATGGGAGCAGTGTCTATAGGACAGAGGGTGAGCGGCTCAAGGCGCAGGAAGGGAACTCCGAGTTCGCTTTCCACAACCAGCATCATATTCTCAGTCCTTATGCCAAACTGCCCCTCTATATATACACCAGGCTCATCGGTCACGGTCATACCGGGGCATAACGGTTCCGGACGCCAGTCCATACGTATGCTGTGAGGCCCCTCGTGTACGCAGAGCCGCCAGCCTACTCCGTGGCCTGTGCCGTGCATATAGTGCAGACCGCCGCGCCACAAGACGGAGCGTGCCACGCTGTCAAACTGTGTTCCGTTGGTACCTTCAGGGAAAGGCGTGGTGGCAAGTGCTATGTTAGCCTTCAGCACCAGGGTGTATGCCCGGCGCATCTCGGGTGTTACAGGTCCGAGGGCTATGGTGCGTGTTATGTCGGTGGTGCCGCAGGTGTATTGCGCCCCACTGTCAACGAGTAACAGTCCTTCAGGGTGTAAGGCGGCGTTGGTGTCGGGTGTGGCGGTGTAATGTACTATAGCGCCATGGGCATTGTAACCGCTGATGGTAGAGAATGACAAGTCGCGAAACTCATTCGCTTCCTTGCGCATCTGCTCCAGCTTGTCGCTTACGCTTATCTCCGACTGGCCGCCAGCCTCAACGGCAGGCTTGAGCCAGCGCAGCCATTTCACCATAGCCACGCCGTCAAGCAGCATGGAGCGGCGGAAGCCCTCTATCTCCTTGGCGTTCTTTATGGCTTTCATAGCGGAGATGGGCGATGGGGTGTCTATGGGGTGAGGGGTGGCTTTGTATATGTTGTAGTTTATGGTGTCGGCATCGCACAGCGTGCGGCCGTCAAGAGCCTTTACCTGTGACGTAATGTCATTATATGGCTTTACGTCAACGTGTGAGGCTCTCAGCATATCTCGTGCCTCGGTGGTCAGTACACCGTTACAGAAGAGCGTGGCTGTGTCTTGCCTTATTATAAGGAAGCCTATGAACACGGGAGTCATGGGAATATCATTGCCTCGCAGGTTCAGGCACCATGCCACTTCCATCAGGTCTGTCACTATATAGGCGTCAGCCTGTTTAAGGCGCATCTCCGTCCGTATGCGTAGGAGCTTGTCGCTGGTGCTCTCGCCTATGTATTCTGCGTCAACCGCATAGATGCTGTTGGAGGGGATGGCGGGACGGTCGGGCCATATCATACGCATGGCATCATAGTTGGTGCGTACTGTCACACCGATAGCCTTCAGTGATGTCTGCAAACGGGTAAGTTCTGCGTATGACATCATGTTGCCATCAACGGCTACACATGTGCCGCCATTGGCAGACATCTTCCTCAACAGCCACTCGGTCATGGTGGGGGTGTCAGTGAGTCCCTCCTTCATCAGCGTGAACTCGCTGCCGCTAAGCTCAGCGGCGGCTTGCAGGAAATAGCGTGAGTCTGTCCACAAGGCGGCTTCATCTCTTGTGACTACCGCGGTTCCGGCAGAACCGGTGAATCCGCTGACATAGCGACGTGCCTGCCAGTGGGGAGCCACATACTCGCTGCCGTGTGGGTCTGCTGTAGGGAAAATGATTGCGTCAATGCCCTCTGCGCTCATCTCATGGCGCAGACGGCGTAGTGTGTCTTCTGCCATATATGTGCAAAATTATAAAAAAACTTCTTATTCTGCAAGTGATACCACGGCTGACGGAGTGTTTTGTGGCTGATTTATAAAAACAATTTGCCCCTCTGACTGCATCTGGATGCTTGTCAGAGGGGCAATATATTGTTACCATCCTGTTATTATGTCTTCCTCTTCCCCGGTGTCAAAGAGCGAGGTTCCCCGCTTGGCTGAAGCGTCAAAGTTTCCACTTCCTTGCCCGTCGGTATTTCCCTTTTCCATATAAGAGCCGGCCATGAGCCTCGGCATATACAGGATAACGGTCTTTATCTTTGGTGTTATATATATATTGTGTTTCATATTGGTATTATTCTTATTTGGTTTCCTTTATACCTTTTCTTATTATCAGACCGTGTGCCGCGTTATTGTTGATGCGCTGTCCTGCCACGTTATATACGAGAGACGGGGTTGATGATGCAGGCTCCATGCACACTGTATTGACAGCAGTGATGTCTTCATCATCGGTAAAAGAGAAAGATGTCAGTTTCGCTCCGACTGTTGTCAGTGTGATGTAGGCGCGAAAAGGCTTCATGCGTCCCATATATGTGCAGTCATAAAACAGATTGTCGTAAATGAAGTAGTCTGATGCGCCAAGGTCGCCTGATTGTCCGCCTGTCAGCAGTGTGTATGTACCGATAAGCTGTGCGCCGTTGCCGCTCTGTATTGGCGTGGCGTTGTTCTCTACTGTCACATTGTTGAATGTATAGATGTTGTCAGAGTTTACTGTCGCTACTTTTATCAATACAGGTTCATTGGCTGTGATGGCATTTTGCTTTGTAAAGTACAACTTGTCGTTTGTCAGTCTGTTAACGGTAGCAATCTCTGTGCCGTTGCCGAATGCTGTCTGTACCTGCTCGGCACTGGCTGAGAAAGGTACTACCATGGTAGTCCATTGGTCGGTGGGAAAGGAGCGTGTGAGCGTGACTTCACTATATTCCCCCGGGGCAAACTCTGTGTACTCGCCAGCCTCAGTGAGTTCCAGTTTCTTGTCAAGAAATAAGCGCTCATACTCCGTGGCGGCGAGGATAAAGCCACCCAGCACCTTGCCTTCGGTGTAGAAGTCGTTGCTGGTTGGGTTCTTCACCGTAGGCTCTGTGTCCTTACCCATGAGATAGTATTCAGCTGAGCCGTCGCGGAAGTTTGAACCACCAACTCCGGCTGACTTGCAACAAGCAATGAGGTGTACGCCGCCGTTGCCGTCAGCCACCATGAATTGCTCAACGATGCCCTGATATGCTTTCTTGGCTAACGCTGTGTAGTCTGTGTCGTAGAGTCCGAGGCGCATACCCTTCAGATAAGCTGCCGTGAAGATAGCCGTAGCAGAAGACTCAAGGTAGTTTGCTACTGGTGAAGAGGTATATCTGTAGCTACTGTCATAGGTCTGGGCTACGAAAGAACCATCATGGTTCAGCAACTGATACCAGCAGCCTGTTGCCGCATCCTGCTTTGCTGCGATACCAGCAGCAAGCTCGTTGAGATAGCCGTGCAAGGTTTTATAGTTCTGTGTCTTGGTCAGTCCTGCTATCTGCATCTGCTCCAGCACGTCAACGAGTGCGAGGAAATACCAACCCTCGGCTCTGCCCCAATACTCGGCAGAGTGGTAGATGCCGTTGCTGTTAGGGAATCCTGCCCACTTTGATGCGTTTGTCTTTGAAATTGTATCAGCAGTACACTCGGGATCTGCGGTGAAGGCATGGTAGAGCAACTTCACTTCCGGGTTCCAGAGATAGTTCCATGAAATGGTGAACTGCTTTGTCACCAAGTCCCAGTCGGCTTCTTTGCTGCCGGCAATACAGCCGTCGCTCTCATAGTTGTCATATTCATTAAGCATCTGCGCAAGCAGTGCAGGTCCCATATACTGACCATCGCACCACATTTGGTTGGTGTAGCCTGACTTATGCCACCAGCCTCCGGCAGCAGCAGGGAGCAAGTCTGCGCTGATAGCATATTTGCTGTTAGCAATCTTTATACCCGCAAGGGCTTCGCCCAGACGAGTCTCTGCAGTAGTAATACTCTTTGCGTTGCTGATGTTTGTATCAGTGGCGTCAGGTATGATGCCTGACTTTGCCACTTCCTGCAACTTGAAATACAGTTTTACGGCATTGAGGTCGTCAAAACTCTTACCTTGTATGCCAGCATCTTTTATGGTATTGTTAGCATAGTCCTGCACGGCATAATACCAAGGCTTTACGTTTACGTCTGTATTATCCTTGTAGTAGTCAATGGCTTCAAGTATTGCCTTCGCTACAAGACCAGGCACATAGTCTAACTGTGTTGATTTTCCGCTTGCCGACTTTGCGCCTGCATCCGAGTATTTTGCAAAACTCATGTCAGAGGTATTACCCTTAAAGTCACTCATTCGTGAGTTTATCACCCACTCAGAGTAACGCTTTGTTGCATCAAAGGTCATAGCACTGCCTGCGGCAGGGAGCACAGGGGCGTTTGCGTCAACCTCATAAATGGCATAGAGAGTAATGTTTGCACTTGGCTTATATGTAGCGCCGGCATTGTATGAAGCTGTTGTAGCAGTGCTGCTTGTTGACCAACCCAGAAAGTTATAGCCGTAGTTAGCCGTTGCAGTAGGCAGCGTCACGCCCGCGCCCTCGCTTGCCTCGGTAAGGCTTGACGTAGAGCACGTACCGTTAGTGTTTGCATTAAACGATACAGTGTAGCGAGTTTCCGTACTGCTTCCCTCACCGTATGTAACGTCTATGCCGTAAACATTATATCCACTGTTAGAGGAACTTATGTATATAGTTGTAGCGGTGCCAGTGTAATTGTATTCTTCGGCTACAGGATCTGCGGTTGAAGTACAATAACCTTCCTCTACCAATGCTGTGCCAAGAGGTGATGTTCCGTATGATATCTTTAATGATCTTGTTTCTGTAGATTTTGCACTTGCACCATATGTCTTAATAGTACAAGGTCCCTCTACTGCAAAAGATATATAACGAGAAGAGGCATTTCCTGTTCCTCCAAGTTTCAAACAATAAGTAAAAGATTCTCCATCAATAGTTTTATTACTTGAAGCAATGGTTATTTTTTTATCAGATGTTCCCACCATCGTAAAAGCCCCGATGGTCTTGCTTGATGTTATATCATCTGCGTCATTTGCAGTAAACCTCAGTGAAAGGTTTGTAGCTGCAAAAGAAAAACTGCTTGCCACGGTCAATAAGACCATGGTAAGCAGTGCTGTTATTGAAATATTCTTTTTCATATTTTTTGTTTTTGATGCATCTGTTATTTAACTGGATTCTTTTAACCGTCGATTAGTCACCCCATATAGGCGGATTGTCAGGGTCGGTGTTGTCACTGCCCTCAAGTCCTATGCCATGCTCTTCACCATTGTCTGGTGCTTCGTTGTTAACATAGATGCCCCATTGGCTTTGGTGCGCATTCATAACACTGTCTATCTCCAGTTCCTCAAAATAGACTGATGGTTGTATGTATCTCCTTTTCATAATGTGTCCTTGTTGGTTAGGTTATTTCACAATAACCTTTCTGCCGTTGAATATATAAATGCCTTTTGTTAATCCGTTTAGTGTGTTGCTTACTTTCTGACCTGTAACACTGAATACTCCGTTCATCGTCTTTGTTTCAAAAGAGTCAAGTGCCTCGTCTGACATCTCGCATACGTTGATGGCAGTAGCCTCCTCTTCGTCTTCCCATGCTTTGAAGTAATTAAAGCTTACAGACTTCGCCGGAGCACTGCCGTCATCCTCTTTTTTCAAGTATGAGCGGTAGCCTTTCAAAAATGACTGGCCGCGCGAGATATACAGGGTGTTGTTTGACAGATAGATGTCACCGGCAGTAAGGTATGCACTTGCTGTTACGTCGCTTGCCATGCCTGTCAGGCTGCTGCTGAACACTTGTGGATTGCAGAATCCGCTGACACCCTTTGAGGTGTAGCCGTTATTGGTAAACTCCAGTACTTGCTGGTTTGGGTCTATGCCTTTGTTGTGTACCTCTATCTTGTTGATACTCTGTGTTGGTTTGATAAGGTAAGGATAGCCTGCGAGAATACTCTGTATCTCGTGGTATGTCATGTATATCTGGGCATGGCCCTCATCCACGTTTACACGGTCAAGGATGATAAGCTCTGTGCCGTTGCCAAACACCTTCTCCACCTCGCGCTCTGTCATCGTGAACGGCAGACAGATGGTGTTCCACTTACCAGCGGTGAATGAGCGGTCAAGTGTTATCGTCTCATACATCGGTATGGTGTTGACTGTATCGCCTGACTTGAGTGATTCTGGGTTGTATGCTGCGTCCTCTGACAGTGCGAGCGTGTCTGACGGCTGGTTCTCCTCGTCAGGTACGAAGTTTACGCCAGAGAAACCAATCTTTGAGAAGTTAGAGAATATGTAGTATGTCTGTCCGGCAATCACGTGGAATGTATATTTCACCATGCCGCCCTGCAGCGCGAGGTAAGCACCATTGTCAAGTTTCGTAATCACCTGTGCGCCGTTCACGCCCGCAGACCAGTTCTTGTGAACCTCCTGCTGCTCTCTCAGTGACATATACTTCTTAAACTCTTTCCAGTTGCCTATGTTGGTAACGTCGTTGTATCCGTCGGCATCCTCATCAATGATACATTTGAACTTCTCGCCTTTCTCGCAAGCGTATTTAGCGCAGAATGCTTCGAGAACGGCCATTTCTTCAGTGTTGCTGCTACTTTCGGCTAAACCCGTGGTGACCTTAGTACGTGTCGTTATCTTGACATCAGTATGTTTGTCAACTTGGTTTCCGTTTTGGTCAACAATGAAGAGGGCGTGTGGGCGGTACTGGAAGGGTACGCTGCCTGGGAATGTCTTTGCTACACCTGAGATAGCAGAGACAAGATTGCTGTCATTGTCATATACATCGCTCTTGCCTGTGTTCCATGGTCCGTTCTGCTCTATATATACAGACAGAGTGCCGTTGACCTCTGGCTCAAGCGTGATGTATGTGCCGCGCACTGGCAGTGTGAATGGATAGGAGGTGTCGCCGTCTGGCTGCTTGAACCAACCGAAACGTTCTGTTCCATATATAACACTGTTGTAATAACGATCAAGTGAACTGTACATGGTCTCGTCGCAGGCATCCTGTGCTCCACTGCTGTATTTTGAGAAGCCATCAATTCCAGTTCCTGAGTTCGTAATTTTTTTCCAACTGTCGGTTTTCGTTTTAACAGAGTCTTTATTCACAGGATAGTCGTATTTGTTGTTATTCCTGTTCCAACCTCCGAAGGTTCCTACGAGGTATAGCGTCTCCTCATCACCGATGTACTTTGATACATGGAAAGTATCGCGCACTCCGGGTGGATTGCTCTTGAAAACAGGGTGGGTAGCAACCTTCCAGTTCACTCCCCTCTGTATCGTTATCTTATACTCTGCCTCCGCGTCATCGTATTTGTCGCTTGTGGCTGTTGCCTTGATTACCGCGGTGCCGTTACCGTGTGGGGTGGTAAGAGTTATGGCTCCAGCGTCAGATACTGTGGCCACGGTGTTGTCGTCTGATGTGTAGGTAATGTTGAGATTGCTAAGTTGTACAGTGGTGCCGTACTCATCTACTGCGCTGAGCGTGATGGTTGGCAGTGACGGAGTAGTCTCGTCGGCGTTACATACATACTCGTCGTCACCATCATTATCGTCGCTGTATGACAATGTCAAGGCTGATTTAAGTACTTCTATAGAAACATCTGCCGTACCACCAAGGAATACGTCCGTATTGCTCTTTATGCTGAAGGTAAGTGTGGTGGGAGTGTCGCCCGTCGGTGCTACACCGGTAAGTGTCAGCGTGCCTTTCCTGCCGGCGGACTCAGCACTGTCGTCGCGTACAAATGACGCGGTGACCTTGCTGGGATCGCCGCTGTATGTCATTTCGTCGAACTCGCATCCGTATGGAAGGCGTAGGGGGATATTCTTTGTTTCACCCACTTTTACCGCTACGTTTGTATAGTCCAACTTTGGTTCTTGTTCCGTCGTGTAGAACACGATGTCGGCGGGATATACGTCCTTGCCGGCTCCGGTAATCTTTACGGTGTGTGTGCCGATGCCGCCGGTGGAATAGATAGGTGAGGTGGTGTAGTTACCAGGTGCAACATGGAACGGAGTAAGCTCTGCGCCATCCAAATAGACATTCACATTTCTTGTCTCCTTGCTGTTGCCGTGGAAAGCGTCAATGCTGAAGGCTATTGCTCCGTCAACGGTTATGGTGACGTAGTTGCTTTCCCATTTGATATTGTAGAATGCGCCGGTCACGCCGTTGTGTGTGCCGTTGTTGTTACCGTCTTTGTTTACTGGGTTTACGGTAGTGTATATCGTAGCGTCAATGGTAGCCTTGTTAAGCTCAAGCTTTTGCTCGTTTGTCGTTACATGATATACCGGGTACTGCGTGATGTAGAAATAGTCAAGGCCGCTTGTTGATGAGCCTTGGCAACGTATATATAAGTCTGTAGGCTCGGTTATTGTGAAGTTTTCAGAGTTGCCACTCTTGTTGTTTCCTTTGGTTATGTTTAATGTAAACACTACCTCTTCCCCCACTTTGAAGTCACAAGTCCTTGTATCGTCGTTGCCGTTTGAGCCCTCCGCATATATCTTGTAGGTGCCAGGGACAAGTGTCGTGGCTTTCTTGTATGTGTAGTCATTATGTGCGAGTCCGCCGTTTGAAGTGCGGTTGGTTATTGCTTCGTAAGTCTTTGTAAATGCGCTGCAATTTTCCGCTTCGCTGTAATATACTACGTTATTTACCGTAGATTGAGTATAAGGGCGGTTTATCACGTATCCATCGGCAGTAGGTGTGTCGTATATTGTATAGTAGTTACCGTCGGTTACTCGTGCCGTTTGGTATAGTGTCGTACCTGAAAGTACATATTGCGGAATAGGTATTCTGAGTTCCCCGCTTCCTGTGGCATACGTTCCTGTCTTCAGTTCTTTCAGTATGTTTCCTTCGCCGTCAACGGCATTGACGGTATATCCGTAATATTCAGACTCTACGGTGACGTTGAATGTCTCTCTTACATTCACAGGGGCAGCGGTAGCATAGGCTGTGATGACTGCGGTGCCCAGCCCTTTGGCTGTCACCACACCGTTTGCGTTAACGGTAGCAACGCTTGCTTTGCTTGTACTCCACTCAATACCGTCGTTAACGGTGTATGAAGGAGTGAGGGTGGCAGTGAGTGTGGTTGTAGCACCATATTTTATTGTTGATTCGCCGGAAATGGCGATAGACTTAGGCGCACGGTCATACTTTGCATACAGTGTGATGTCACCGCTTGGCGTGTATGTGGTGCCAGCAACACCGATACGTGTGCCGCCGACTGGATCTGTGTACCAACCCATAAATGTTGCACCGTTATTGTCTGTTGCGGCAGGCAATGTCACAGAGGTTACGCTGCCTTCGCTTGCGCAAGACAGTGAGGTGGTGGCGCAGGTAGCATCGTCACCGGCAACGAAAGTTACGGTGCGCTTGTCTGCGTACGTTATGCTGAGTGATGGCGCATGGCTGCTTCCCTTACCATAGAGGTCTGCGCTTGATGGGCAGTTAGTCAGGAACATCGTAATGTAGCCCTGACTCTCCACTGCTTGAACAGCGGTGGTTACGTCAGTCTCCAAGTTGAGATATTCTTGTCCGTCCTGCAACTCCACGTTGTTGAAATAGGTGTACGGCCTGCCTTGCATGGCGGCAATCATGTTTCCGCGTCCTTGGGCAAAGGCATTCCAGTCTATGTCCTTGCCGAGGTTCAGGTAATAGAAACTGTTATTGCGTATGCCGCCGTTGTTTTGTTTGTATAGGTTTGCACTCCATGTGAGTGTAGCGGAGATTACAGTCTTGCCGGCTGGCAGGTTGAAAGAAAATTTCATTGCAGCCTGACCGTTCCATCCACGCTGACCTGCGGCACCGGCATAGCGTTCCTCGTCGTTGTCGTATGTCTGCTTATAGGTCTCACCGTTCATGTAATAGGTAGAACCGGTATGCTCCAGCTTAGCTGTTATTTGTGTTGCGGCCATAGAGGTGCCACAACATAGTGCGCAAGCCATGACAAACGTCAGAGCCTTGCTATATATATCTTTGATGTGCATAATCTTATTTGATGTTTCCATAAACTATACTTGTATGTTCAACAATTAGATGTATTTGTCTGGTACAGGTTTGATATTAGTTGAATAAATTGCAAAGTTAGATAAATTAAATTGTTCCGCAAAAACTTTGCGGAACAATTTAGGGGGATGTATGGAATATCTTGAGTAAGCGCAAGTCATGAATACATGAAAGAGGCTCTTGTCGTTCAAAATAATACCGTTACCAGTGCCGGTATGGTAATCATGGATAGCAGGGTGGAGATAAATGTCACCTCTGCCATGAAAGTGGTGTCTTTCTCATATTTCAGGCACAGTATGGTACCGTAGGTTGCCACGGGCATAGCCACCACTACTGTGTTCACGTTGACTACGAAAGAGTCAAAGCCCATCAGCTGGGTAGCATAGAAGAGTGCCACGGGCAACAATAGCAATCTGAACAGTACGGTGATATATACGGTGCTGTTGCCCAGCATGGCGCGCTTAGGCAGTTGTGACATTGACGAGCCTACTATGAGCAGCGCGGCCGGCACGGTGATGTCGCCGAGCATAGACAACGGTTTGCTGACGTACTCTGGTATGTCGTCAATCCCAAGTGCTACGATGGCTATGGTGAGGTATGCGGCGAGCATAGGAGTGGAGTATAGCACTTTCTTCTGGAAACGCTCGCTGCCCACCTCGCCTCTGCCTGTTATGAGCATGGTGCCTATTGTGAACACGGCGAAGGTGTTCACAACGTTGAGCACAGCGGCATAGAACACTGCCTCGTGCCCGAAGAGCGAGGCGACCACAGGGTATCCCATGAAACCTACATTGCCGAACATCATGGCGAAGCCTGCCGCTCCCGCGGTGTCGGCGTCTTTTGTAAACCATTTAGGCAGTGTATAAGCAACCAGCGTCAGTAGGGCGTATGTCACCACGCTGATGATAAGCAACGGCAGGATGAAACGGCGGTCGGGCAGTGTGCCTGTCATCGCCGACGACAATATGAGCGCCGGACAGGTGATATTGATGACAAGGCGTGACAATCGGCGGTCAAACTCTCCGTCAAGATAGCCCAGCTTGCCGCAGGCATATCCGGCGGCGACAAGCGCCAGCAGTGTTATCATAACGTTAATCATGGTGCAAAGTTACTAATATTTCCTGATATGTCAAAGAAAACAATATGGGATGCGCCCTAATTCTTGACGCATCCCATATTTTCGTTCTATATCAGTACTTATTAACACTTATTCCTCTAACAGGAATTTCTTTCCGTTTTGTATGTATAACTGGCCTTTCTTAGGTGTGGCGACACGTCGTCCTGTGAGGTCATAGATATACGTGTTTGTTGGTTTTGCCTGTGCCTCGCTTACGGTGACTACCGCCGTGCTCTCAGCCGCGCGCATTACTGTAAGTGCGGTGATGCAGGTGCTGGTGTTTCCTTCGCGACCCAGTATAAGGCTGTCACAGTCCTGTGTCAGTATGAGCAACTGCTCCACAGGTACAGTCTTCTTGTCATTGGTGTTGACGAACTTCTCTGTAAGGAAAAGTTCCTCCGTTCCATAGAATATCTTGACTGCGGCATTCTTCGTGCTGCTGTTGTTGTAGCATCCTGTGATGTGCAGTGTGTCGCCTGCGAGGAACTTGCCCTCCTTTGGCTTTATCACCATGCAGTAGTCTGGCTTCACCGTCAGCGTGTCGCTGAAGCTTATCGTCTTGCCGAGTTTCACGCAGGCTGTTGACTTATTGAGAATCTTCACTGTTGACTCGGTAACGTAGCCTGATGCATAGACGCTTACATACTGTGTACTGCCCACATTGCCGCTCCAGTCATATACTGTCACAGGCTCGCTCGCAGGCTCGTCAATCGGTTGTGGGTCGTCGCCCGGTTGTGGGTCGTCGCCTGGCTCACCACTCTCACCACCTTCATCGGCGGCTGCAGCGTTTGGTGTCCATGTGATGGTCTTGAAGTATGACTTGGTGTCCATCAGCAGGTAGTATGTGGCTGAGGCACTCAGTTTGCTGAGCGTAACGCTTGGCGCGTCGCCGTCAAGCGTGGCAATGGCAGTTGCACCACTCTCAACGGATGTCGTGACCTTAACCTCGTTGGCCTGGTCGCCGAAGTTGATGCTCAGCGTGCCTGAGCCTGATACCTTAGGCAGTCTGAAGTAACGGTTTGGTGATGTGCCGTATTTGGTTGCACCGCCCATCTTCATCTGCTTGTTGTTCTCAATCTTGCAGTTGCCGCCAGCCACGTATGTGAGCTCGGTGTTGGTACCGTCGGTACTTACGAACACGTTGGTGGCATTGTCAGAGAACGAACCGCTCTCGGTGTATGTGGCACTGGTGAGGTTCCATGTCACAGGGTCGAGTGACGGCACTGGTATCACCGTCACGCTGACCTTTGCTGAGTCAGCCTTGTACTCCTCGTTACCTGCCGCATAGACTGTGATTACAGCCTCGCCGCCGCTGATGGCCCTGATGGTGCCGTCTGTCACAGTGGCTATCTTCTCATTGCTTGATGCGTATGTCACGGCACCCTGTGCGCCTGTCACGTTGAGTGCTGCGGTCACAGCCTTCTCCATCTCAATCTCAACACTCGTGGGGTCAACAGAGAGTGTGTTAGTCTTGCGGGCATCGGTCACGATGATTGTTACGTTCACCACACCAGCCTTGACATTGACGTCGCCCTCGTCGGTCACGGCAATGGCTGTCTCGCCCTCTGCCACGGCGGTAACGTTGCCTTCCGCGTCAACAGTAGCGATGGTCTCGTCAGATGATGTGTAGGTCACCGTTCCGACGGCATTGGCAGGCGTGATCTTCTTGCTCGTGCCGCGCTCTATGGTTATCTCCTCGTCAGCAGAGAGGGATGACGCCTCACGCTGGTCAGGCACAGTCACCGTCACCACGTCAGATGCCGGACGACGGTACTCTGAACCGGGGTCTGTAACGGTAATCTTCGCCGTTCCGTAGCCTACGGCTTTGATGGTGGTGCCGCTTACCACCTCAACTATTGACGGTGCGCCTGATGTAGCCGTCACGCCGCCGTTGGAGCAACTGTATGGAATACCTAACTGGTCGCCTAATGGCAGTGTGATGTTGTGTGCGGCTACTCTCAGGTCTGAGTCATCGCGGTCGTCGGTCACGGTTACTTTTATCTTCAGCGTGCCGCCGTTGCGGGTGTCGTCGTTCTTCTGTGTCAGCGTGATGGTGGTGTTACCCTCTGCCACCGGTGTTATCTTGCCGTTCTCGTCGATGGTGGCAACCTTTGTCGCGCTTGACTTGAAGGTGATGTCGCCCGTGCATGAGGTTGTGTAGTCGGTACCCTTGGTCAGTGTGTATGTGTCGCTGATTTTCACCGCCAGCGTGCCGTCGATGAGCGATGTGAGGTCAGACTCCTGTAACAGGGTATAGAGCTTCACACCCTGCACGTCGCGCGTGCTGCTGCTGTTGTTTACTATCCTTACATACTTCACGCTGGCATCGGTGCCGGTGTATATCACGTTAGGGTGAGTGGCTGACTTGCCGGTTATCACGCTGCCAAACTTGGTGAACGTCTTACCGTCAGTACTTGTGTATAGCTGCCATGACTGGTCGCCTGCTGACGATACATAGAAAGCGGCGGTGGCTATGCCGGCCTCGTTGTGCAGCGTTACGCTCTCATTATTGGTGAGGCGTATGGAGCCTTTATAGTCAGAGCAAAGGGTGTTGTCGCTCTTCTTTATCTCAAATGTCGGGTTGAACGTAGCTGCTGTGCTGAGTATTATCTCCTTGCTTTCCTTGTATGCGTCAAGCTGCGCGGCATTGTCTTCGTTGAACCAGAACCATGCGCCGTCTTCGCCTATCACCTGCTTGCCGCTGGCTACAGCTGTGCCGCCGCCGCTGACCCATGACGGAGTGTAGTCGTCGTTCTGCTCCTGGTCAAGCCCCTTGCCGTCGCCGCTGTCAACTGTCGTTGCGGCAGGTGTGCGGTCGCTCAGTTTCGTGCCGTCACCGAGGCTCTCCACAGTGCCCTCGTATGCCACGACGGCCGCCTTCAGCTCAGATATAACGCCGTAGTTCTCATCTTGCAGAGAGTTGTTGAACGTCCACTTGAAGTCACCGCCGTCCATGCGGCCGGCACCCAGTCCCTCGCGTCCGGCAAAGTCGCCGCGCACTATGGCTGGTATGTCCTCAGGGTCATCCATGTTGTTCTCTACGTAGGTGGTACGTGCCGCGAGGTCTGCGGCGTTGTTATAGCCCGTGCCGCCGGTAAGGCAGGTTACGGTCACCTCGTCGCCACGGTTGTCCACCTCCACCGCGTCCCACTTGCCGTCGGTCTGCTCGCCGTCATATATCTGCACCTTGCGCGGATTGACGAATGTGTTGTTGAATATCTTTATCACGCCGCCGTTCTCGCCTGAGAAAGTGCCGTCGCCCTCAGCGTCTGTTCCCTGCTTTGAGATAAGCACAGGGTACTTACAGTTGCGGAAGTAATTGTTCTCCACGAATGAGGAACCGCCGCAGGTTACGCCCACACCATACTTTGAGTTGCCGTCGAAGTAGTTGTTATATACATGATAGAAGGCTGTGCGTATGCGTGGATGACGTGAGTCTGAGTGATCATACCAGTTGTGGTGGAAGGTCATCCAGCAGTCGGTTGACTCACTCATGCCGGCAAGGTTACATTTGCCTGAGTCCCAGAAGTGGCAGTAAGACATGGTGATGTGGCTTGACTTGCCCTTGATGTCAACGGAGCCGTCGCCCTTTGCCTGGTCAGCGTCAGAGCCTGTGCCGCCGTAGAATATGTCCATATTGTGTATCCACAGGTTATGGTTGTTGGTGTCAACGCTGATACCGTCGTCCATGAAGAGCATTACGCCGAAGTTACGGAACTCCACTGACTTGGCGTTTCTCACGAGGAAGCCGAAACCGTGTACTGCTGCGTCGCTGCCGATACCCTCGATAGTGATGTTCATGTCTGTAGAGCCGCTCTTGCCCTTTATCTGTATGCCTTCGTTTGAAGCAAAACTGTCAATGTCAGCGGCTTTCACCGTGCCTACTATGCGCACGCAGAGCGGACGGTCCTCGCCGCCTCCCTCGTATGCTGCGAGTATGGCTTGTATGCCTGTATATTCCGTCTCTTTGCCGCCTTTCTTCACTCCGAGCGTAACGGTCTTCGCCGTTTTTGCCGTAAGGTATAATATACGCGTATTTTCTTTCAGCGTGCCGTCGTTCTTGTATGCGCCGATACCTTCTGTCATGCCTATGTGTGCAAAGCCTGAGCGGTCGTGCGGAGCTGCGTAGAAGATGTCAGACTCAGCTTCGCCGCTGGTGCTTGATACCACCTTGAACTGGTAGTTGCCGGCCTTCAGTCCCACCATGTCGGCACGACCGTAGTCACTGTAAAGACGAACAAGCTCCTTGTCCATCTGCGTATAGGTGCCGCCCTGTGGACGGTAATACACCGTGTAGGTGGCTCCTGTCTCACGTTCCCATGTGACATAGCCACTTTCAAACCATCCCTTTGTCGTCTGGATGGAAACAGCGCTTGCTGTGAGAGTACACGATAGTAGTGCAATCATCAGCAAAGCCAATGTGTGTAATGTTTTTTTCATAGTTGGTTTTAGTGAATGTATTAGTTAGCTAAAATTTTATTTAAGTCTTGTATTGCATAGGATTAGCCTCTCTCACGTCACTCCTTTATCTCTTTTCTCCTTCTACTCCAATTTGTAAAGTTACGTATTTTTTTTATAATAAAAAAAGTTTGTTATGTTTTTTAAGTATAATTAAGTGAGAGACAACAAGAAAATGCCAAATAACAGACAAAAGTGTGTGCTTTAGGGAAATACAGACTTGCATAATTCTTCTTTCTCCCTCTTTCCTCCTCGTTCCTTCTTTCTTATAGTTATCTTTATCTTCGTTTCCGTTTTCGTTCCCATCAACTTCCCTCCCTCACAGGGAGGGTTAGGGAGGGTCTGTTTTTCGTTTTCGTTCAATGAAAAATGCTCACTGACGTCTCCGTCGGTGAGCATTTATATATGTACGGCTTGATAGCCTTTGCTTAGAACTCTGCATTGTTAGGGGTACGTGGGAATGGTATCACGTCACGTATGTTCTGCATACCTGTCACAAACAGTATCAGACGCTCGAAGCCCAGGCCGAAACCGGCGTGTGGGCATGAACCGTATTTGCGTGTGTCAAGGTACCACCACAGGTGTGTGGTGTCCATCTTGCGACGCTCTATCTCGCCCATCAGCTTGCCATAGCTCTCCTCACGCACTGAGCCACCCATTATCTCGCCTATCTGAGGGAACAGCACGTCGGTACCCTGCATAGTAGGACCAGGTGCTACGCAACCCTTGTAACCAACGGAGCCGCCCTCGGCGGTAGCCTCGTTCTGCTTCATGTAGAAAGACTTGATGGCAGTAGGGTAGTCGGTCATGATGACTGGCTTCTTGAAGTGTTCCTCTACGAGGTAGCGCTCGTGCTCAGAAGCAAGGTCGTCGCCCCAGTCGCAAGGGAACTCAAACTCCTTGCCGTTCTTCTTTGCCTTCTGCAGTATCTTGATGCCCTCGGTGTAAGGCAGACGTACGAAGTTCTCCTTCAGTACACCCTCAAGACGCTCCAGCAGTCCCTTGTCTATCATCTTGTTGAGGAACTCAAGGTCGTCCTTGCAGTTTGTCAGTGCCCAGCGTACGCAGTACTTTATGAAGTCCTCCTCCAAGTCCATCAGTTCCTCCTGATCCATAAAGGCTATCTCTGGCTCTATCATCCAGAACTCAGCCAGATGGCGTGGGGTGTTAGAGTTCTCCGCGCGGAACGTAGGACCGAAGGTGTATATCGCGCCAAGTGCGGTAGCACCGAGCTCACCCTCCAGCTGTCCTGACACTGTCAGTGAAGTCTGCTGTCCGAAGAAATCGTCAGAGTAGTCAATCTTGCCCTCGGCATCTTTCTTCAGGTTATAGAGGTTCTTTGTTGTTACCTGGAACATGTTGCCTGCTCCCTCGCAGTCACTGGCTGTGATGAGTGGTGTGTGGAAGTAGAAATAGCCGTGCTCATGGAAGTAGGTGTGTATGGCAATAGCCATGTTATGGCGTATGCGCATGATGGCACCGAAGGTATTGGTGCGCAGACGCATATGAGCGTGCTGGCGCATATACTCAAAAGACTGTCCCTTCTTCTGCATAGGGTAGTCAGCGCCGCAGGTGCCATACACCTCTAATGTATCAGCCTGTATCTCGCAGGTCTGACCTGCTCCCTGGCTCTCCACCAGCATACCGGTGGCGTGGATACATGCGCCTGTGGTTATCTGCTTGAGCATCTCTGCATCAAACTTGCTCGGGTCAACTACAATCTGTATGTTCTTTATTGTAGAGCCGTCGTTCAGTGCGATGAAGTCCACTGCCTTGCTTGAACGGTGCGTGCGCACCCATCCCTTCACGTCTATTTCCTCGCCGAAGACTGTCTTGGCAAGGGCATCTACTATCTTTGTACGTTTCACGTGTGTGTTATGTGTTATGATACCCATCCCATCCTTCCCATAGAAGAACGGGATAGGCTTATTAATTATTAATCGTTAATTATTAATTATGCATTATGCATTATTAATTATGCATTATTCAAACGCTCCCATTCTCAGCATGTCCACCTCTTTCTCGGTGAGGAAGCGCCAGTCGCCGCGGCGCAGGTTCTTCTTTGTCAGTCCGGCAAACTGTACGCGGTCGAGCTTTGTCACATGATAGCCCAGTGACTCGAATATGCGCCTTACGATACGGTTGCGGCCAGAGTGAATCTCTATGCCTACCTGCTTCTTGTCGGTAGCGTGTGCATACTCTATCGCGTCAGCCTTTATCTCGCCGTCGTCAAGCTGTATGCCTTCTGCTATCTGGCGCATGTCTGCCAGTGTCACGTTCTTGTCAAGGAATACATGATATACCTTTTTCTTCAAGAACTTAGGGTGTGTAAGCTTAGATGCCAAGTCGCCGTCGTTTGTGAGCAGCAATACACCGGTGGTGTTGCGGTCCAGTCGGCCTACAGGGTATATACGCTCCGGACATGCACCCTTCACGAGGTCCATCACCGTCTTGCGCTGCTGTGGGTCGTCGCTGGTAGTCACATAGTCCTTCGGCTTGTTGAGAAGCACATATACCTTCTTCTCCAATGTGACGGGCTGGTCATGGAACTTCACCTCGTCGGTACGCATTATCTTGGTGCCGAGCTCAGTTACCACCTGTCCGTTTACTGTCACTACGCCTGCCTCTATGAAGTCGTCAGCCTCACGACGGCTGCATACGCCGGCGTTGGCGAGGAACTTGTTGAGACGTACTGGCTGTGTTGGGTCAATGTTGTTCTCGTTGTATTCTATGCGTTTCTTCATGGAGTACTTAGCCTGCGGGTCGTAGTCGGCAGTGTGCTGACGACGCTGTGGACCATATCCGCCACGCTGTCCGTAGCCACCTCTCTGCTGACCGTAGCCACCACGGTTGTTATATCCGCCGCGCTGCTGACCGTAGCCGCCTCTCTGCTGACCGTAGCCGCCGCGGTTGTTATAACCGCCGCGCTGCTGACCGTAGCCACCTCTCTGCTGGTAGCCACCCTCCTGCTGCTCGCCGTCGTTATTGTAACTGCGGTATGGGCGCTGCTGACCGTAGCCACCACGGTTGTTATATCCGCCGCGCTGCTGGTACCCGCCGCGCTGTTGGCCGTAGCCACCGCGATTGTTATATCCGCCACGTGGCTGATAGCCTCTGTCTTCGTTGTTCAGAGCAGCTCCGAATCCTTCAGGACGGAAACCGCCCTCATCGTTGTTTCTGCCATATCCGTTACGTTGTGGGTATGACGCACGCTCGCCGTAAGCCGGACGCTGTACGGGGATGCGCATACGCTGACGTGGCTGACGTGGCTGGTAGCCGTCTGTTCCTTGATTGTTACCTTGTCCCTCGCGGGTGCTCTCATTTCTTGCAGAGTTCATCTGCTGTTCTTCATCTCTGGTTTCCATTGTGTAGATAATGCCTTTTTACTTTTTGATGTGTTATATATAAATAATGTGTAATTACGACCTCACGGTCGTCTTAGTTCTTGTTCTTGTCTTCGTTTACTTTCCTTTTCGTTAAGTCCCCCTCCCTCGCAGGGAGGGTCGGGGAGGGTCTCTTTTCCTCCCTCACAGGGAGGGTCGGGGAGGGTCTGTCTCGTATGTCTCCGTGAAAGCTATCACTTCTCCTCCTGAAAGCTATGCTTTCACGCTGTAAAAGCTATGCTTTCATGGTGTAAAAGCTATGCTTTCTCAGAGCCCCTCTTAAGCGTTTGGTTTCCAGAATGTTGCAAACTACTAAATTCCGGTATAGTTAGATGGCGTGATAGCCATCAGTTCGGCCTTCACTTTCTCGCTTACATCAAGTCCTTTCACAAACTCATGTATGGTCTCCTCGTCCATGTGCTTGTTTGTACGAGTCAGGGCCTTCAGCGCCTCGTATGGGTGTGGGTATGCCTCGCGGCGCAGTATGGTCTGGATGGCCTCTGCTACTACTGCCCATGTGTTGTCAAGGTCACGCTGCAGCGCCTCCTGGTTCAGTATCAGCTTGCGCAGTCCTTTCAGTGTGCTCTGTATGGCTATTACGCCGTGGCCAAGAGGTACGCCGATGTTACGTAATACTGTAGAGTCTGTAAGGTCACGCTGCAAACGGCTCACCGGCAACTTCTGTGCCAGGAACTGCAGTATGGCATTGGCTATGCCGAGGTTGCCCTCTGAGTTCTCGAAGTCTATCGGGTTTACCTTATGAGGCATGGCACTTGAACCTACCTCGCCAGCCTTAATCTTCTGTTTGAAATACTCCATAGAGATGTACATCCAGAAGTCGCGGTCAAGGTCTATTATTATAGTGTTGATGCGACGTACGGCATCAAAGATACTGCCCAGGTGGTCATAGTTGGATATCTGCGTGGTGTACTGCTCGCGCTGTAAACCTAACTTCTCGCCAACGAACTTGTTGCCAAACTCACACCAGTCATACTCTGGGTATGCCACGTGGTGGGCGTTGAAGTTACCCGTGGCACCACCGAATTTCGCTGTGTACTTGCACTCACGCAGAGTCTGCAGTTGCTCCTCCAGTCTGTAAACGAACACCATTACTTCCTTGCCCAGACGGGTAGGCGATGCTGGTTGGCCGTGTGTCTTGGCAAGCATTGGCACGTCTTTCCATTCCTCAGCATATTCCTTCAGCTGGCTTATCAGCTCCTCCACCTGTGGTATATAGACCTCAGCAAGAGCCTCCTTAACAGAGAGAGGTACGCTGGTGTTGTTGATGTCCTGTGATGTCAGACCGAAATGGATGAACTCACGGCTCTCGGCAAAGTAACCCTCGCCAAGTCCTGACTGCTCCATCTCGTCCAGCTTCTCCTTGATGAAATATTCCACCGCCTTCACGTCGTGGTTAGTTACCTTTTCTATGTCCTTCACGCGCTGTGCGTCCTGCTCCGTGAAGTCTGTGTATATGCTGCGCAAACGAGCAAACAGCGAATGGTCAAAGTCCTTCAGCTGTGGCAGGGGTAACTCACATAACGTAATGAAATACTCTATCTCCACGCGTACACGGTAGCGTATCAGAGCATACTCAGAGAAATAGGCAGCCAGAGCGTCTGTCTTGCTGCGATAGCGACCATCTATTGGAGAGATGGCGGTAAGTAGGTCAAGGTTCATCTATTCTGTTTCCTTATTTTTTGTTATATAACGTGTTAATGTCTTTTCGGTTTCCAGTGCAAAGTTACATATTTTATTTTATATATGGAGAATTATACCCTTTTTTTTTGTTTTATTATGAGTTTTCCTTGTGTATTATTCCTATTTTGTGTACTTTTGCGGAAAAGTGTAAGGCAAAAGATGTTGCTTCATTACATCCTCGGAGAGGAAATACTCATCCTTATGCAATGTGCTAAGGATTAAAAGTGTTAATAAAAGTTATAATTTTTCAAAAAAGATTGTGGCAATAATAAAATATTATTACCTTTGCTTGAAATACGAAGAAAGAACGCAAACAAAACAAAAAATAACCATAATGAATATGAGAATTTCTACTTTGCTTAAAGGTTCTCTCGGCATAGCCCTCGCATTGTTGTCAACGGGTAAGGCCTCTGCTCAGTTAGCAATAGAGAATCCAAAATTATTAGACAACACATATGTTACGGTGGGCGTAGGTGCCGCTACTCCTGTAAAGGATATGTTCGGTGATATGTTCCCAGTAAATCCTGTAGCAAGTATTTCCGTTGGTAAGTGGTTCTCACCGATGTTCGGTGCTGAGTTAGAGTTCGACGGTTGGTTCGGCTCTCACTCTTACGGCAACCCTTATCTGCTGCGCAATAAGGAGACTGGTGCTACTAATGCTGTACGTGGTCTCTATGGCGGCGTTAACGGCTTGGTTAACTTGTCAAACATCTTCGGCGGTTTTACTGGCTCTCCTCGTTTCTTTGAGGTCGGCGCTGTTGTGGGTATAGGTTGGTTCCACGGCTTCCGTCCATGGAAAACAGATCGTTACAATAACTGCTGGGCTGGAAAGACAGGCCTTGACTTTGCTTTCAACATTGACAAGGCTTATCGTCACACTCTCAGCTTCCGTCCTGCACTTCTGTGGAACTTCACCTCTCCAGGTAGCGGTAAGGGCGCTTCTGCCTTCAATATGAACGGTGCGCAGCTCTATCTCGGTGCTGCTTACACATACCACTTCAAGTGTTCTAACGGTACACACTACTTCAAGACCTATAACATCGGTGACTTCGAGAATACTATCGATTCTCTCCGTCAGGAGCTGGCTAAGAAGCCTAAGGAGGTCATCAAGGAGGTTGTCAAGGAGGTTCAGGTGCCTGCTAAGACACAGAAGATTTACGCTGGTGACTCTTACATCTTCTTTGCACAGAACTCTGCTGAGCTCACTTCTGAGGCAAAGGCAGTGCTTGACAACGTAGAGGGTTCTGTTGATATCATCGCTACAGCATCTCCAGAGGGTTCAGCTGACTACAACCAGTCACTCTCAGAGAGACGTGCTAAGGCTGTTGCTGATTACCTGAAGGCTAAGGGTGTTACAATCAACTCTTGCAAGGGTTCAGGTGTGAAGGGTGATGCTTCTGCTCGTGTAGCTATCATCAAGGCAAACAACTAATAGACATATCAGGAAACTGATTAATATAGAATATTGTTAAGTGAGAGGCAGGTGTTGTTGAAACGCCTGCCTCTCTTCTTTTTTTCTAAAGGTTTCTCTTCCCTGCTTTGTTCAGTCGGTCTTTCTGTTCCAGTTGTGTATGTTGCTGTATCACAGCAACCCTCTTTGCCCGCCCCTCCTTGCTCGTCCTCTGGCTTGTCCCTATTCCTTCTGTTGTGTATGTTGCTGTATTACAGCAACCCTCTTGTCGCCCGTGTTATGGCGTCCGCTTTCTCTCGTTGCCTCTCCTCCACGAAAAAAAATTTTGTAGTTTAGAAATTTCTGAGTAACTTTGCACTTTATATGGTTACAGACGATGACATATTTCTAATGGAGCAAGCCATGCGCCTTGCCCAGCAAGGAGAGGGAAGGGTAAACCCCAATCCCCTTGTAGGAGCGTTGATTGTCAGGGATGATGATATCATCGCACGAGGATGGCATCACCGCTACGGAGACTTACATGCTGAGCGCGATGCCTTCAAGTATGCGGAGGAGCATGGCATTGACTGTCAGGGAAGTACTATGTATGTGACCCTTGAGCCTTGTTGCCATCAAGGCCATCAGCCGCCATGCACGGAGGCCATATTAAGTCACGGCATCCATCGTGTGGTCGTCGGACTGCGTGACCCTAACCCTCTTGTCGCAGGCAAGGGTATAGACCAACTGCGTCAGGCAGGCATAGAGGTCGATGTGCTGGAACAGTCAGGGAAGGAGCCTGCCTCAATGAGCGCAAGTGCGAGCACATCCTCCTCTTCTTCGGTAAGGATGGAAGGTACAGACTCAGGTGAATCCACCCCTTCCCTCGTAAGCGGCGATACCATCGCCGCCCTCGTACAGCAGTTAAGAAACCAGAACCGTGTGTTCCTGAAATATATAACGACCTCCCTGCCATGGATTACAGCGAAGTGGGCGATGACGCTTGACGGCAAGATAGCCACCGCCACAGGTGACAGTAAGTGGATAACAGGAGAAGAGGCACGACAGTATGTACACCTTGTGCGACGCAGTCACTCGGCTATCCTCTGCGGCATAGGTACGGTGTTGGCTGACGACCCCTTGCTTAATGTGCGCCTTACGCCAGAGACGCTGGACAAGATGGGGATACAGGAACACGAGGTAAGACAGCCGGTGCGCATTGTAGCCGACCGTCAGGCTCGCATCCCGATGGAGAGTCAGTTGGTACGTACTGCACATGAGTATCCGCTCGTCGTGGCTTATGCAGACGGCGCCGATGAGGAGAAACTGCAGCAATTGCGAGAGGCAGGTGTCATGTTGTGGAACTGTAACACCCTCCTTGAACTGACACAGCGTGCTGCGGCGGAGAAGATAGACTCTATCCTGCTTGAGAGTGGCGGCACACTCAGCGAGGCGCTGCTGCGTGAAGGACTTGTAGATGAGGTCTTGGCATTCGTTGCTCCTAAGATAATAGGTGGCAAGACCGCCAAGACACCGGTAGAGGGCAATGGCATCGATGTCATGTCTGAGGCAGTAGAACTCACCGGCAGGGTAGTGTCCACCATGGGAGAGGACATCCTTATCTCTGGCTTGGTGAAGAAGTCCAATTCATAGTCCGCAAGACAACTCATAACTTATAATCTATAACTCATAACTTGCGAGCAAAGTGAGTCAATGTTCACAGGCATAGTCGAAGAAATAGGAACAGTAAAGACAGTAAGACGTGGCACAACCTCCGTCACGCTGGAGATAGAGGCAGGCAAGGTGCTTCAAGGCACGCAGGTGGGTGACAGCATCTGCACCAACGGTGTGTGTCTCACCGTCACCTCCATTCCTGTAGCAGTGCGTCCTTCCCTCGTAAGCGGCGATACCATCGCCGCCCCAAGAGGATGCTTCACCGCGGATGTCATGCCAGAGACGGTACGTCGTACCTCCCTTGCCTCGTTGAAGCCGGGAAGCAAGGTGAATCTTGAGCGCGCCCTCACTCTGCAGACACGACTGGGTGGCCATATCGTCTCAGGTCATGTTGACGGTACGGGCAAAGTCTCGCGTATAGAGAGTGACGATAATGCTCTTTGGCTGTACATACAGACATCACCGCAGATTATGCGTTACATAATAGAGAAGGGCAGCATCACCATACAGGGTGTGAGCCTTACGGTAGCCATGGTCAGCGAATCGGAGTTCGCGGTGTCGCTGATACCTCATACGCAGCAAGCCACTACGCTCCATACGGCCAAGGTCGGTGACTTGGTGAATCTTGAGAATGATTTGATAGCAAAATATGTAGAGCGGCTTATGCCGCAAGGGAATGGGAATGCCGCTCCGGCTGGTTCCTCCGAGGAAGAGAAGATAAACCTCTATCGCTCCTTCCTCATGGCGTAGGTTCTTGGTTCCTGGTAGGACTTGGTGCGGTGCTTAGTCTGTTGCTAAGTTGAGTTCGTTGCAGAGTAGAGTTTGTTGCTGTATCACAGCAACCCTCACCAATCGCTCAGTCGGCCATAGCTCTACAGCAACCATTACCATAATCCCTGAAAAAGAAATAAAACAATGCAATACAACACAATCGACGAAGCCCTTGAGGCATTAAGACAAGGACAGTGCATATTGGTTATAGATGACCCTGACCGCGAGAATGAGGGTGACCTCATCTGTGCTGCACAGTTCGCTACAACAGAAAATGTAAACATGATGGCTTCCTTGGCCAAAGGACTCATCTGTATGCCAATGAGTCGTGAACTCTGTGAGCGACTGAACCTGCCGCAGATGGTGACACATAACAGCGACAACCACCAGACGGCTTTCACTGTCAGCGTTGACCATATATCAACTACAACGGGCATCTCTGCCGTGGAGCGTGGCATTACGGCTCGTGCCATAGCCGATCCGTCATCAAAGCCTATAGACTTCCGTCGTCCGGGACACATGTTCCCGTTGCAGGCGCGTGAGGGCGGCGTCCTCGTCCGTGCCGGACATACGGAGGCAACAGTGGACCTGTGTCGTATGGCGGGTCTTGCCGAGGCAGGCCTCTGTTGTGAGATTATGCGTGAGGACGGTACTATGATGCGTACCACGGAACTGCTGGAGCTGGCAAAAGAGCACAATATCGTTTGTGTTACCATCAAGTCGCTCATAGAGTATCGTCGCCGCACAGAGAAACTCATAGAACAGGTGACGAGCGCCGAACTGCCTACGAAATACGGTACGTTCCGTTCGTACGGTTATATAAATAAGGTAACGGGCGAGCATCATGTGGCTCTCGTCAAGGGTGATGTCACCACGCCTGAACCTGTGCTCTGTCGTGTGCACTCAGAGTGTCTTACTGGCGATGCCTTCGGGTCTTTGCGCTGTGATTGTGGTGAACAACTTGCCGAGGCTCTCCGTCGTATAGAGAAAGAGGGCAGGGGAGTATTGCTCTACTTGCGTCAGGAAGGGCGTGGCATTGGTCTTATCAATAAGCTGAGGGCATACAACCTGCAAGACCAGGGCATGGATACCGTCGAGGCTAACATTGCACTGGGCTTCGCCGCTGACCTCAGGGAGTATGGCACAGGTGCCAGCATCCTTGCAGACCTCGGAATACATGACCTTATACTCATGACCAACAACCCACAAAAGATAAGCGGCATTGACGGCTTCGGCCTCCGCGTGGTGCGTAGGGAACCAATAGAGATAGCCACCAACGAAAAGGATGAGTTCTATATGTACACCAAGTACGCCAAGATGGGACACCTGCTGCATATAAAGAAACCAAAGGAGAAATAACCATAGCCACTACAGTATATCTATAGCCGGTGAAGTTGCATTTTGTGATTGTCAGCCCTATAGTTCCTATAGCTACTATAGTATCTATAGTCCCTATACATAAAAAAATATAAAGATTATGAAAAAGATAGAAGGAGCATTGACCGCCCAGGGTCAGAAGATAGGCATTGTTGCCTCACGTTTTAATGATTTCATCGTCAATCACCTTATCAGCGGTGCTGAGGACTGCTTCGTACGTCACGGTGGTAATACCGACGACCTCACTCTCGCCCTCGTGCCGGGAGCGTTTGAGATACCTCTCACTGCCCAGAAGATGGCAGAGTCAGGAAAATATGACGCAGTGGTATGTCTTGGAGCAGTCATCCGTGGCGCTACTCCTCACTTTGACATGGTGGCAAATGAGTCAGCGAAAGGTATTGCCATGGCAGCTATGAAGTCACAGGTGCCAGTGCTTAACGGTATTCTTACTACTGACAGCATAGAGCAGGCTGTGGAGCGTGCAGGTACCAAGGCCGGTAACAAGGGTGCCGATGCCATGCTCTCAGCAATAGAGATGGTAAACCTCAACAAGGCATTGTAATTCCATCCCCACGGTTCGCTGCACTGCAGTCCAGTTTGTTGCCGCACCGTGGTTGAGTATTTTGCTGTATCACAGCAACCCATATTAATGTTCCGCCCTTTCCTGCCCCGCAGTCCAGTATGTTGCTGTATCACAGCAACCATAATTAAGGAAAAAGAAATAAAACAATGAAACAAGGTTTCGATAACGACAAATACATTCGCATACAGTCAGAACACATCAAAGAACGCATTCAGCAGTTTAAGGGCAAGCTGTACCTTGAGCTCGGTGGGAAACTTTTCGACGATCATCACGCCAGTCGTGTGTTGCCGGGCTTCCAGCCCGACTCAAAGCTGCGTATGTTCAGCAAGATAAGTGACCAGATAGAGATTGTCATCGTCATCAGCGCTGAGGATATAGTGAAGAACAAGGTTCGTGCTGACCTCGGCATCACCTATGACGAGGATGTGCTGCGCCTGCGTGGTGAGTTCATTGCACGTGGCTTTATGGTAGGCAGCGTCGTTATAACACATTATAACGGACAGCATGCCGCCGATGACTTCCGTGTGCGTTTGGAGCGTATGGGCATAAAGTCATACGTGCATTACCTTATTGACGGCTATCCGCATAACGTCGCACTCATCGCCAGCGACCAGGGCTTCGGCAAGAACGACTATGTGGAGACATCCCGTCCGCTCGTTATCGTTACCGCCCCGGGACCTGGCAGCGGTAAGATGGCAGTGTGCCTCTCTCAGTTATATAATGAGAACAAGCGCGGCACGGAGGCAGGCTATGCCAAGTTCGAGACCTTCCCTGTATGGTCGCTGCCATTGAAGCATCCTGTCAATATAGCATACGAGGCTGCCACCGCAGACCTTAATGATGTCAATATGATTGACCCATTCCATCTGGAGGCGTACAATAAGATTGCCGTCAACTATAACCGCGACATAGAGATATTCCCTGTGCTTAACGCGCTCTTTGAAGGCATATATGGCAAGAACCCCTATAAGTCTCCTACGGATATGGGTGTCAATATGGTAGGCTTCTGCATCAGCGATGATGAGGCGTGTCAGGAGGCTTCGCGTCAGGAGATTATACGCCGTTACTACGATGCCACTAATAAGTTTGCCGACGGAGCGAACAACGAGGCTGAGGTGCAGAAGATACAGCTGCTCTTCCAGCAGGCCAAGATAACTACAGACAACCGCCGTGTTACCACGGCAGCCAAGGAACGTCGTGAGCGTTGCGGCAAACCGTGTGCGGCCATCGAACTGGCCGACGGTACCATCATCACCAGTGAGACCAGCGAACTGCTCGGACCATCCGCCGCCCTCATTCTCAATGCCACCAAGCATCTTGCTGGCATAGACCATGACATAAAGCTCATTCCACAGGCAATGATTGAGCCGATACAGAAGACAAAGGTTGAGTATCTCGGCGGCAACAACCCACGTCTGCATACCGATGAGGTGCTCGTGGCACTCTCTGTCCTGTCACAAGCTGATGACAACTGCCGACGTGCCCTTGAACAACTTCCGCAGCTGCAAGGATGCCAGGTGCACTCTACCGTAATGCTTTCTGAGGTTGACAGGAAAATCTTCAAGAAGTTAGGAGTAGGACTTACGTGTGAGCCTGTAAAAAAGAAAAGTTAATTAAAGTTAAAGGACGATTAATATTCTGTATTTTTATATCTAATATCGGAATAAAGTTGTAATTTTGTAAATCACAGTAGCGCTATGTCCTTTTTTCTCAGAGGGAAAGGATGTGTTGAAACGTGAATTTATAAAAGATAATGAACAGAAATATATTCATATCAAAGAAGATGTATGTCGCTCCCCTCATTTCCTTCGAGGAAGTGGAGGAGGAACAGGAATTGCTTGCTGGCTCAACAACTGGTGGTGGTGCGCCGTGGGAGACAGGTGAGCCTGGTGTTAAGCCGTATGACGACCCTTTCAATGGCAATGGGGCTAAAAAATCTGGTGGTATGTTTGAAGATACTGGCGAGGGAGATTTCGTGTTTGAGATAGATGACAGGTAATGTTACAATGTTTCTTAAAGTGGGGATGAAGAGAAAGCTGACAGCTGTTCTTCTTCTGCTGGCGGATATAATGATAGCAGCGGCTGCCGAGGCTGTGTACCCGGTTTATTCGTATGATGAGAATACAGGGCTTCTCTTCGGCTGGCAGCAAGGGTGCAGAGGAAGAGGATATTTTGATGAGGGTGGCAGCGATTGCGTGTTGCTTGTCGCCCGCACGGTAGAGGATGATGACAACTATGTTCCTGCGTCAAATGCGGGGTGGGGATTGGTTAGCGGTAATACTTACTATGGCTATTTCCCTTGTGAGGGAGTTCACTATATGGTGGCCAACACTGCCTTGCCAGTGACATACGAGGGACAGAGACAGAGAGGCAATGGATCAACGCAGCACTTGGGGGCGTATGACTACATGACTGCGAGAGACCTGATAACCTCAACGTCAGCGCAGTTTAATTTCTCACACCTCGGGTGCGTGCTTAGACTGGAATATACGGTTGGTAGGAGTACGACAGTAAACAGCATTATGCTGAAAGCAGAGAAAGAGAACTTCGTCACGGCGGCGACGGTGAACGTTCCGGCACAGACAGTGACGGCGACCGGCAAAAGCTCTGTGATGACACTTGTTACAGATGAATTGGAGTTAGAGAAGGGGCAGACGTTGACGGCATATCTGATGATGTGTCCCGCAGATCTCAGTAATGAGACACTGACGGTGAGGATAAATGCAGATGACGGCACGTTTGTGGAGAGGCAACTTACCGGAGTAGCGTTTCAGGCAGGAAAACTGTATGACGTGAATCTGGATGATGATATAGTAAAGGCAAAGAGTGGAGCAGGAGAGATGTGGAGTGAGAGTAACGGCAAACGTGGCGGTGCGTATCTGGAAACAGATGCAGAAACAGTAAGTTCACAAAGGTGCTATGCCCCTGATTTCGTCACTGCTGTGCTTGAAGACGGAGAATTGGGAAAGAGAGAGAGACTGCTCGGTGATGTCAATGCCGATGGAAAGGTTGACCTCACGGACGCACGGTTGTTAACTAACTATAATGTGGGTATAAGGCCGGTGGAGATAGACCTCAGTGTGGCCGATACCAACAAGGATGATGATATAACGATGGCAGATGCCAACGAGATAGTGAGAATTACTCTTTCAAAGAAATAGAAGTTATTAAGAGATGAAGAATATATTTACATATCTGACAGTGGCGGCGATGACGCTCTTTGTGTCGTGTTCTTCCGACAGCATCATTGCTGACGGAGAGAATGTAATACTTGAGGAGGGAACCATGGCTTCCAGGCCGGCTTTGGAGAGTGGCGACGAGACGCGTGGTACTCTGTATCTTGAGAATGCCATGATGCGGTTTGATTGGAATGAGGGTGACAAGATTGCTGTCTATCCTCTGTATAAGCCGGGTACAGGTCAGGATATTGAGGCTATAGACGAGTCGCATGTGCAGGTTCTTACTTATCTCCAGAATGTTGATGGCGGCAGTGGCCTGTCCAAAGCCGAGTTCAGTCCTAACGGCAAGAAATATGTATTGAACGTGAAGAATACCAAGGACTTCGTGGCGTGGGCACCATATCTTTCTGGCGAGGACTTTAAGGATCGGGAAATCCCTGAGTTCGGCTATACTGAAATGCCAGTCACATATGAGAACCAGATACAGTCTGCTAATGTAGAGATGGGACATTATGATCCGACAAAATCTGATGAGATGGCTCTTTTGCTGGCCTCAGAGAAAAGGGCCTCCGCTCACCTCGGCAACTATGACTACTTGTATGCACAGGCGGAGCAAGGTAATACAGGTTACACCTGCTTCGACTTCAGCCACGTGCAGGCCACCGTGCGTTTTTATATGCAGATACCAGAGTCTGAGAATCCTCAGGTTTTCGACTCTCTCGTAATATATCATAAGTTTGAGGCTCCTGACCGTGTGGGGGTTAATTTCGTGGAGAAAGGCAAGTTCAGTCTGGAAACACAGAAAATGACTGTTTATAAGAAGACAAATAAGCTGAAACTGAAGCTCGGCACAGAGACAGAGGGCATGGACCTTATAGACCATGAAGTAGGCAGTGAGACAGAAGGTAAGTATAAATCCATATATAAGCGTGGTGACAGGTATCTCCTCATAGCATATATGCAGATGTATCCTGTGAATATTACTTTGGATGCTATGCAGCTGCCAACCTTGTACCTCTACGGACATACAGGCACTGAGGCTGGAGGCAACCTAAAACACACCTACTATAAGGCGCGTCTGACGAAAAAGAATATAGAGGCTGGCAAGTGGTATCAGTGGGCAACCACGTTGGACGAGGAACAGCCTATACAGTTTGAGGTGGTCAACGTGGAGGAATGGAAGGAGGATGATACTTTCTACAATACCGTTGACAAAACTGAGGGTCAGGGTACGCAGCACTGGTAAATCTTGGCGGATAAGTCTTGATTGATCTTGCGGATAGATTTTGATTGATCTTGCGGACAAGTATTAACTGTTTTATCAGATAAGTATACTTTCTTGAAGTATTAATTATTAATTTTTTAATTATTAATTAACTAGATGATAAGGAATATAAACATATATATAGCCGTTGTGGCTGCCCTGCTGCTGGTCGGCTGTGGCAGCGAGGAACTGCCCCTGACACACGCGGATGGTTATGGTGAGGTGTCTTTCAATGTCGGCGGTGAGGGCACACGTGCCAATGAAAGGACGTATGTGGGATATGACTATGACCGCGATCCGCATTTCATGGGTGTGTTCGGATGGTACAACCTGCTTCAGGCCACATCGCTCAGCGACAACAAGATGTTTGATAACCTTGAGCTGACAGCCACACCTGACAAGGAAACCCAGCTGATAGCATGGGATTACGAGCCTAAGCGTTACTGGTCTGAGTTTGCTGACTTCGTGAGGTTCGACAACTTCGCCTATATGCCTTATAACCCCGGGGCTACTCTGACGAGAGATGCTAATGTATATACTCTCTCAATGCCTGTTAATTTCGGTCCGGGTACCCCATTCTCTGTTACGGAGACGGCTCTTATGTGTAACCTGCCAGACTATAAGGCTGACCCTGATGGCGTGATTATGTTTAAGATGGATCAGGCTCTTACGGGATACAAGCTTGTGTTCCAGTTAGGTGACAAGATGAGTGACATACGTTACTTCGTCATAAAGAGTGTTAAGGTCTATGGTCAGAACTTCGTCAGCAGCGGTACGGTGTCTCGTCAGTACACCCTTGACCCAGAAAACAGCACTACTCCTTGGACATCCGGTGATTTCGTCTGGGATCTAAATGATGATGAAGAAGACAGGTTTGACGTGCTGCCCGCTAATGCCGTGCCTATACCATATAATGACAACAGTGCCGATGCTCCTGTGGGAGAGGATTGGACAGAATACTACAGTCAGTTGACGGAAAAGCTGACCGAGGAGAAGGATACGACCTATGGAGTGCTTCGTGTCAACAAGGTAGCTGTGCCCTGGGGAAAGCCTATATACCTGTTCCCGGCGAGAGACTTCAATCCGGTCTTTGAGGTGACATACGATGCCGTCGTCGTCAATGAGGACGGTGATGACGTGGTGACTCGCAAGAACGTGGTAAGCACAATAGAGTTCAGCGAGGACTACTTCGAGAAGTTGAAGACTGCCGGAGCCACAGAGATGGGCAAGACACGCACAATACACGTGAAGATAGTGCCTGACCACCTCTATGTACTCGCCGATGCCGACCAGACTTTCGGCTATATCCCTGTACCGTAATATAGTAAACTGTAAAGCCGGGAAAGAAACAAATTACAATAATTATCTATAATTACGGTAGTTCGTTTCAAGTACATAAAAAAGAGATGAGGAGAGATGACATGGAAGACAATTAATGGATAATTAATGACAATTCGTGTCAAGAGATGAAGAAAAGGAGGTGAGTATGGAAAGAAACATAACATTGAGCCCGGAGGCTCTGCCTTACTGGAACTACATAAAGAGTGCAAGTCCAAAAGTGAAGGAAGAATTGGCATACTTCCTCGTTCATGTCAAAGCTCCCGAAAAAGAGACGGAAAAGGACGAGAATGAGGAAGATGAGATAGAAGACCGCCTTGTGTTTCCAAAAACACGTGAGGACGAGTTGGAAATCCTACGCAGGGCATTTCGTGATGCTAAACTGCTTAAGGAAGGAAAGTTGAAGACGCGTGATTTTTGGGAGGTGATTAATGAGCTGTAAGATAAGAACGTCAAATAAGTTTGACAAGGATTTGAAGAAACTGTCAAAGCGTTATAGCTCATTTCGATTAGATATAATGGAGTTGGCAACTCAGTTGGCTGAGAATCCTTTTATGGGTACAGACCTTGGAGGGGGAGCTCGCAAAGTGAGGATGCGAATACGCTCAAAAGGAAAAGGAAAGAGTGGGGGAGCAAGAGTGATAACATATACTGCAGATGTAGTGGTGCAGACGCTTGAAGGCGAGATCGTACTGCTGACAATTTATGATAAAGCAGATGTGGAGTCAATATCTGATGTAGAGATACGAAGGCTAATAGAAGATATAACAAAAGCAGATAGATAAGAAACAAATTATAATAATTATCTATAATTACGGTAGTTCGTTTCAAGTACATAATAAAGAGATGAGGAGAGATGACATGGAAGACAATTAATGGATAATTAATGACAATTCGTGTCAAGAGAATAAAGAAAAGGAGGTGAGTATGGAAAGAAACATAACATTGAGTCCGGAGGCTCTGCCTTACTGGAATATGATAAAGGACGCAAGTCCAAAGGTAATAGATGAACTGGGATATTATATAAATACAATTCATCTATACCGGAAGATAAAGAATAGACCCAAAAGGGATTTCGATGAATTCTGTGGTATATGGGCAAGTGACTCTGAGGTGTCGGCAGATGAGTTGACAAAAGAGGTTAGAGATAGCGGCAAAGGCAAAACAACAGAAGAACTTCTGAAAATATGGGAGAGATGATGCGATGAGTAAGAAGTATATGTTGGATAGTAATATCTGTATTGCTCTATTTCGTGGTGACATGAATGTCAGAGACAAGTTGAATGCAATGGGGAAAGAAAATTGTTTCATTCTTGATTTGACAAAATATGAAATACTCGTAGGCGCGGAAATAAGACACTTAAAGCATAACGATAACGAGATGCAGAAAGTGAAGGCGTTCTTAGAAATGATAAATATAATGCCATCGGCTCCCTATTATGAGTATGCGGCAAAAGAAAATGCTTATTTACATTCCATAGGGAAAAAAAATGGTGATTTCATTGACTTGGTCATCGGTTGTGCTTCAGTAGTAGACAATATGATAATGGTTACGAATAATGTGAAGCACTTCGGAAATATAAGAAATATTCGCATTGAGAGTTGGATGGATTAAGGAAAGAAACAAATTATAATAATTATCTATAATTACGGTAGTTCGTTTCAAGTACATAATAAAGAGATGAGGAGAGATGACATGGAAGACAATTAATGGATAATTAATGATAATTCGTGTCAAGAGAATAAAGAAAATCAACGATAGTTTGTTTCAAAAGAGAGGAGAAATGAGATATGAATACTGTAGCGATGAATAACCTCTGGACTTACCTGCAAGGACTTAGCTTGACAGCCAAAAACAAGAAATGGTTGTCAGAACGTCTCTTAGAACCAGTTCGCGCTTCGGTGAAGGTGGCAGATGCAGACGATTCTGTTATGACAGAAGACGAGGTATGGGAAGGGATGAAGACAGGCTTTCAAGAGATGAAGTTGATAAAGAACGGAAAACTTAAAGCACGTGATGCGTGGGAGTTTATGAATGACCTGTAAAATGGTTAATGTGGTTTTGAAGAATAATATAATAAACGAATAATAGAGAGATGGTATCGACACAGTTAAACCCCGCACAGTTAAATGTGCTTAGCCTTATGTCGTATATCGACACGGAGCAAGAGCAGCAGGAGTTGCAGGAGATACTGCTTAACTTCTACCGTGAGAAAACGGACAAACTGCTGTCACAGTTCCAGAAGGAAAATAACATAACTCAGCAAACATTAGACGATTGGGCTGGTCAACATGAAAGGACAGAATATTAATGAAAATAGTCTTAGACACCAATTGCTTAGTGAATGTGATAATGCCTAACTCTTATAATAATGATGTATGGAGGGCATTCCGTTTAGGGAAATATTCAATTGCTGTATCAAATGAAATACTCTTTGAGTATCATGAGATATTGACGAAGCGTTATAACGGCCTTATTGCAAATACTGTAATTAAGGAGTTGCTAGAGTCACCTAATGTGGAACGTGTGGTTCCTGCTTATCGATTTAATCTGATAACGGCAGACAAAGATGATAACAAATTTGTTGACTGTGCTATTACAGCAGGTGCTACATACATAGTAAGCAATGACAGACACTTTGAGGAACTTGACAATTACGATTTTCCTAAAGTGAATCTCTGTAAGTTGGAAGAGTTCTTGACAATGATAAGGATTAATAGACTGGAAATTTAGTATAAGGGTACATCTGTATGTTAATGTAATTATAAGAGAGCAGACAAGAGAAGCAAGAGATAGAGAATGGGATGAAAGAGAGTGTATGAGAGAGATAAGTGAAGACTGGCTATTATTAGGATATTAACTAACACTATATAAATTTTATTTGGAATATGAAATTTATAAAATGTAACGCTATGACAAGAATAATGTCAAACAACAAGGAAACGATGAGCCTGACCAAGGACAACAGAAAACGCTCCGCTAATATGGCGCGTTTTATGGTTATGGTATTCCTCTCTCTTCTCATGACTGCCATGGGAAGATTGGATGTATTTGCAGATGATTTAAATAAGGATATAAACATCGAAGGGTATGGTGTGAAGTATCTTTATGAATTTACGACTAATACACCTCAAGTGTTGCCTACGTCTGGAGACCTTCGTTATAGGGCTGGTTTCGGCTTGCATAATTATGGAGGTGGAGGTAGATCAGCGAATGTTTCCGTAAAAGTCTCAAAGGATGATATCCTTATTTTTCAGGAATATACCACTACTGCTGGTAAGACTGGACCATTCTTGTACAATGTAACACATGCAACGAAAGATTCAGAGTTATCCGATAAGCTTGGGTACCAAGTATGGAAAGTTAACGAAGATGCTACTTCAATAAGTTTGTCTCTATATAGATATGGAGGTATTAGTCGAATGTTGCGTTTGCGTAAATCGGTTAATATTAATTTTGAAAAAGGAGCAGATCAGACACTAGTAGGAGATGTGCCAAGCAGCATTGTCCTTACAAAAAGCGATTCTGTTAAGATACCTGTAAATGCTACATTATATAAGACAGGGTACACGTTGACAGGTTGGACTGATGGTGTTAATAATTATAAGGTTAATGAAATATCATCTATTATAGATGATGTTACGCTTACGCCAGTCTTACGAGCAAATACTGTTTCTCAGACAGAATCTTTAAAAATTCTTGAGTCAACATTTGAAAATGTAAAGTGGACTGAGAATGATGCTTCTGCGGCTTATGTAAAGTCTTTAGATTTTAACGGAGAGGCTCAAGATGTTGCGTTAATTGTAAAGAATAGGACTATAACAATAGATGCGGTAAAGGGAATGAAAATAACTTTCCCAGAAGATATGGTAAGTTATTTCTCTTGTAGTGCGACTGACATTACAAAATCCGCTAATATTTGGACATACACAGCAGGTAGCAGCCCTATAACTATTTCCTATTCCGGGAATAATGCGTTATTAGCATCAATTAAAGTCGCTTATCCGATGACTGAAAGTCCTGTTATATATTCAAATATACCAGATACTTGTAATGTTAGATTAGATGATGAATTGAAGCTTAGTATAGGAGTATATAATATTGACACAGAAAGGGGGGACACCTATCAATGGTATAAAAACTCAACGGCTTCGGTAGACGATGCTTCCATAATATCTGGTGCGACAAGTAATATTTATGTCGTTCCTACGTCTATTGAGAATAAAGGAACCAATTTCTATTTTTGTAAGGCGACAAACAGTAAAGGTTCTGTAGTTTCAAAAATATCATGTGTGACAGTTAATCCTGTTCCTGAAATCCATACTGATATAGAGAAATTGTATGCTATAAATATTGGAGATACAAAGAGTATTTCTATCGGTGTGTATAATATGCAGCTCTCAGGCAGTACTTATCAGTGGTATAGGAATACAATTGAAAGTACAGAAAATGCAGAACCTGTAACAGGAGCTACAAGCAATACATATACTTTGCCTTCTTCTGAGGAGAATAAAGGTACTGTATATTATTATTGTATAGCAAGAAATAGTGAAGGTGCTGATACTTCTACTATTACCCGTGTCTATGTAGCGGACTATGTCATGTTTGACTTCAAGAACGGATACAACAGCTACAGCGAGAATGAGCGTACGCTCGGAACAAAAGACGGGTATATCGGATTCTCTACTCTCAAGGATCTTGCCCTGCGTACTGTAGAAGGCTTGGAGCCTATGTATGAGGTGCCTGCAAAGGCTGTGCTTTATCCTTACGAACTCTCCGGATATTTCGGTATCGCTGAATATACGGAAGGCGCAATACAAATAGTACCGGGTACTGGTCTGCAGAACAATACGAATGAGCGACCGCTCATTATTACCAACGTAAAGCCTGGTGAGGTGGTAAAGATTATAGGTCCTACGCTGAAGACCATCACCGCTCAGAGCAACAGCAACGGTGGGCGTGCCGAGTATGACATCTATGCCAATGCCGACAGTACGGTGTATAATCTGCTCGTGAAGACGGCTGGTAACCTCACGTTTACTCTGGCCAGGAGTGGTGGTACGACAATTCAGTATATCTACGTGGCAAACAGGCATCGTCCTACTGTCACCACAAGTCTTGACGGTGGGACCCGCGAGATAGCCCGTAACTCTACCTCTACCCTGTCAATCGCGGCTACTGCCGACGACAGCAATCCTCTGACCTACCAGTGGTATCGTGCCGACAACGACACGATACGTGGCGGAAGAGAGATAAAGGGTGCCACGGGCAGTGAGTACACCACGGTGGCTGGCGAGTCTTATTACTATTACTGCGTGGCGTTCAACAGTGTCACGGGTACGGCCGATGTGTCAAAGAAGACTACGCACGTGGAGACCACTCCAGAGTTTAGATACAAGAATAATGACGCGGCTGCGACAGGTGAACTGCCGGCAGACCAGGTTATACCCGTCGGCGGCACTCATACCGTGGAGAAACGTAACTATCTGATGTTTAAGGACGGATACACTCTCAAGGGATGGACTGACAGTACCGTGGTTGCGGATACCCTTGTACTCACCCACCAGTTTGGCAAGGGGTACACCACTGTCAATGACCGTGTGCTCTATCCTTATTTCACGAAAAACAACCGACTGCTTGACGACATCGTTACTAATGTCATAGTAAGGTGGCCGTTCGCTACTGACAATGATGCCCCCACCGTCACATGGGATGATGAGAAGGAGCATATCTTGCCAAGTCAGGCAGTTGTTACCGACGAGAATCAGGATCTGGCAGCAAGAATCAAGAGTACGGGTTTCACCACCGGAACTGACGGTGCGACAGTGGCCGCAGGGACTACGATAAGGGTGCCGGTATTCTACGGCACGATAGTCCGTCTCTATACCGTGGGTGACGTTGTCCCCTCGGTCAGCGTGATTGACTCTGAGCTTGCTAATCCTATGACCATGAGTGCGGATGGTAATGTGCTCTCATACAAGCATTACGGTGACAAGGATACCATAACGCTGACTCTCGGCGCCGGTACCTATGAGCAGCTCTATGTGAACTATGCTCCGTCAGGAATGCCTAAGTTCGCCAATGACCTGCAGAGCGACTACTATTGTGAGACTGGCAAGAGTGTCACCATGTCGGTGGTGGCCTCTGACGGTGTGACCTACCAGTGGTACAAGAACACTAAGTTGTCTAATACAGGTGGAACGCTCATAGTTGGTGCTACTTCTGCGTCATATACAGCTACCCGTAATACTGACGGCTCGGATTATTACTATGTCAGAATACATAATAACTATGGCGACACTTATTCTTCATGTACTACCGTAACTTATTACTCTTACGTCACTCACGACTTCGTGACGTGGGATGCGGCCGATGCTAATGCGTATAAGGTAGGCAGTAACGATGACGGCATGTATTACGGCATAGCGCAGGCTGACGCTATTAAGGCATATAAGTATATCTATCCTTACGGAATGGCGGGATATTACTCAGTACAGAATGGTGACTTGCGAATACGTACTACAGAGGGATTGCGTGAGGGTCTGAAGAACTTCGGTTCTGGTCCTCGTTACCTGCATATCAATAACATGAAGAAGGGCCAGCATATATATATCACAGGTAATGCGCTGAATGCCCATTTCTATACTACAGAAGGGTTACGAGATAACGGCGGCGGCTTTAGAGATGCCGGTAAGTTCACTGTCACTTTCTCTGAGGGCAACACCAAGGCAGACCTCGAGATGACCCAGGATGGTCATATCATGATATATGTGGCGCGAGCAGCAGCTTTGCGAACCATTACCCTTCCTACGAAATACACTCCTGTCATAACCAAAGACCTGGAGGAGTCGTATGTGGTGGACAAGGACTCAAAGGTCACCCTTAAGGTTGAGGCAAGACCAGCCGCTGAGATAGAGGGACAGAACCTTGTGTATGAGTGGTACAAGAACACTTCTAACTCTAACAAGGGTGGAACACTCATAGCAGGTGCGGACAGCTCTTCTTTGGTAATCGACAAGGTTACGGAGAACGCTTTCTATTACTGTCTGGTGAAGAACTCGGTGACAGAGACCGTCGCTGCCTCAAGCCCGGCAGCCGTAGGCTACTATGTGACAGTGACATTTAAGAATAATGACGCCGCGGCATACGGTGAGGCTCCAAAGAGTGCCAAGGTTCAGGGTGGTGTGCCTTACACCATACCTGTCAACCAGACCCTGATAAAGGACGGCTATACACTTACCGCGTGGAAGGTCGGCGATTCCAAAGTCGCAACAGGAGGTGAGTTCACACCTCAGAATGATGTGACACTGACACCTGTCTTCACCCAGAATGCGGACAACGCCTCATTGGCGAAGCGTCCTGATCCGATGAGCATCCACTGGGTGTTCAGTACGGCTAACGGCTCAGCCGAGTATAATGACAGTGTGTCAGCCAACGTCAATCAGGTGTCTGTCAACAACAGCACCATCGATGTGGGCATCAAGATGACCAAGGGCGACAACCAGAAAAACTCTGTCATGGCTTCTACCGGCTGGCTGAATGCTAATAATGGCGACTTCGTGCTTCCTGTAGTCAAGGGAGCAAAGGTAACGCTCTCTGTGTATAATACTACAGGTATCACCATAAACGGCGAGAGCATAGCATACAGCGCAGACAAGGGACAGACCGGAGCTGTGAAGTATGAATACACCTACATGGGTAAAGACAAGGAAATCACCCTTAATGTGGGAGAGAACTACATAAAGGATATCACTATTGACTATCCGTTCCCCGAGGTGCTTGAGGCTGACAAGGAAAAGTATGAGCTTGCCATCAAGGATGCCAAGGCTGCTAGCAAGTCAGTTGTCGTGAAAGTAACAGGACGCAACCTCGTAGGCGGCAGTTCGGTGACGCTTGTCAAGGACGCCAAGGGCGACAATGTCACTGTAGTGCCGGAGGAGTTTAGCGTAGCCGATGACGGCACCGTGTCACAGGAGATACTCGTCACCTACGCCGGAAGTGCCGTTCATGCGGCGGACTCCACTGTGCTCAAGTTCCGCTACAGTGATGACGTGGAGGCAGAATTCAAGGTGATGTTCAGCCGTGAGAAAGCATATACCGGCACATCTAAGCTCACAGCCATATCTAAGAAGACAGTGTGGAACTGGGCTGGTTCCACCTCTAACATCACGCCGGAGCAGGACGCATATTTCGTGTTCCGTGATATCACGCTGGACGATGGTGTGTCATGGCCTGAGACCATCACACCGGCCAACCTTGCTGGTGTGGGTACATACTTCGCTCATAACAGCGTGAAGTGCTTTGAGGGTAAGGAATTGTACTTCGAGACTACTCGAAAGGGTACGGTAGAGGTGGACTTCTCATCTACCGCCTCTAACAGCATCACGCTTGCCGTGAATGACAAGGATACTGAGTACACGAGCGCAAGCACCTCTGTCGTAACAACAAAGCAGAAGATTGCTGTGGATTCAGGTCTGGTGAAGCTGTGGGCTCACACCACAGGTATTGCCACGGGCGAGCAGAACGTGCGTATATATAAGGTGACTTTCACGCCAGACGCGGAGAAGCCGACAATCGTGCTTGACGCAGAGACTTCCTCGTTTACCATAACGGGATCAGCCGATGTCAACCTGCGTGATGATGATCCTGACAAGGAGACGATATACTATACCATCGACGGCTCTGAGCCTTCACTTTCAAGCAACAAGTATGGCGGCACTGCTGTCAAGCTCTACACCAACCGTACCATCAAGGCTATAGCGGTTGCCACGAACAAGAACAACTCTGAGGTTGACAGCCTGACGACGGATATGAAGACATATAAGCTCACAGTGGGAGTTTATCCTTCAAACTCTGGTCGCGTTGTCCTTTCTCCTACAGTACCGAACAATGAATATACCCTTAACTCAGAGGTCACCCTGAAAGGTGTGGGTATGACGGGTTATGGCGTGCGTGGCTGGGCCAAGAGTCGTACGGATATAGCCGATGGTAAATTTGAGAATGAGAACAAGTCTTCTTATACTGTAACCATAGACTCCGTTTCCAATGAGTTTTGGGCAGTGTTCAAGAAAGGAGTGGAGGTCACTGTCATATATGACGTGGCTAATGCCAAGTTCCTTGACAAGAGTGATAATGTGGTGTCTGGTTTTGAAATCGAAAACTACAGAGCTTATTTCAATATGCAACACATGAAATCGCCTGTTGTCTCTGGTTCCATAACAGCTCCTGCCACATATCCTTTATATACGGGCTTCTTCCATAATGGCTGTCCTTACTCATTGATTTACTGGGAGGATACAGACGGCGAGAAATATGAACTGGGAACCAATACGGTTGTCGCAGAGTCAAATAAGACCGTTACCTTGATTCCGGTATATAAGCAGAACGTATGGTCAACATTCCTTGAGACACGTAAGTCCAAGTTTGATGTCACATGGCATTTCAGCCGCTCTGAGTTCGCACACCCGGCAACTGTAGCGTCAGGCAATACTTTCTGGCTCGCCACGAATACAGAACACTTGGATTATTTTGACCAGTTGGGTAATCCTGTCAGTGATCAGACCGTGGACATCGGTATAGAGATAGACACCTATGACTCCTCTGACTCTATAGCCTTCACAAATGAAGAGATAGATACATGGGCATCAATCAAGCCGGGAACAAAGATACACATTCCTTCTGCTTACGGTGCGAAGCTTACCCTTGCCACGTATGGTACTATCAACGGCGGTGGCGGCGGTACTACTATCAATGGTAAGAGTCCTGACAATGTATATGATGAGAAGATTCCGACAGATGAGTTGGGAGCATACCTCTATACATGGACTATACAAAACGATGAAGAGTCGGCGGAACTCTATATTGGTAATGACTTCTCTTATTACCGTTACATTAAGGGTGAGTATATGGAGGCTACAGAGTCTTACCTTAAGTACTCTTCCAACAATGATGAGATGGGTACCGTGACCGCTGCTCTCACCACTGATGATGACAAGTACACATCAAAAGAGTCTGAGTTGGGTCACTCATATCCTAAGTCGGCTAATGTCACCGTGACAGCTGAGCGCAAGGAGTTCTATGAACTGAAATACTGGCTTACCTCTGAGGGAACGAAGATTTATCCTGACGGCAGATACCAGACTAAGAGTCAGCAGGCTGATAGTGTGTATAGCACTGTGTCAAACGGCACCAACATTGATGGTGTGATGTTCACAGGCGTAACCGGTGAGAATGAGATGAAGTACAGCATCAGCTTTAACCTTGACCGTTTCTATGACGTGCAAGCGGTATTCGGCGATCGCAACTCTTACTATGTCAACTTCTCAGTCGGTGAAGGCAAGGGACTCGCCCTGCCGTTAGCCCATGTCGAGGAGGGTAAGAAATTCGACATGCCTGCTGGAAACTACAATCTCTATAAGGACGGCTATACATTGAAGTATTATGTAGAGCAAGGCGTTGATAACAGTCCGCATTATGAGTTTGGCAAGTCATACGATATAGACCATAATATGCGTCTCATACCTGTGTTTAAGGCTAACAACAAGTCGTTAATTGACATTACCGATGTTGAGGGCAGAACAGTCACATGGGATGTCAGCTATATGCAGTTCGACTTTACCGGTGCTAATGGTCACATGATTGCCCAGTTGCCGGTGGATGATAATGACACTATAGATGTACGTTGCTACTTCTCTGTGAATGACAACAATGTTTCAGAGAAGATTAACGAGGGGTCGCTTGAGGTCAGCGCTGGTGCGGTGTTAGATATTATCTCTACATCTAACTGTGTGTTCAACGTCAAGACTGCTACAGGTACAGAGTTTAAGGCTGGTGACGTGAAGATAGGCACTGATGACAAGCAGGCCGGTAATGACGTCAGTGTGGCAATTACCACGGCAAGCTCCGCCCAGCAGATAAAATTTGTCAAAGCTGCGAAGGTGAAGAGTATCAGTGTTACCTATAAGAGTCTCAATAAGCCAAGGTCTCTCAAGTCTGTCACCATAGGCAGTTCTCAGTTAAGTACTGAGCAACTGGCTACGCTGAACTCGACAACGAACTATACTCATACGTGCTCAGCGTCGGTAGTCTATGATGCTGACAATACGATGCCTGCTGTGACCGCGGTGCCTATGGATGCCGATGGCGCGACAGTAGATATAACACAGGCCACCATAGAAAACCAGGTTGCGACGATATTGATGAAAGTAAATGGTATTACTATTGAGACATATAATATCTATTTCAACCTCGCTGATATGGTGTCACCTACATTCAGCAATGTCAAGGTCAATACCTCTGAGGTAAGTGTGAGCGGGGGAAGCAGCGTCAGCCTTGACGAAACAGAGCGTCAGTCAACAAGCGGAACGGTCAGCCTGACCTTCGATCATCCGATGAAGTCTGCGACTGTAAATGCTCTCGGGCAGACTATGAACGCAGTGGCTACAGGTAATGTGTTACAGCTGACATATTGGAATCTTAATCCAAACACCTCTTATACATTGAATATACCGGAAAACAGTCTGGAGGATGTATATGGAGAGAAGTATGGCTCAGCTATAAGTATCACGTTCAAGACAGCGACAGTTTCAGCGGTAAGCTCAACCAAGTTCAATTATGTCGTGACCCACAAGATTCTGTGGGACGGCGTAACCCAGACGGCTAAGGATACCATTCAGTTCGTCGCTGACGACGTGATAGCCAACCTGAAGCGTCAGGACATCCAGTATGGTACTCTTGAGGAGGGCATAACGCTTGCCAACAAGGCGGGTGGCACGGAGCGTTTCCGCATCTTTGTGCCAAACGGAGAGTACAATATGAAGGGTACGGAGCCGTTGATTGCCGCAGACTTGGCTGGTACGGTATATGGTAAGGATGCCAGTGGCAACTTCAGTAAGACTGTCGCCATCAACATCACCGATTATCCGCAGAACATGGTGGGCAACTCATATTACTACTATAACGGACGTTCGTTCCTCTCACGTAGTAATGTCTCTATTATCGGACAGAGTCAGGACAGCACTGTGATATACAGTGACCCGCGCGTAGCAGGAACCTACATGTCTTCCACACTGCGCATACAGTGGGATGTGGCAAACACCTATATGCAGGATCTCACCCTTGAGAACCGTTTCTGTAACTCTCAGGGTAATAGTCCGGAAGCAGGTATAGACAAGAATGGAGGTGGTGCGTCAGCACTTTATGACAACGGTTATCATACCGTGGGCAAGAACGTGACGCTCAAGGCTCATGAGGGAACGTATGCCTCTCTCGTATGGGACGGAGGTACTCCACAGAATCCTAAGAAAGTACACGACACTGACAACTATTTCGAGGATTGTGAGTTGTGGGGCAGCATGTATCCGCTCTTCGAGCAGGGACAGGCATTCTGGAACCATCCTACTATAATACTGCGTGGCTCATCAAATACTTCATATCTCTCCTTGCTTGAGTCCGACAAGACTCAGAAGTGGGGCTATGTACTCAAGGGCGGTGTTGTCAAGGCGGAGAATGATGCCGTGTATGCAAAGCAGAATAACAATTTCGCTCTTGGTTCGGGTATCCGTAACACCCCGGCTCAGACACTCATTGGCATGAAGTTTGATGTGGCACCTCTCGCATCAGGTTATCTTAACTATCAGGGTTCGGGCAATGTAATGCGCTTCCATGAGTATGGTTCAAAGACATCTACGGATCTGCCTATGGATTTGTCAAGCCGTTCACTCGCTGTATTTGCTCCGGGAGCAGGTTCTGACGAGTGTGTCCTGACAGAGGAACAGGCTGCGGAGTACACATTGGCCAACGTGCTTGGTGGCAGCACAGCCTATGATCCTACCATCTACACCAAGCAGGTGGATCTCACAGGTGTGTTATTGTCACAGTCTGACGAGGGTATCACATGGACGGGCAGCAACGAAGCTCTCTGTTACTTTATCTTCCGTCAAAATGAGAAGACAAAGGAGTTTGAGTTCTATGACATCACTACAAGAACCATATATCAGCCTGACACTGCACAGACCGGTCGCGTATTCTATGTGCGTGCCGCCAACGAGCGCGGCGGACTGGGCAAACCGTCAAAGACGATTGTTTACCAGAACCTTGGTGAGTTTATCTTAAAGGTGTCACACCTCACTAATGACGTAGGTTTCTGTGAGGACAGCAATAAGAAGGAAGAGTGGACAGGATGGAGTACTATCTGTCTGCCGCACAATGCCAAGGTGCCTTCGACCAGTTACAATGAAGACGGTTCAGACGGAACAGGTAATATCACAGTCTATGGTGCCCAAGGAGCCCTCGGTGGTGAGAAGAATGTCATTGTCTTGAAGAAAGTTTCTTATATCAAGGCGAATATGGGTTACATCGTCTATGCAACCACTGGTGAGTCTTCTATGAACTACTGCTTCAAGTACACATGGGATTCCAGTGTCGCATCATCTACTACTTCTGACAGTTACCTTGACGGTAACCCGTCAGACAAGGATGTGGCAGTAGGTACGGTCAACTGTTACACTATGGCATACAAGAAGACCATCAACCCTGATTGCGTCGGCTTCTATAAGTTCATCGGCGACATGATACCAGCTCACAAGGCGTATCTGACCGTTGAGACGCTGGCAGATAAGGGATTCAAGCTCGACACTACAGGCGCAAATTCAAAGGAGCTCAACTTCCGCTTCCTCTTTGACGAGGATGATGAGAACTACTATGAGTACGAGGAAGATGCCGACGGCATTGACGATGTCAGAGTAACCCGTGATGGTGATGAGGAGACCGTCTTTGACCTCAGCGGCAAGCGACTCGACAAGTCACAGCTCCGCAAGGGTATGGTATATGTCATCGGCGGTAAGAAAGTACTGTGGAACGGAGAATAATTTTTTAATAGCATTTTTCGGGAGGCTATCAAGCGTGATGCTTGGTAGCCTTTTTTTCGTTATATCGTTATATCGTTATATCGTCATCTCGTTATTTCGTTATTTCGTCATATCGTCATGTCGATGTTTCGTTATTTCGTTATTCCGTTTTATGTGTTAAAATGTTTGGTAGATAAAAGAAATATATTATCTTTGCAGGTGTAAGGTGGAACAAAATTACCACCTTTACACGTTAACTGACTATAAAATTAACTGATAAAAGCCATGCAGGTACATGCTGGCACAGTAAAACTAACTATTATCTAACTATATAAACAAATAGTAATAAGAGAGACAAGAAAACAATAGACATATATAGGTAACTAACTATTATTCAGCCTTTAGAGACTTGTTAATTGAAAATCCTTTTAGTAGTAAAGATGCGAAATCTGTACTACTAAAAGGATTTTGCATTTGTTAAACAATCTTAATTTAGGGCGAATGGGAGCTATTTGGTATATTTTTACCCCTCGGTTTTGAGTGTAATTGCTATTTTTGCATATTGAAAAATACTGCGTAATAGGGGATGACCTCCCGTGTTACGTCGGTGAGTGGTGTTATTCGCCATAATAAATCAACTGACATATACAAAGCAAAACCAACTGACAAGATATCATATAGCCTATGAAAACTTTACGTTATATACTCTGCTACATTGCGGCAAGGCCGCAATGCTCCTTGAAGAACGGTGCGGCTGCTTCAGCGTGCGAGTCCCTTGCATGTGCTCGGCGTTTACTCGCGTTAACTGTTCTCGCGATTACCATGCTGCTTGGTAGCGGCGTGGAAATGTGGGCTGCTACGGAGACCACTCCTGTGGGTACTAAGGATACCGATGCTGTGGGTACTTCCTATAGCATAAGCGGCGGAACTTATATCGCAGGTGCAGGCTCTTCGTACCCTTTCGCAGAAGGGAACAAAGGTCTGAAGATGCGAATGCAAAGAGGAGGCATTGCGAATGTCAGCACTTACTCTCTAACCATCAATGTCAACAGTGGTTATGTCATAACTGGTATGGACTCGTTCTTGGACATGAGCAATGGTGAAGGCGCAATGAAGATAACAGGAGTATATGCGGATGGAGACTATGACCATAATCTTATAAGTGAGGAGTTTCTGGCTGGCACAACTCCTAGCAGTCCTACACGTATGCCTTCTGTGTTTGGCTTCCGTGCTGCGAAGAAGTTAGAGATAGCAGTGGAACAAAACGGAGCAACAGGTTATCAGGCTATCTTTTTTGCCACGTTCACCTATGAGAAGAATACAGACTTTGAGATGATACTTAACAACACTTCTGGCACTTTGCTGACAGAGGAGGAAATCAACAGTCTGTCTGAATACAACTTCGGTGTGACATCAGCGGGGGAGCGCGTATCAGCAGATGACGTGTCTTCTGTAGCTACGGTTACAGGTAAATATCATAACTCCCATGGTAGTACGGGTGTGAGTGTCACCACCACGGTCGCCGGTCCCACGAGGTTTACTGTGGGCACGTGTGCGTATTATAACACAACGGTGATTAACCTGAAGAACGGTGACGATGTCATTGCGACAGCGAGAGCCTCTGAGGACTATCCGTTAGCTTGCTGGGAGCAGAACCATGACAATGTCGTTGAGCTGTATTATTATGGTACAGATGCTGCCACGCTCACGCTCAGCGGTATGTCATATTGCCCGTACATCAAGGCGGAGCGCATCGCCGTCTCTGACCTGAATGTCGTTGCAGGCAAAGAGACTATAGAGCGACCGGTCAATGATACTTACACGTTGACAAAAGGTATTGACTATACCACGTCATCAACAGGAGCCATAACTTACGCCTCAAGTGATGAGAGCGTAGCCACGGTCAGTTCTGCCGGTGTCATAACGATCGTTGACGGCGGTACTGCGACCATCACCCTGACGCAGGCTGCCACGAGTGATTATCCAAGCAAATCACTTGAGTTCACGGTTACAGGTACGTTTGATGGAGTGCTGCCGATTATTGACAATGATATTGCGGAGGCTGCCACAGTCGGAACCTCGGTAAGCAAGATGTTTATGCTTGCAGCGCGCGCCGCAAGTACATATAAATGGTATGTCAGCACAACCAATGCATACGAGGGCGAGGCGGTCAGCGATGCGGACAATGACGGTTCGTCGTATGTGTTCAGTCGCGCTGTTGCCGGCACCTATTATGTTTACTGCGTGCTTCATAACGAGAATGGTGACACTAAGTCTTCTATTTGTGCGGTTACGGTGCAGGATGGAGTACATACCTTTGACTTCACCTCATGGAGCAATGCCACAAAGACAAACCTGTCCGCGGATACAGAGGCATGGAAGTACAAGGACGTGGAAGCGTACAAGGACGCGGGAGCGTGGACTATTAATGTTGCGTCAGGTAGATGGATGGCAAACGGCACTGTGATAGCAGAGACCGACAACCTTGTCTTTGACGGTCCGATGACAGGCGATGCCTATGCCGTGGTTTTCAATCAGCCTAAGGAAGGGTCGTCTGAGTTCGCTGGCTCACAGTATCTGCAGCCTAATCAGAATTACGGTTTTGTGATACCAAACGTGCGTGTTGGCTCTGTCTTGTCTATGATGATAGAGTCACACAATTCTATCAGAACACGAGGCGTGAATATCCATGTGGGAACGGATGCAACTGGTCCTTGTCTTACTAATACTCCGGCTGCACAAATCAAGGCTGATAGCACAGCCATCTATCCTTGGACTGCGTACGATACTCCGCGTTATCCCTCAATGACGGTTACGGCGGCCTCTCTCGTCGGCACTCCTTATGAGGGTAAGGATTATGTTGACCTCTATGTCAAGCCTAACGCTATCATACATATATATAATATAGACTGCGACTATAACGACTTCGTGGTATGGAAGAGAGCGTTAGGTTTCAACAACCACGGCTTAACCTATGCCCTGACCAAGGGCATTGACTATAACACGTCCTCGTCAGCGGCGATAACCTTCACTTCGTCTGATCCAGGTGTAGCCACAGTCAGCAGCACAGGCGTTATCACCTCCGTGGCTGACGGCGAGGCTGTCATAACATTGCGTCAGGCTGCCCACGATGGTATGCCGGCAATAGAGAAGAGCATCACCGTCACGGTTGACGGCACGGTGTATATCACGTATGACAAAGGTGAGACAGGAGCGGTCGGCACCCTGCCAGCCAACTCCACCGCAGAGCGTGGCAGCTCCATTACTTTGCCTTATCAGCCAAACAAATTACTATATAAGACAGGCTGCACGCTTGTAGGCTGGAACGACGGCGCTACAGACTATGCTGTCGGCTCCGCATATCCTGTGACAGAAAATGTCACCCTGACCCCGGTTTTCCGTGCCAACACCAAGACACTTGATGCTCTTGAGAACAATGTGACAGCCACATGGTATTTCGGAAAGAGTAATGGAGCCCCAAGCGTGGCTTGGGAACACAGTGGCAATCAGTATCTCGTCACACAGTCAGATGTGGAGGGCGAGACACAGGATATGCCTTTGATAGTCAACACAGATGCTGGTAAGTTCAATAACTCTGGCCGTACCGACCAGTGGGCACAGGTCAACGGTGGCACCAAGTTCATCATCCCTGCCGTCAGCGGCATGAAGATAGAGTTCATGAACTTTTTCAGCAAGCCTTCAGGCACTATCACCGACGGCAGCCTGTCAACGGATATGACCGTCTCTGGCCTGAAGATGTCATATACATACGTAGGCAACGCCTCTACCGTGACCGTCACAGTCAATGAGGGCGGTTACGGAAGCGGACTTATCGTAACCTATCCTCGTCTGCCTAAGCCAGAGATAACCGGCGACCTCGCCTCTTCTTACACAGTAAGGAGCGGCTCGCCAAAGACTCTCAAGGTAGAGGTCAGCGGCGCCACACGCTACCAGTGGTATAAGAACACTACGGCAAGTACCACTGGCGCTACAGCCATCAGTGGTGCCACCACCGCCACATACACCGTGGCAGAGCCTGCAGAGGGAGAGTACTACTACCTTGCAGCAACCAACAGCTACGGCACGGTGACATCAAACATCACTACGCTTAGAATAACCACCCATACCTTTGACTTCACCGTCTGGAGCGACGACACAAAGGCAAACCTGCGTGCGGGTTCGTGGGCCAACGCCGGCACCACCAAGCCCTCGTCCAACTGGAGCGACGTGGAATTAGAGAGTACTACGACCGGTCCTACGGATGCAACTCGTGACAACTGCTTCTGGCAGATAAATACAGAGAGCGGCACGCTCCATGCCGACGGCAAGGAGATAAGCGAGCTGAAAGGCCTCTCCTTCTGCAACACCGTGGGGCGCAGCCTCGCCATAGCCCTTGACTATCCGTCAACTGACCTTGGTACCTACCACGGCGGCTCATACCTATGGCTCGGCGGCAAGACAGGCACGGACTATTTCACCATCCCTGCCGTCAAGGTAGGCTCGGTTATTAAGATAGGTATAGAGAGCCACAAGTCAAGTGACGCACGCGGCATAACACTGAAGGTCAACGGTACAGAGCTGAAGGCTCCCGACGGCAGCAGCGTGCCTCTGCCCACCACATACGTGGAGCAGGAGTGGCTGGTGAAAGGCAGCGGCGACGAGGAGTACGTCAATGTAATTGTGCACCACACCAACGGCTGCCACATATATTATATAGACTGTGACATGGCAGGCTTCTCCATGCTTAACACCAGTTATGTAGTCAAGACAGGCGAGAGCTATCTGCTCGAGTCAGGTACCGACTATGAGAATATCAGTGGTGCGCCTGTTACATATACCTCAGGCAATACAGACCTCACCACCATATCCTCTGACGGACTGATACGTATGTTGCGTGGCGGCACCGTGACAATCACGGCGCACCAGGATGCCAACGGTATATACTCAGCGTCAGACCAGACCTTCACCGTCTCCTCCACCAATGCACAGTTGGAGGTGTCGGCGGAGCCTCTGTCACTCGTTATTAACGATGCCAAGGTAAAGTACCAGACGGTAAAGGTGTCGCTCACGGGTACAGACTTCACCCCTTACTCTACAGCCAGCCTCGCTGTAAGTGGCTCATCAGCAAATATCACCGTCGCTCCGACTTCCTTCAAGGTGGAGAATGACGGCACCATATCACAGCAGTTCACTGTTACCTATGCCACGGACGCTGTGGATAACGGCGGCACGCTCACGCTCACCTTCGCCGCAGAGGACAAGACAAAGAGCATCAGCCTGCCTTACAGCCGCAGCGTGGCATACGCCGGCACGGCTCTCAGCGATGTCACCGGCTATCGTCAGTGGGACTGGAGCGGAGCCTCGGCCGATGTCATGTCAAAGAGCAAGGACGGCCAGATGGCATTCGCAGATGCCGAAGGCACATGGCCGGCAGGTGTTACCGACGCTGAGGGCTATTACGGCGGCACGCAGTATCTGGCAGGTGTCGGACAGTATCTCTCAAAGACCGACGGATGCTTCCAGGGCTCAGAGCTCTATTTCCATAACACAGTGCCTGGCACCATTGAGGTGGTGTTCTCTAACACTGGCGCATCGGAGCGCCCATACCGTTACCTCAACGTCAACGGTGTTAACACCGCTTTCCGTTCAAAGGCTGTTGACAAGGTGACATCAGGCTTGATAAAGGTGCCGGCAGGAGGTGTCACCATACAGGGACGCTTCAATGACGAGGAAGGCGACGAGATAACCGACTCCATAGGCTTCGGTCCGCAATACCTGCGTATATATAAGGTGACATTCTCGCCTAATGCCAACGCACCTGTTGTCACACTGAACAATGACAACGCAACGTTCACCCTTGCCACAGACGATCCTGACGATGTGATATACTATACCATCGACGGCACCGAGCCTGATGCCATCGACGGCATAAGATACGTGCCCAACCTTGATGACAACCAAGTGGATCAGGGCATACACCTTGATATGAATGTGACGATAAAAGCCATCGCCACCAACAGTAAGAAGAATAACTCCGACGTAGTGTCTAAGACTACAAAGTTCAAGACCTATAAGATGAATGTCACAGCCATACCGCGTGCGGGTGGTTATGTGGTGTTCACGCCAGAGTCAGAGAACAACAGCTACACCAAGGGTACCAAGGTGGCTATGCGCATCGTAGCCAAGGCCGGTTACGGCTTCACCGGATGGGCTCTTACCCGCGGCGCTGACGCTTACAGCACCGAATATACCGACACCGTGGTTATCACCAGCGGCACCAACGAGCGTTTCATATACTTTGAGAAAGGTCCGGAGGGAACGGTGAGGTATGATGTTCAGCACGCGATATTCATGAACAGAACATTCTCAGACGGTACTGCTACCCCTGAAGACCTCTCTGCCACTAAGCTGATAAATGGTGTTGAGGAAACGGTATTGTTTGGTTCTGTTGACAAACAGGCAAACTTGTATGACTATGCTCTTCTCAGTGCGGAGGATGAGATGTATGAAGCCATAAAAGGTTACGATAAGTTTATGAGTGGCGGACTGACATCTACATCAATCTTTGTCCCGGGAAACTATGGATTGTATTGTTCGTTTGATGCCTCATCAGTGTTGACCTTGAAGTATTGGTTGGACGCAGACTCTTTGAAGGAGAACAAGCAGGTGCGTTATGAGCTTGGCGAGAACAAGTTCTTCGAGAGAGGTGGTCAGACTGTGACGCTGATACCTGTATTCCGTTACAGCGGACTGCAGAATAACCTCAATACCCGTCGCTCTTCAGCCAATATGACGTGGGACTTCCGTACAGGTTACGGAGCTCAGCCTATGACGCTGGGCAGCGAGAACGAGTATTACTACTCCACCCATTGTGACATCGAGGCGCGCGACGGCAGCAACCTCACCATCGACGTGCCGATAAAGATCAACACCACTGGGGCTAAGGTGGTTGACGTTGACGGCAACAAACTCACAAACGAGCTGGTGGACTCATGGATGTCTATCACCGAGGGCACCGTTATCGCCTTGCCTTCAGGTCAGAACGCACAGTTCACCCTTGCCACATACCAGCCTGTACTCCGTGGAGGCACCACCATCAACGGACGTGAACCGGATAATATAGACGATGAGTACATCACTCGCAACAATGACGGCGCGTACCTCTATACATGGACGGTGCCGGAGGTTGACCTTGAGGCCACCCTCCGCATAGGTAACGACTTCTCTTACTATCAGTATCTCACCGCGCACCTGCCAAACGCGGAGTACCAGTACCTTAACTTTACCACCAACAATGCGAGCATGGGTACGGTGTCTGTCTCCCCGGCAGGCATACAGAGCGCGCGTGGACAGGCTTACACCAATAACGCCACCGTAACTCTTACCGCCAACCGCAGCAAGTACTATGAGCTGAAATACTGGCAGGACGAGGAGGGCTACCGCTTCTACGTGCGCAACTGCGACTATGACGCCCAGACAGGCGACTACCTGCATAAGGCAGGACAATATACCGATGAGGAGGGCAACGTGCTGGGTACCTTCGATGGTCGCAGAATCAACGACGTGCCTTACAAGTGGACATCTGACACACCGGACGACCTGCAGTTTGACATGACGAAATACATCTCCCTCACCGCACACTTCGGTCAGAAGAAGTCTTACTACGTTGACTTCTCGGCAGGCGGCGAGGCAGCCGGTCTGCCTCCTTACCAGCAGCATGTGGAGTGGGACGAGAAGTTCACCATGCCTGCACATAACCAGCACCTCTACATAGAGGGCTACACCCTCGACTACTACACCGACCGTCAGGGCAACCTCTATAACTTCGGTGGGCAGTATCAGGTGACTGATGATATATCAGTTGACGGCGACCTGTTGCTGACACCTCACTTTACGGCAAACACAGTGTCGCGCGGACAACTCGAGTCTGCCTCCACCATACAATGGCCGTTGTCATCGGCTCTCGGAGCTCCAGCCATATATTACCAGAACTCTATGGGTCTGACTGTTGACCAGCTCGATGTCAACGGCACCAAGATTGACCTGCCTCTCAACATTAACGGCAGCAGCGGCGCGGTGATGAACGCCGACCAGAGCAGCGTGGTGGCTGAGAGAAGCTGTACGGTCAACAAGAACGCCGTGTTCACACTCCCTGTAACGTCTAACTGCACCATTGAGTTGCACTCAGACGCGGGCGAGATAAAGAGCACCACCATCGCCGGCACATCTACATACACCACCAAGAGTAGCGACGGCAAGACGGTGACCCTCGACTATACGGGTGTCAACGCCGATGAGCAGATAAAGTTCGCCGGTGATGGCGGCAGCCGCTTCACATATGTCAAGGTTACGTATAACCCCGTGGGCGGACAGCCGGAGCTTACTGACGTGACGATAGACGGCGTGGCCGTCAGTCCTGCAGACCTCAACACGCTGAAGACTGACAACACTCTGAAGAAGAGCTACACACCTACCTACAGCGGCAACAATATGCCGGTAGTGGCGGCTACTACCACAAGTAACGGCACCACCGTCATAACACAGCCTACACCAGCCAACCCTGTCTCTACCATCTTGTTAAAGACAGCAGGTGGCGTGACGGTGGCAACCTATAACATAGCATTCAATGTCACGAGTACTACTGCTCCTACAGTGGGTGCGGTCACCGTGAATGGCAGCGATGCCAAGAACGTCACGGTCACTAATGCAGAGACAAAGGGTGTCATAGCCATCACGCTCGACCATGAGGCCGGCAGCGTGACCCTTGCCGACAACACAGGTCTGGGTCAGCAGATGAAGGCTGTCACAGACGGCAACACGCTGAAGTTCTCTTACTGGGATTTGGAGTATGGCCATACGTACACCCTCACCATCCCTGCCGGCACGTTGAAGGACGTGTACGGCAAGGCGTACGGACAGGCAGTGACCGTAACCTTCACCACCAAGGCAGAGCCAGACAATGTGCCGCATACGTTGTTCAACTTCGTGGTGACACATAAGCAGAGCTTCGACGGCAAGACACAGACAGCAGGGGAGCGCGAACAGGTACTCCCTGACGAAGTGCTCGCCAACCTCGATGCCAAAGGCATAGAGTACGGTACGCTTGACGAGGGCTTGGCAAAGGCCAATGCTGCCGGCGGTACAGACCGTTACTATATCTTCGTGCCTGACGGTGAGTATCAGATGCAAGGTACGGAGACACTTAACGGCACCTTTGGCGACCATAAGGACAACGCAAGCAGCAAGCCGCAAGAGGCAAAGGCGATAACGGTCAACGACTACCATAACGGACAGTCTTATGTCAAGCGTGACAATGTGTCTGTCATAGGTCAGAGTCAGGACAGTACCATCATCTTCAGTGACCCATATATATATGGTATATCATATACTAATACGCTCGGCGTGACAGCCAAGAAGGAGAATGCGTATTTCCAGGACTTCACCGTCGAGAACCGCTACTCTCTGTTCCAGGTGGCTCAGAACCTCAGTAATCCTGGAGGACAGTCAGCCGCTGTCTATGACCGTGGTGTACACTCTATATGGAAGAATGTGACGATGAAGGGATATCAGGATACCTATGTGTCTGGATCTTGCACCTCGTCAACACTAGGTAAGTCTCCTGGTTTCTACCGCACGCACCGTTACTATGAGGACTGCTCCGTATGGGGTACGGTCGATTTCATCTGCGGTGGAGGCGATGACTGGTGGGAGCGTCCTACGATGGTGCTGCGTAAGCGTACTACTCCTAACAACATCGTGGCGGCAAGCCATGTGTCTAAATACACATCTACATCCTACGTCGGCGCGGACTATCTCTATGATGAGCCGTGGGGATATGTGTTCAATAACGCGGTGGTAAGATGTGAGAGTGCCGAGGCTGCCGCACTGCAAGACGGCAAGTATAACATCGGACGTTGCTGGCAGGGCTCGCCTAACCAGACGTTCCTCTACCCGGTATATGAGGCCATACCTACATCAGTGGGTTACACTGTCATGTCCAAGAACCTCGTCTGCCGTATGCACGAGTACGGCTCCATGAATGCCGACGGTACTATAGCTGACCTTACAGGACGTACGCTACGTGCCGCTTCGCCAGCTGCAGGCTCCGACGACTGCATACTCACCGCCTCACAGGCTGCTGAATATACCCTGCACAACGTGCTGGGAGGAGACACGGGATATGACCCTACGGAATACACCCGCCAGGTGGATATGGACAATGTCTCGCTGACCCCCTCTGACCAGGGCATAACGTGGAGCGGCAATGACAGGGCCCTATGCTACTTTATCTTCCGTCAGAACGAGGAGACAGGACAGTTCGAGTTCTTCGATATTTGTACTACTCCGGTCTATCAGCCTGACAGTACGCAGAACGGACGCGTGTTCTGTGTCCGTGCCGCCAACGAACGCGGCGGACTGGGAAAGCCGTCGAAGACCATCAAATATCGTATGCTGGGCGGCTATCTCCTCACGGTCAACCATGTGGCTGGTCTGGGAGAGGAGAGTGCCAACAAGGAAGAGTGGAAGGGCTGGAGTACTATCTGCCTGTCCGATAACGCACTGGTTCCGTCCGTCAGTGTCGATGATGACGGCACCGATGGCGACGGCGACATCACTGTATATGGGGCGCAGGGAACCCTTGACGGCACTAACGTCATAAAACTGAGAAAAGTATCCTATCTCAGGGCCGGATGCGGATACGTGGTACATGCCACCACAGGAGAAAAGTCAAAGAACTATATGTTCAGATATACATGGGACGCAGACCATGTCAGCCTTACCGAGAACGACAGCTACCTTGGCGGCAATCCTACGGACAAGGACGTGGCCGTAGGTACGGTCAACTGCTACACCATGGCATACAAGAAGACCATCAACCCCGACTGCGTGGGATTCTATAAGTTCATCGGCGACGAGATACCTGCCCACAGGGCATATCTCACCGTTGAGACGCTTGCCGGCAAGGGCTTCGACTTCGACACGGCCGAGGCAAAGGGTATGCGCTTCCTCTTTGACGATGGCGATGAGGACTATTACATTGACTCCGATGCCGACGGCATCAGTACTGTCAATACCACGGCAGGTAACGGCGGTGACACCGTCTTTGACCTCAGCGGACGCAGGCTCGACCGCTCGCAGCTCCGTAGGGGAATGGTCTATGTCATTGGCGGAAAGAAAGTGCTGTGGCAGGGCGAATAGTGATTAAATAATGTCAGATAACAAAATGTCAGCAAGACTACGGTTTTGCTGACATTTTGTTGTTTATTCACCTCTTTTGCTGACGCTAAAACTTAATAAGTGTTAAATACAGAAGGGACTCGTGAAAGCTATGCTTTTACCGTGTAAAAGCTATCGAATGACGTTGTAAAAGCTATGCTTTCACAGTGTGAAAGCATAGCTTTTACAACGTCATTTGCCCACCTCTGTTTTTTGCCTGTTTTCCATGTGAGTTATCACAGCAATGAGTCGTCGCTTTTTTGAACAAGAATAATAATCGTCTCAACTTTCGCAAGTCCTGAATTTCAGATAATGAGTGTCGCTTTGTGACAGGAATCTCACATATTTATAATTTCTGATTAATTCTTTGCAAGCAAAGCGTCACAAGTGCCGAGCGCATGTTTAATTTCTGATAATTCATGTTCAAAATTATATTCGTTTTTCTAACATGTAATTACCATGAATGTCCACGAATTTTTCATTAATTAATTCTTTCTGTAGATTATAATTTCAAAATAATTCTTCTTAATAATTCTATTTAATAATTAGTGAAATCCGTGTCATCCGTTTTAATCCGTTGTTAAGATTAATCCCAGTAATCCCTGTAATCTGTGGTCGTATTATCCGTATAATCTGTATAATTAGTTTTAATCCGTTGTCAAAAAAAAATCCTGTAATCCCTGTAATCTGTGGTCGTATTATCCGTATAATCTGTATAATTGTTTTTAATTCGTTGTTGAAAATAAATCAAATAAATCCCTGTAATCTGTGGTCGTATTATCCGTATAATCCGTATAATTGTTTTTAATCTGTTGTTGAAAAGAAATCAAATAAATCCCAGTAATCTGTGGTCGTATTATCCGTATAATCCGTATAATTGGTTTTAATCCGTTGTTGAAAAGAAATCAAATAAATCCCAGTAATCTGTGGTCGTATTATCCGTATAATCTGTATAATTGGTTTTAATCCGTTGTTGAAAAGAAATCAAATTAATCCTTGTAATCAGTGGTCGTATTATCCGTATAATCTGTATAATTGGTTTTAATCCGTTGTTGAAAAAAATCAAATTAATCCCTGTAATCTGTGGTCGTATATCCGTACAATCCGTCTTAATCCGTTGTCAAAAAAAAATCCTGTAATCCCAGTAATCTGTGGTCGTATTATCCGTATAATCCGTTGTCGGCTTTGTTAATGATAATGTGAAATAAAGTTAAAACACACATTTATTCAGTTAAAAATTTTTGAGAGTAGGTGAAAAAGTACTAATTTTGTAGTTTGATGAATGGCATCATTATGTCCTTTCGTCAGATATTTCCGTGCAATAGCATGAAAACACGGTACAATTGAACATGATTAGAAAAATAATAAACCTAAATAAGTATATGGGAATTAAAAGGATTTCTGTTACATTACAACGTTTCGTGATGTTCATGGCGCTCGTGGCAGCGTATGCGTTGAACGTCTCTGCCGACAGTTGGGCTGACCATGCCCCGGCCTCACTTAGTGATGCCCGTATATCAGGCTCAGGAACGGCTGGTGATCCGTACATCATCTCCAATAAGGAGCAGATGGCGTACTTCGGCAAAGTGATGGGAGGCAACAGCCAGTACTGGAAGCTTGGTGCGGATTCCATCAATCTTTCGGGACATGACTGGACCTTCGGCTCGGAGTACTGGCCAGTGATTTTCTCCGGTCATTTTGACGGCGGCGGATACACCATCATCGGCGTTAACATGGTGGTGCCTGACGACCACTGCTTCTCTGGTTTCTTCTGCGCCCTCTCAGGCTCAGTGGAGAACGTGGAACTGGCGTCGCCGGCTCTCACCTTGAAGAAGGTAAACTGGCCGCCTGATGACTACAGCTACCGTTCCAGCGGCACGCTGGTGGGCGTGGTGCTCAGCGGCGGCTCGGTGAAGAAGTGTAAGGTAACATCTCCTACAATTACCATGACAGACACTCCCTCACAATATCAGAAACCGTTCGGACTGGGCGGTATGATAGGATCGGTGCGCGGCTCTGGCTCTGTCACCAACTGTAAGGTTGAAGGCGGAAGCATAACAGACGCGTCTAATCTGGTTCTCGATCAGACTAGTCTGTATGTGGGCGGACTATGCGGCGATATTGACGCGGTGTCCAGCCTCAGTGACTGTGTTGTCAAGGATATGACCATCACGCTGGATCAGGTTGAGTCGTATAGCGAGACGCAGGTCGTCTTCGCTGTCGGCGGCGTGGTCGGTAATGTGATGAAGCCGGCCACCAATATGCCGGAGCGTATCCTTGCCTGGGGATGTAAAATCAATGCCCCCAAGGCTATGGTGGGACCAGTGGCGGGCGTGTTCCGCAGAAGTCATGAGACCATTGACAAAAACGTAATAACCGACGACTACTCAGGTGAGGGTGACAAGAGTCTCTCTGACGCATCCAAGACAAGCACCTGGATGTATAACGGCTATAAACTGGCTGTTGACGAGAATAGTTCGATATTCAGTTCATTCAGTAAGAACTACACCGCTTCGCTTACTGATGGATACCTCGACGTTGGAAATGCCGTGCAGACATTGCCCAAGCAGAACCGCGTGAACAGCAGTTCGCGAAACTCGCATACTGTGCTCTGGTACACCTCTAACAGAGGTCGTGGCACATCCAACAACAACAATCAGGACATTGCGCCGACCTTTGAGAACTGGGCATGGATTCCTGACGGATATAAATATTTCGCACAAGGTTACAACGTAGGTTCTTACGTTGACAGCACTCAGGCGAAGGATTTCTTCGAGAGTGTGGGCAACGTGGAGAAGCCATGTCAGCTTACGCTCGTTGACGAGAATGAGGGACTCCGTGGCGAGGTGCCACATACCCTGAAGCTCACCGTCGTTGACGGAGCCAAAACTGTCAGCGGCACGGGTGCCGACAAGCTCACGTGGACGTGGGCTGTTGGCGGTGTGGAGAAAGCCACGGGGCAGACTTACACCCTCGACGTCACGTCGTCCTACACCGCAGACTCAACGGTTCTTGTCACAGCCTCTGACGGTACCATGGTGTCATATACCATACCGAGGGCCTTCTTGCGTACCAAGGACGGCACGGACCTGAAGCGAGGCGAGCAGACAAACCCTTATGTCATAGGCAATGAGAAGGAGCTGAGGCTGTGGTCAGAGCTGTCTCGCACCATGGGGCAGTTTGACAACTACTATGAGAACGGCGTGGTGAAGCAGGACAAGGTCAGTGACTTCAACAAGGCCTACTTCGAGCTTGACGCCAACATCGACATGGAAGTGAGAAGCATGACAGGTGTGACAGACGGTTACTCCGGCTCATCGGACGCTCTTTATGCGGAGCGCCACGGCTTCAACCATAATGATGACTTCCTGCCTATCTGCGGATTAACCTCAGAGGACATATATGACGTCGCTCACACTTTCCGCGGTACCTTTGACGGTCAGGGACACGTCATCAAGAACCTCCACCAGATATGGCGCGGAGGCACGCTTGATTTCTATTACGACGAGCAGGCCACACAGTCATGGGGACTCTTCGGCGTTGTGAGCGGCGGCACCATCAAGAACCTTATCATCGATGGTGCGAAACTGGAGCACGACGTGTATAACGGCTCGTTCTTCTATGAGGAGGCCATGCATACACAACCTCAGAATAATGATAATGTAACCAAGAACAATAACCCGAGAGGTACGAATGTGGCTGTGGGTGTCGTTGCGGGTATGATTACCGCCGGCTCTGTCATACGCGATGTGGATGTCAGGAACAGCGCCATCTACGCCTCTAACGTTGATCCTACCTGTTGCCAGCCTGGCTCGGTTTGGAAACAGATTATAATCATCCGTCGTAACTTCGGATGGGGACTCTATGTCGGTGGTATCGTAGGTCGTGTACAGAGCTCGTATGACGGCTCTATGCTCAGTGACCTCGGACACAGCACGAAGATACATTATGTGTCTTCTGATGTTGACATTGATATTATGCCGATACGTATCAACTATCAGATGAATAACAATACCACGGCATACCCGAAGCGTATGCACTTCAACACGGGTGGTATTGTGGGTTCTATGCACTCTACTGGTAACTACACCACTATACCGTGGCCGGAGCACTCTTTCTACACAGGACTGATACGTACCATGCACGGCACGGCGAGTCCGTCATTCGGCTATGTGTCTTACAACACCATAGCTGCGGAGGCTAACTATGGTGATTTCCATAATCACTATGTAGGTTACCCGGGTGTGCTTACCACCTCTTATTATAACAACCTCTACTTCCGCGACTGTTACAGTGACGAGAATGCGGACAATGTAAACCACTTCAACTGGAAGACTACGCCGCAGTATGCTCATGAGGTAGCGGTGCCTACGGCAGGTATGCTTTACTACAGTAGTGCCAGCAACTATTGGGGAACTAATGGTGTTGATGAAGGTGCTGCTTGCACATATAATAATAATAATGGTACTTATACATGGAGTGGTGGTACCATGAAGCTGAACCCTGCGACTCACTGGATGATCGGTCCTATTACTGACGAGTTGCTTGAAGCTGCTGTTTCGAAAAAGGTTATGTACAAGTGTGACGCCGGCACATACACCCTGCGTCAGCATCTGGAGAGTGGTAATCTACAAACCAATCGTGCCATTGTCAGCCAGTATCACGGTATAAATCAGGCTACTTGGAAGGATTGGACGGATACCGACAACAGTGATGCTCTTGTTCTCGAGTATAACGAGCGTACTGACGGCACGGCGAGAAACTACACCTGGGGATGGGATTCTCATAACGGCAGACCTATGCTTACCGGCGAGTCTGCGGAGTATCTTGAGGTGACGGGAACTGGTGGCGTGCTTACTGCCACGCTGAAAGGCATGAATAATACCGACGGTTTCTACTACACCTGGTATGAGCGTTGTGATACAAATGCAGTGCAGACGGCTGCACTTGCAAACGATGTGAGTCATGGTAACCAATATACTATTCCGAATTATGATACTTACAAGACGCATAACCGCTACTTCTATGCGGTGGCTACGAAAACAGATGCCACCACAGGCAAGACCTATACCTATACCTCCAAGCTGTTCACTGTTCACGGAACGCTCGGCGAGGTGACGGCTACGAAGACCACTGACCAGACCGAGGCTACGTCAGGCGGCAATTATACACATGAGACATACCTCAATGTGCGTATCAGCCAGGAGGACTATTACAAGCTCCCTGAGGAGATACGTGAGAAGACTCCTGCCACTTATTATGCTCGGACCGATGCCGGTTGGAATGAGTACAAGCAGGCGGTAGCTAATATGGTACTCTACTATGATGAGACAAACGATAAGGTGTACACTGTATATGATGGTTTTAGTGCCAATAGTGTGCATTGTGTGACGGGAGGTGATTATAATCCAGACACAAAGGTGATAACTCCAAGATATGATGAGAGTTTGAAGGGTACTTTCTTGGCTTTGCCAGAACATGATCCTGCCCTGTTGAAAGAGAGTGCTACTTATTATACATTTGAGGAGTTCAAACTTGCGGATGTACGTGGCGGTAGTTATAATTCATCTTCCGAACCTTACTCGGGTTATACTTACGCTTTCAATGGTGATGCCACGTCGCCCAAGGCTGGTCAGTCCTATCCGAACAGGGAGACGACTAAGACAGTCTTTGATGCTCTGGCGGACAAGTCTATGCCTAAGACGGTCACTACTATCATGACAGTAAATATAACACCGGATTATATTACTACAGACAGTAAGTATGAGGTGTCATACCAGTGGTATCAGAAGAACGGCACGATTATTCCCGGCGCTACGGAGAAGACATATAGTGCGGTGAAGGCTGCCGACAACAACATGGGCGCTTATTACTGTCAGGTGACGGTCAAGGATATTTTGTATAGCTGTTACCAGCCAGTGATATTCAATGATTCCCTGATGTATCAGTGGGGTGAGAAGTATGTGTTCATCAACCCTGACGCAACACCATATCATATTAAAGGCCTTATTCAGGATGTTCCTAGTAGTTATCAGCTGCCCGCGGATGCGGATACGAAAGGGGAAAATACCGGTATAGGTAACGACAACAACGATGGTAAGACTCCGTTCACTCCTGTGCGTACATGGGAGAGAGCCTATGCACTGCTTGATGAGACAGCCTCTTGGGATGAGAATATCATCGTGCTTATAGGCAAGAGTTCGGCACAGGTTACTACCAGCTCGCCGTTTGGTAAGGGTGACACCGGCGGTCAGGGTGGTTCTAATACTGGCTCTTATAACAACTGGAAGTCACGCGGCGGCATAATGTTCGGACGCAGCGCCACCATACAGTCCAAGACGGCGTTGGTTGACAATTATGAGGGAGAGTTTGAGATAGGTAACTGTGCGGCCGGCAGCTATCAGTACGGCTTCTTCATCTGGGGTGACACGCGCTTCCGTAATTTGAAGTTCGGTGTTAACGAGACATCGGGTTACGGTATCATCTTCTGTCAGTATAACAACCTCGAGATGGGTGAGGGGCTACAGTTCGTCAACTGGCCGAAAGCCAACTCCTCGGGTACTGACGTGGGTCCGCTGCCTTCGACGGTCATTCCTGACCTCCAGATCTTCGGCGGAATAAATAATGACTCACGTTTCGTTGATATGCCCGGACATATCAACAATTACAAGGAGTTGCTGCCTCATCCGGAGGGCTTTACCATCACGGTCAAGTCCGGTTTCTACAGCAACATCTGTGCCTCTGGTCGTCAGACCACCGGTTCTAACAACTGGGCTAACGGCATGGCGGGATGTCCTGACCAGCCTATCAAGTGTAACATCGTGGTCGATATTGACCGTAACTGGAACAATAAGTCTGAGAACCAGGGTGGCATGGATGCCACATACGATGTCGGTGCGCTGATGGCAGGCAACCATGAGGGTGCGCAGTATGGTGACATGAATATCATCGTGCGCTCAGGTATCGTGGGACGTATCACGTCAGGCTCGCTCGGTAACCAGCGTGCTTGCGGCAACTATGGTATGTCTGGCGGCTACTATGCCACAAACACCCGATACGGTTCCGAAAATAATGTGTATTTCCCCTCTGACACGTATTTCGGCAGGGTGAACATACTGATTGACCCGGCATCTTCAGAGATGAATTCTGATGCCGACATCAACAAGCGTGTCGTTGTCTCTGAGATTTACGGCGGCGCCCTCGGTCGTCACATGACTGACTACTGGAATGTCGGTGTCTGCAGATCTATGTTCTACGGAACGTCTAACATCACCATCAACGGTGGTACCTTTGACCTTAATACGGCGGATAAGGGCGGAAATTCCGGTAATGGCGCCTATGGACTGAATGCGTATAACAATACATCCTATAATATATCTTACGGAGATGCTAACCATCGTTACTATCGTGCGCAGCCGGGCATATATGCCGGCGGTGCCGGCGGTCTGAGCGGTATCGGCGTTGACTCGCTGCATACCAATGACATGCGTCTGCCATATTATTCCACAACTTACAGGACTGGCTATGATAAAGACAAGTGGGGCAAGGTTGTCCTTTACGATAACTATGACGTTTGGAAGCAAAATGGCGGTAATGGTGACAACAAGGTGTTTGTCAAGTGCTATGACGGCCTTGATGAGGAAGGCAACAAGCTTTATACCTATGTTGACCTTACGAAGACTACTTCCACCATCACCATCAATGGGGGTAACTTCTTCCCAAGCTATGACAAGACGAATGACACGGACAAGCGTATCAAGAATGAGAAGGAACAGGGCTGTGGCATATATGGTGCTGGTAACGGTTATGTAAATAACAGCTTGATTAATGCCCAGTCAACCAGCACTCCTAATCGTGCGCCTAACCCGTTGGCGGGTAGTATCTTCGGTACTCCGGGTGAGACTACCGTCCAGATTAACATCAACGGCGGTACGTTCAACTGTGACATCTTCGGCGGCGGAAAGGGTAATGACGCTTACTACCAGATGCAGACTAACGACTGGTACAGCGGCTGGAGCGCTCCGTATAATGCGCAGGCCGGCGATCGAGACTACCTGTCCTATGGTGTTACGAAGGACAACTACGGACGTAACGCGCGTATCATCGGCAATGTGGAGATGAACATCAACGGCGGTACGTTCAAGCACAATATCTACGGTTCGGGCATGGGCTCCAAGAACTGCCCTTACATGGCGGAGATTATCGGTAACACTACAATCAACATCACCTCTGACAGCTCGCTTGTCAAGGTGTATGGCAACGTGTTCGGCGGCGGAAACTATGCCAAGACCACCCTGCATACGGTTGTCAACATAGCCAAGGGTACTGTCTATGGTGACATCTTCGGTGGCGGTAACGAGGCTACTGTCGGTGTGATAGAGGAAGAGCCTCTGTATACAGAAAATTCTTACTGGTCTATCGGTGACAATGTAGAAGCATGTTGGAAAGGAATTGACATTGGCGGTCTTGGTCTCGCTGAGTACTGTGAGATGATTGGTATCATACGTACAGGTACTTCTAACAGTGATTACGTAGAGCATCATATTGGTGAACTTAGGGATAATCCTACTCAGTCAGGTACTCATAAGGTCGGTGTCGGTGGTACATCGGTTTACACTATGACCGAGGATGCCAAGATCTATGGTAACATCTACGGCGGCGGTAACAAGGCTGACGTGTATGGTAATGCCAACGTAGCCATGACGGCCGGCGCTATCGCGGGAAATGTGTTCGGCGGCGGTAACGGATATATCAACCCAAACAATGCCAATGACACCGTACCTGCCAACATACACGGCAGCACCAGCGTGATGCTAAACGGTTACACCGTGCTGTGGAACACTAAGAAGAGCGGTTCGTTCAACAATGAGTCAGGTGAGCCTGAGCTTATAACATGGAACGGCTCCAAGACCGGAACTAATCATGGCGTCTTCATAGGTACGAGAACTGAGGGAACGGGAACAAATAAAAAGGAGTATATCACATGGAATGATACTCATAACGTGTATGGCGGCGGTAACCTGCTCTGCAGGGTTGACAGCGTGGCGCAGGTGACAGTAACTAAGGGTATGACACCTCTGTCTCTGCTTAAGACCGATGCTTGGCAGCAGTCTTACTACGACAATAACAATCCTCACTTCTATGTATTCGGCGGTGGTCTGGGTGAACGCACTGTGGCTGCCAATACCAAGGTACGTGTCGGTATGGACACTATGTTCGAGGAGGACAATACCGCTGAGACCACTGACGTGATGGCTAAGGGCTCGCGTATCTTCATCGATGAGAACGGTGAGGAGGTGACGGGTGATGCCGGCAACGAAAGCGAGAATATAAATATCTATAACAACGGCTACGGTCTGGCTAACTACACCGTCCTCGGTGTGCTCGGCGGAGGCTTCATGGGTAAGGTGACCTATGACACTGACGTGCGTGTGGGAGGTGCCACTTTCATACACCGTGTGTATGGCGGCGGCTACGGAGACCCTTTGCGTGAAAGTGCCGAGGTCGTTACAGAGCTCGGTAAGGTAGGACGCTCTGCAAGAGTGCTTGCCGACGGTGCGTATATCTATGGCGATATCTTCGGTGGCGGAGCCCGCGGTGATGTCGTGAAGAGTACTTACGTTGAGTTGCAGCGTGATGTCAAGGTATATGGCTCTGTATATGGCGGCGGTGACGTGGCTAACGTAGGTAGCACTGAAGAGGATAAGGTGCAGAATGATACCGTCTCTACCACGCTTATCTCTGGTGGTACAGTGTTCCATAATGTATTCGGCGGCGGCTCAAAGGGCCTGATACAGGGTTCTTCGTTTGTCAATGTGGTGGATACCATCTATAAGAACACGAAGAATATACCTTATATATACGGTGATGTGTATGGTGGCGGTGAGAAGCATAACATCGCAGGTAACGCCAATGTCCTTATTGAAGGCGGACAGATGGGCGGCGATATATTCGGCGGCGGACTCGGTACTGTCACCAGTGCCGGAGCAGCTGAGAAATCGGCTGATGTCATGAATGACACCAGGGTGGACATCAACGGTGGCAGTATGCTCTGGAGAAAGAGATGTGACGACTACTCTCACGGTACCGTCTTCACATTTGAGAATACAGCCTCTATACCTATGTCGCGCTTCAAGACAAAGCAATATATCCAGGCTGACACCACTATGATACGTGTGTTCTATGACTTTAAGAACGAGCGTTTCATACGTAACCATAACATATATGGTGGTGGTAACCTGAACTCTGATATTAAGGGTAAGGCGTATGTGAACGTGCGTCACGGACTTGTAACAGAGGGACTGCAGAACTATGACGAGAACACTGTCACTCCGTTTGCGGCCTGCTGGTATGACGTGATACAGAAAAAGGCATATCCTCAGTTCTCTGTCTTCGGCGGCGGATATGGTAAGCATACCACCGTTCACGGTACAGAGGTCGTCATGAATGTGGCGAATGTCGATGACAAGAATTATGCGGCATACGGTGAGGACACTCTTACATACCTTGCGCAGGAGATGGAGCTTCTGAGCCGTTGGGACGGCCTTGCCATAAGTACTAAGGAAAGCCGTTACGGCGGCACCAATGCCAACGCTTACCGTCGTTACCGCTCTTCACGCTATGCGTGGTCTGGCGGTGTGCATAACCACGTGATGGCTAACATCATCGGCGGCTCATGGGCAGGTAAGGTTGAGGGTGACACCAAGGTCATCATGGACGGTACTTCTGGATGCCGCAATGTCTTCGGTGGCGGTGTAGGTATGGCTACCGACAGTGACGAGGAGCTGCTCGGTGAGGTAACTGGTACTTCTACCGTTGATGTGAGAAACGGTATCGTCTCTGGTGATATCTATGGCGGTGGTGCCGGTATAGAGTCTAAGAAGAATGATAACGGTCAGCCTCTACGCGACTATACTAACGTGGCGCGTGTACGCAAGGGTACAAAGGTATCCGTTGACGGCACTGTCACTTCTACGACATATAACAGTAATGTTTTCAAGAAGGACAACACCCTTGTATTCGGTTCTGTGCACGGTGGTGGCGATGTGGCCAACGTCGGTAATGACGTGACTCGCGCTACCGGTGACACTACTACCGTGGAAGTCGGCAATCCTAAGTTCATGACTGAGGTGCTTGTCAAGGGCGGTATTCTCTTCTCACAGGTTTACGGCGGCGGTAACGGTCGTCCCGCATCTGATTGTTATAACTATCGAAATCTCGGTGCGGTCTATGGTAACTCTAAGGTTACCGTCACCACTCCTACCTCTGCGGAGACTGCTCCATGGTTGTGGAACAGGGTATATGCTGGTGGTGAGAACGGTACCGTCTATGGTAACTCCAAGCTTGAGATCAACGGCGGCTACTTAGGCTATAATGTCTTTGGCGGTGGCTACGGAAGGGTTGACACCCTCGCAAGCGGGAGCGTCAGCAAGACTGATGCCGCGATTACAGGTAACACTTATGTGAGTGTGAATGGTGGTGAGTGGTGCGTATCACAGATGTGGCTCGACAAGGATACACTCGGCAACGACCTGCGTGCGTGGGCTCCGGCTAACATCTACGGCAGTCATACGTATGTGCCGCAGTATAATCCTGTAAGCCGTACATTCATCGTCAACCATAATATTTATGGCGGCGGTAATGCATGCTCTACAATCGGTGGCAACACCTATGTCAAGATGACAAAGGGACTCCTGCAGGATAATACTATACTTGGTACTGTTTATGAGGGAACGTTCTTTGAGCAGCCTGAGTGGAAAGAGATATATGACAAGGTGGGTTCCGCGCACTTCTCTGTCTTCGGTGCTGGTTACGGTGCCGGTACGAAGGTGACGCATGATACTTATGTTGATGTGAGCATTAAGGGAGATGCCGAGCCTTCCGCTGATTTCCAGAAAAATAAAGTTCCTCTCTACAAGAGATTCAAGACCTATCAGTCTCTGCTTGATATTATCGGCGGTGGCTATAGTGGTGAGGTCGCTGGCAACTCCAACGTGCATATTGGTGGCAACACCTTCATGCGTCGTGCCTTTGCAGGTGGTTACTTCGCTACGGTAAATAACTCTAAGATACTTGTCACTTCAGGTGATATAGATGAGGTGTTTGGCGGTGGCGTGATAGGTGACGTGCTGCGTAACACGCAGGTTACCATCGGACAGCATGGCGACTCTACTTTCGTGGCTACCCCTTATCATAAAGCTAATGGCAAACTGTTCATCAATGAGAATGTATATGGTGCCAATGACGTATCTGGCGTGGTAGGCACTCAGAACAACGAGAAAGACCATACTGCGGGTGACGGTACCCATGTGTTGCTCCGTGGCGGTACTATATACGGTGACGTCTATGGCGGCGGTAACGGTGACTACCTCTACGCCTTAGGTAAGAACGGTGAGACAAAGGTTACTCCTAACGAGAACTATGAGTCGAACGGTGAAACCTATGACCTCGTCTATACCGTTCCTATGAGACCTGGTATGGTCAGCGCCGGTGCTGCTTCACCTGCTCAGACTGTGGTCAACATCAGTACGTTCAGACCGCTTGCGGTTGAGAGCCGTGTTGATATGAAGGGAACATCCTCTGAGCCTCTGAAGGTACATGGTAATGTGTTCGGTGGCGGTAACTCCGCTACTATTTACGGAACAAACCACACTCCTGTGGTGGAAGTCAACGTGGGTGACTATGTGGACCTCGGTGGACTTTACCTCGGCTCTGATGGCGATGCGCTCTTCATGGACTCTGAGCAGAATCCGTTCCTCACGGACTTCCAGTATATCAATGGAATTAACCTCTCTGATACCGTGATATGGGACAGAGATCCGGCTAACGTCTCTATCTCAACAGCGTATCTGTCAGTGGAGAAGGAAGACCGACACAAGGTCTATCCGCACTTGATTGACCTCTACTTCCAGCCTGTGGAGATGTCCGTACAGCCTAAGCTGACTTGGAACGGCTCAAAGGATGGTACTGTTACGAATACCACTATCGGTATCATCTGCTGTGGTGGTAACCGTGGTAACATGAACGTCTATCCTATAGAGAGTGGTGATGACGAGGGTAAGGTCGTTGATGTGCACTTCCCGAAGGGACTTACAGTGACCGGCCATATTATCGGCGGTTGTAACAATGCCAATTATGAGTTCTATAATACTTACTCAGGCAAGATAACAAGCCATACAGGTGGTTATCTGCTGGGTGAGCGTAAGGGTAAGAACCCGATGATTAACCTTCTGGTGGAGAACAAGTTCAAGCCAAGCATCAAGGAGGTGACATCTGACGGTGGAGTGAAGCATAATGAGTACAGCGGTGGTAATGTCTATGGCGGTTGCTACTTTACCGGTAACATCGTAGGTGACGTGCTTGTTGACCTGCGCAGTAATATGCTGGAAGGACTCCGCTCTGACTACTTCCTTAATGCGGCCAACTCTGCGGAGCCTGCATGTAACGTATATGGTGCCGGCTATGGTACTAACTCCTATGTGTATGGTGATACATACGTACTCATAGGCAAGGGCGTGCATTGTGAGACAAAGGCAGATACCATCTATACAGATGGTTCGCAAAGCACAGGTGCCAAGGGTATGTTCTCGCTCTCTCCTGACGAGGATGACAGAAAGTTTGAGAGTTATCGTGAGTTCAAAGATGTAGGTACGTCTGCGAACTACATCTTCGGTGGCGGTCTGCAGGGTAATGTCGTAGGTAACACTAACGTGCGTTACTATAACGGTCATACACTGCACTCAGTAACAGGTGGTAGCTATGCCGGTTATCTCTGGGGTAGCACACAGTTGCTCGTAGGTTATCCTGAGTACTATGTTGCCGAGAAGCAGAAAGAGTATAAAGTAGAACGTAAGGATGAGGATCCAGGTAACCGTGAAAAGATGTCTCAGAACATCAATGGTGACTGGGATAAGGCTATTAAGCAGCAGGTTAAGTTGATGAAGGGTGATATTATAGCACCTACGCTCTATGAAGGCATAGTAGATGCCGATGAAGACGTGGCAACAAGTGATTTCACCCATAAGATCACTTCTCCTTCTGACGTGGAGCTGGATTGGAATGACATTGCAATCACGATTGACGAGGCTATCTATGGTGGTGGTTACTCTCTCGCATCTGGTTCTTCTGTGATGGCCAACAACACTATTGTACTGAGGTATGACGAGCAGTATAACGTTGACCCGGAGGATTATCTTATCTCATCTGTGGGTTATGGTGGTAATACTACCATGGTCGTTTGGGATAAGGTGGACATGGAAGGCGGTTACACCAAAGAACCAGCGGCTGGTGACAAGAACCACATCTCTATCTCAGAACAGGAGATGGAGCCTATCGTCCTGCCTGACGGTACCGATATGTTCGGATACTATTATAAGGATGACGGTGGTCACTATCACTACGTGTTCCAGGAGAACACATACTTCGCCGGTAAGTCTAAGCCGAAACCTGCTTATTATACTGGTACGTATGTCAGCGCATACAACTTCGACGCTGAGGGTGGTATGTACGGAGACGGTCACCTCTCATTCTCTGAGGGCTTCCGTACTGGTGAGTTGAAGGGCTACGGCTTCGGTGGCGGTAAGACTGCCGACGGTGCGTTGCTGATGAACTCGTTCCAGCGTATGGATATGCTGCGTTTGGAGGATTGTAATGTCATCATGCTTGGTGCGCGTGACTACGCTACCAACGTGACCAACACTACTCCTTACTCATTGTCGCGTATCGGCGAGCTTCAGATGATAAGTCACATCAACGACACCGACTCTCTGAGAGAGGTCGTTAGCCGTATCTCAAACTCTACGGAGGGTACAAAGGGCGCTCGTAACTTCCTCGGGTTGTCTAACCACATCCTTTATGTAGGTTGTTTATATACTAATACTTCGTTTACCGACCCGTTCCTCAGTGGTGGTCGTCGTCATCTTCCTAACGATACTACCTATGTGCAGAAGAAACAGGATTACGTGGACAAGTATTATTCTGAGCCCGCATTGATAACCGGTGGAGAATTCAACAAGCGTAACGACGCGACAGCCAAGAACATGATAGGTATCAGTTCCGGTTATGCGCTGAAGATACAAAATGTGTCAAGTGAGTTGGTTGAATCGACTATTACTGATGATGACGGAAGCTCTTATCAGCGTGTGGCTATGAAAGACTCAGTCTTCTATGGTCCTATCGTTGGTGTTGCGGAGGTTAACCTCCTCAGCGCGCGTATTGATGAGGGTGGTGGCTACATTTATGCGGATAATGTGCATAAGCGTCCGGCATATGATGGTGATCCTAAGACAGAGAAAGACTTCCTCATGACAACTGGTAACTTCGTGTTCCCTTATGATGCAAAGAATAAACGTTATATCCTTGACGATTGCTATCCTGATGGATACGATGCTGCTAAGAAGGGTGGTAAGTCACCGGAGGAAGAGGATGACATCCACTACTGGTATATCGAGGGTTACAACTACTATTACCAGTTGCACATCACCGGTTATACATCAGACAGCCGAGTAAACGGTCTGAGGTTTGATACGGATAACTCTGACGTGCTGACAATCATGCAGGGTGCCAAGAAGGGACAGACGCCTACGCTTCACAGTGTGACATGGCGTAGTAATCACCCTGCTTCATTCGGCTCTTGTGATATCGATGGCGCTTACTCAGCTGACAGCCTGACGGCTTATCCTACTTCAATGCAGGAAAAGGGCTTGAATGAACTGGCTGATGTCACCAATAATACTCGTTGGCAAGATAAATACTATCATCTGCGAGTTGGTGTCAAGGACAGTACGACCCTGAAGTATGACGGAGAAGGTGCTACGGGTACAATCATGCGTTATACCGCTAAGCCAGAGGCAGCGCTGACTAACACGATCCTGACAGATAATCCTATCATAACCCTGCAGTTGGAGGATAAGGTTGACAATACTACCAGTGCCTACTATAACAAGCATCTGTCTCAGTCTTGTCAGTCAACTATCGTACTCACTGTTCCGGCGTTGGAGGATGACGGTACAACAGCCAAAAAGCAGTACCTGAACGTTAACCAGATATTCAAAGATAAGAATTATGACAGTATGGTCGGCGGCACAGGTGCAAGTATGGGTGCAGGTGGTAATACTATAAAAATGGATAGCACTTATTACTACTTCAGTGATGCTACTCACCAGTATGAGTCGCTGGATATGAGAGAGTTGTATATTCTTGCAGATGACAGTGACACGCAATACTGGAAGGTTAACTCTCTCAAATGGGGCGGTGATGATACAGGCTTCATTATGACTGTAGATGGTGATGACAGAACTTTCACAAGGAGTGGTGTACTGTTCCATACTCAACAAAACTACTCTTACACACTCTATCTGACGATAGACTATGTGCAGGGTCCAGAGGTTCGCGGTCATATTGACATCATGAACTGTGCTCTGCCGGGCGAGATGATCAAACTTGTTACTGACAGCGTACAGATTGATGCCGATGAGTCAATGGCTCCGATAGGTTACTACTGGCGTATTGGTCAGCGTAAGCAGAATACAGATGGTACATGGTCGTTCTGTGACGAGACGAACTGGACACCTGCTACTGCCACCGCGGCCGGCGCGCCGAAGGGCTATGACTCGTTCAAGATGACCAAGTCTTCTGAAAGAAACGGTGTGTTCAAGGGTAGTGTATATAATGAGACTGAGAACTATCTTGAGGTTCCGGCATACTACTTCATGAACGGTTACGGTGTGCAGTATGGTATTGAGTTCAATGGCTTGGATGGCAAAATCTTCCCGGTTGATATGGTTACGGCCGATTCACTGCTCGTACACAACTATCACCGTATGGATCCGCACTCAGAGAACAAGGACTTGCATCTGCACCTCTCAGAGGCTGTGGCAAGAGCTTACGGCAGCGAGGTATATGCTAAGGCAAAGGCTAATTGGGATAAGCAGAAGGTTACTGACGGCTTCGCTGATATGGACAAGGCACACCAGACCGATTGGTTGACTGCTAACCCAGAGCCAGAGTATGTAGCACCTCTGAGCCAGCCACGTATCTACATACGAGATGATCAGGATATGCAGATGTTCTACAATTTTATTGACAGTGTGGGTCGCTATGACGAGGGCAAGTATATTACCAAAGCACAGATAGGTAACGCCAAGATAGACGTGCCTACTGGAGGTAAGTATGCACAGTTCTATCTGCAGGACAACATTGTTTATACCAATACTTCTGCGTTCTATCATACACCTGAGCAGGACTTCGAGGGCGACTTTGACGGTATGGGCCATAGCATTGATATGTCTGACGGCACCCGTCTGACCAATGCTCCGACACTGTTCAAGAAAGTGTCTGGCGGAGTGTATAACCTCGGTGTCATCGGCAGACCGATAGCACAGACTGTGAAGAATGATACAGTACATGTATTTAACAGTTTTGCGTATGGTATGCACGACAAGCAGGCCGTGAAGGTGCTGGCTGATGCCGTGACAGCGGAGAATACGGGTCTTGACAACTGCTATGACCTCACTGTTGCAGCAGACGAGGACTTCAAGTATGGCAAGGTGGCATACAACCTCAACAAGTATTATCTGGAGGAACGTTATCGTCGTGCTACTGGTGGCGCTGCTAATTACGACCGCATTGAACAGTACTATGCTAACGGTGACTATCAGTATGCAAGACGTAATGACTCACGTACCGGTAACACCACTGGCGTGGTATATCTGAGAAGCGGTAACAACGATATTCCAGCATACGGTAAGAGTGATACACGTCACCTGATGGGTCACTATATAGACCATGCGCGTGCCGTAGTGACAACGCTTTCATCGGCGGAGGCTGATACTCTCAATAAGAGATACAACAGAGAGTATGAGTTTGAGATTAACTATGCTACAACTGGTTCAAAGCGTAAGTTGAAAAAAAATCCTTACTCTGAAGAATCTATTAAGAGCGTTGTCTATAAACCGCTGTTCGGCGAGGCGTATGCTGAGGAGGCAACAGGTGATATGGGTGTTGACACCCTGAGGAATGATTACCTGCTCTTCGGCCAGAGACTTGATGTTGAGACAGATTCTCTGCCAAAGACTATATCAAGCAGCATGAATATGGAGGCCTATAACCGTGTATGGCGCGCTAGTGGTTTCTATGGTACCAAGCTTGACGAGGGCTTCTATTACAATGCTCTTGACAATGTAGCGACCATGGTACATGACCCACGTTTGACGGCTGTTGACTTCAGCTGTTATCGTGATGGTGATATTCCTACAGGCTATTATCATAAGGGAATGTCAAGTAGTAGTGTTACTGGCGAGCCTACAAAACTTCAGAGTGTATATTACGCTCCTGCGAAGGATACTCCGACTGACGCAATGGCGGACAAGACTTACTGGGGCTTCGGCATCGGTAACGAGAGTGTCACAAAGAACCTGCTCGTATATACTAAGGCAAGCACGAACATCGGTACTATAGTCAATACGGCTGATGAGCACTATGTGGCTGCCACGCCTGAGGAGGACATCAAGTTCCATCAGGTTATAGTATCTGCCGACAGGCAAGTACGACAGGCTTCCCTGCTGCATCTTGTGGATAAGGAAGACTTCAACGCTCCTATTGAGTTCACTGCCGATACCGCTTGGTATGTACGTAATCCGGAGGTCGAGACAGGCTATGTGGAGAAGGCTGGTCAGGGCTGGGAGAGCATCTCACTGCCTTACACCGTGAGGTCAACCAAACTCGTTTCTCATACTGACGGTCTGGAGTCTGGCATCAACCAGTACTATGACTATAAGGATACTCCGGCTCATGAGCGCAACACGCTCAAGGAGCGTCTGATAAGCCTTGGCTTCTTCTATGGAGAGCAGCAAGAGCATGAGAACTCAGAGGAGAACCCGGGCATCATCGGCCAGCAGTACTGGCTGCGTGGTTTGGATAGCATTGTAAGGGCAGGCACTGAGATACGAGCAGAGTTTGTACGTCCGCTTTACAAGATGACTGATAATGCGGTGGGTCATGAGGCCTTCAAGGCTTACACTCCATTCGTTGTCAGCTTCCCTGGCAGCCGATTCTATGAGTTTGATATGACAGGTCAGTCACTTGTCTTTGGCGCATCTGCGGCTAAGGTGACAGTAACTGATGACGCAGTAGAGACTAACAAGACATCTGCTACACTCGACAAAACTGTAACATATACTTACAGAGGTGCCTTTGCTAATGACAAGTCCTCATCTAAGTATGCTATTGCTCTTAAGAGTGACGCGGAAGATGAGGAAGCTGCAGACGCGACGTTAGGTGATCGCTTCACTGCTAACGCACCTATCTATCCGTTCCGTGCCTACATGACTTCGGCAGCGGCCAGTGCTCCTGCTAAGGCTGGATACCAGAACTTCCAGGAGAATAATGAGGCAGAGGTAATCTATATCAGTGCCCTCGGCATCAGCCTTGAGGATAAGGGTATAGAGGAGCCGGAGACAGAAGACGTGATAGAGAGCGACGGCTTGCGTATCTATCCAAGCGGTAAGCGCATTGTGGTTGAGAGTACCTACGATACCACTCTGAATGTTTACAGTGCTGGTGGTCAGCTTGTCAGAGTACTTGATGTACGTCGTGGTACAAGCATCTACAGTGGCTTCGCTTCAGGTATCTATCTGATAGACTCTAAGAAGCTCTTGTTGAAGTAATAATTTGATTGATAATAGAAAGTCAGGGCTGTCCCGAAAGGTGACAGCCCTGATTTTTTTGTTGTAGGATGGGAGGGGACAGAAGGGGATGAGAGCAGGTATAAGAAGACAGGGAGAGGAGGGGAGTGGACGAGAGAGGGCGGAAGGAGACAGGAAGATGGTATGAGGGTATAAGAGAAGGAGGAAGGGAGGAAGAGGTGGGGATAGGAT
>DFLE01000054.1 GCA_002373375.1 Prevotellaceae bacterium UBA3627
CCGAGCGCGAGAAGGCCATTGCCTACCACGACACCGTGGAGCCGCTGATGGATCAGATACGTTACCACATCGACAAACTTGAGGCCAAGGTGGACGATGAGGTATGGACTCTGCCTAAGTATCGCGAGATGCTGTTTATAAGATAATTGTTTCATGGACAATCAACTTCTTTTATTGGTTGTTAAAGTTTATAGGGTGTACCTGCCGTGAGGCGGTACACTCTTTTTTTGACTTCTGGAGCTCTCAGGCGTATAACAAGATGTAGAGACACACGAAATTGATGATAGGGGTGTACCTGCCGTGAGGCGGTACACTCTTTTTTGTCATTCCTTTTGTGGAAAGGAAATGAATGTGTAACTTTGTATACAGACAACAAAACTTTTTAAGGTTATTACGGCTCTTTTTTTTGACTTCTGGAGTTTTCAGGCGTATAACAAGATGTAGAGGCACACGAAATTGATGACAAATGAGGAAACGGACATAGTGCGGCGGTGTAAGGAAGGCGATAAGAATGCCTTCCGGTGGGTGGTGCAGACCTATCAGCGTATGCTGTTCTCACTTGGCGTGAAGATGCTTGCTGACGAGGAAGAGGCTAAGGACGCGGTGCAGGAGACCTTCATCCGCGCATGGCAGCACATAGGCCGTTATGACGAGCGCAGACCGCTTTCGACATGGCTCTACACCATAGCCACACGGCTGTGTCTTGACCGCATCAGGCGCCGACGCTTTATCACGCACCTGCCCGGGGACGAGGACGCAATACGGCGCTTTGCCTCTGATAGCGACATCCACCGTGAGCTGGAGTGCGGAGAGTGGGTCAAGATAGTGAGAGTGATGTCTGAGGGAATGAGTGAGAAGCAGCGACTGGTGTTCACCTTGTGCCAGTTGGAGGGACTGTCATCAGACGAGGTGGAACAGATAACGGGGCTGGATGCACGACAGGTGAAGAGCAACTTGTATGTGGCACGCCAGACGGTACGCAAAAGACTTAAATGTTTAGGTTATGAGGAAGATTGACGACATACTCAATGACTTGCAGGGACGGCAGCCCATAATAAAGGATGCTGATGAGATGACGGAAAGCATCATGGAACGTATCTTTGGAGTGGACGAATACGCTGACGAGGACGAGACCGTTAACAAAGACGAGACCGCTGACGGTAACGTTGACGAAAAGGCTACGCCCTTCCATATTATCAAAGGACTTTCGGGAATAAGGATGTTTGCCTCATCGCTCCTTGCGGCCGCAGCATGTGCGCTGCTGTTGTTCATACTCTCTAACAGAGGAGGGGACGGACCGGGACAGACGGCGACCGTGGCACGGCATACTACAGTGACGGATACTCTCTCCACACACTATATGGCAAACGCACACACTACGCAGACGGATGCGGCCGACACCCGGGACAAGGCAGCCACGTCGCGTACTGTTGCGGGAAACACTTATGGGCAAAGACGCGTTGCCACCAAGCACAAAGCGCCATCGGCGGAGGTCACGCAGGCATACGATATCAGCCGCCAGACAGAGATGCTTGAGGCAAGCCTTGCCAGTGTCGGTGACAGTTGCTACATGGACTACATGGAAAGGGTAATCAGTGAGAATAGCCGCCTTCACGATGCCGTAAACGAGGTTACGGCTCTGGAGAGCGGAGCATCGTATTACGTAAAATCCTTTTAGAACCCACCTTTAATTAAACAAGAGAAACATGAGACACGGAAAACAGATATTGCTTGCCGCCATCATGCTATGGTGCGCGACCATACAGGCAGAGACATTCACTGCTGCGGCCAACATGGACAAGGCGTTTGAGGCTTTCCTCACGTCTGGACAGTTACTAACCAAGGACACCCATTGGAGCCACGCCATGGAGCAGTGGCACTTCAAATTGGCTGCCGAGGGTGACAGCCTCAGTGAGCCGCAGGCCCTGACAAGGCTCAAGGAGGCATTTGCCGCCAGCATCGGCGAGGCCGACATGACCTATCAGTGCAACAAGGGCAACTGCGAGCCGTGGCAACTGCAATATCACCGCAAAGATAATTTCTACTATGGCATATACGGACGATATGACATGGACTCATGCTACAACGTGCGCCTTCTGACCCTTAACGACACCGACGGCCGGGCATACTACGGCATGAGGTGGAAGATTGAGCGGTTTACCGATGCTGAGGGCAAGCCTTGGTGTACGCTTGACGGTATGCTGTTTAAGTTCAACAAGGGGGAGTGGACGCTGAAGGTGCAGATTAATGATGCGGAAACCGCATTAAGAAATTATAATGCGACCACACAGTCGGACGTAAGTGACCAGTGGAAATATGAATCCCTACGGGCACAGATGAGGAAGCTGAATGAGCTGTCGATGAATGGCAATGGGGTAAAAACAGACCTCTATATCTATATGCTGAACAAACTGACGGAGAACTACGACGGTAAACTGACGCAGCAGCAATATGACAATATGATAAAGGAAATGCCAGTCCTCAACAAGCGTAAGATGACACCAGAGTCTAAGTATATGCTTGCAAGGGTAATGCGACGCTTAGAAAAGGCCGTGCGTCCTGTCATGATGCAGACGCACACTACGGTTGACACCGAGAGCGGTCCCTTCATCGACCCTGACAATGTGCGTATGCTTAAACTGGACTTTGACCTCGGCGACGCACCCGCGCCGCAGCTGACGGTGAACGTCAGCGGGACATCAGTGGGCAGGGTCACCGCAAGTTCTTACGCGCCAGACATTTTCCGGTGCGCCGCGCTGCCAAAGAACGGCAGTTTCAAACTGAGTTTCATGGCGACTCAAAATCAGCCCTACACCCTCTGTGACAGGAGAGGCAACCGCCTGACTCTCTTTGCTGACACCGTGCCGGTACAGGTTGACCTCGTGGGGATGACCGTCAGCGGCTCGCCGCTCAATGAGCGTATGGCTGAGGTGCAGCGCAGGATGAAAGCCTTAGAGCCTGAAATGCTGAAATATGCCAGTCGTGCCGCCGATGGTGACTACACTGTGATGGACACAGCAGGGTATCGCCGTTTGACGGAGCGCGCCCACAGGCTGAGGATGCAACTGATAGCGGAGAACAGCGATAACATCATCCCCGTATGGCTGCTGACCTCCGACATCACATCAATGAGCGTATCAGACCTGGCACCATGCCTTGACTCATCATTGCCGTACGCCGACCATCCCATGATGCAGCCTATAAGACAGTATTATAACGGACTACTGAAGCGGCAGCCGGGACGTATGTTTGCCGATGCCGTGTGTGTTGACACGTCTGGAGACAGTCATCATCTGAGTGAATACATAGGACATGGCGACTACGTGGTGCTGCAATTCTGGGAGGAGCGTGACTGGACCGCCCATAAGGGTTGCAAACACATGAAGAGCATGGCAAAGCGACACAAGGGCAAGAACATACGTTTCATCGGTTTGTCGCTTGACGCTGACAAGCAAAGGTGGAAAAACTACGTGAGGAAACGCGACCTCTGCTACGAACACCTCTCTGTGCCCACGCAAGAGGAGAAAGAGAGGTGGGCTATGGAAGCCACTACGGTATACGGCATAATGTCGCTGCCAGAGACCATCATCTTCGCTCCCGACGGCACTATCATATCAGGAGGACTGGCTGCGGATGCCCTTGAGCAGTTCGTGGAAGCACTTCCACTGCTACAACAGTAACCTTGCGGGGGGGGGGAGGTGTCATATGTAAACAACGGATTTCACCGATTATACGGATTAACAGCCTGCTGATAATCAGCAATGACAATAATCCGTGTAATCGGTGAAATCCGTTATAGAGATAATCCTGCGTGGATTATCAGAAGTTATCAATCTACTTCACCAGGTTGCCCAGTATGTCACGGGTGATGGTGCGTGTCACAGAGCTGGTGGCGTTCTTCGCCATGCGGCCGGTGAGTGAACCGCTGCTCTTGGACTTCTTGCCCGTTATCTTGTCGCTGACGTAGGTGCCGAGCATGGCTGCCAGCGTTCCCGTTATGGCGGTGATGATACCCTTCCATATCTTCTTCATCAGTCCGGGCTTCTCCTTGCCTGCCTTGCCATTGCTCTCGTTCTCGGCTTCGTTCTCCTCAGCCTCGGCTATCAGTTGCTCAAAGGCACTCTCACGGTCAACAGGGGTGTCATACTTGCCCTTTATGCTGCTCCGCTGTATGATGTCTGAGCGCTGAGCCTCTGTCACTGCTCCTATCTGACTGAGTGGGAACAGTATCTTGGCTCTCTCAACCACCGTAGGCGCACCTTTCTCGTCAAGGAAGCTCACCAGCGCCTCACCCGTCTCCAGGTTCATGATGGCCTCGTCGGTCTTGAAGTCAGGGTTGGCCCTGAAGGTGTCGGCGGCGGTCTTCACTGCCTTCTGGTCCTTCGGGGTGTAGGCGCGCAGGGCATGCTGCACGCGGTTGCCCAGCTGTCCGAGGATGTTCTCAGGAATGTCCGTAGGCAGCTGAGATATGAAGTATATGCCCACGCCCTTGGAGCGTATCAGGCGTATTACCTGTTCTATCTTGTCGAGCAGTGCCTTGCTGGTACCGTCAAAGAGCATGTGTGCCTCGTCAAAGAAGAATACCAGCTTTGGCTTCTCCATGTCACCCACCTCTGGAAGGGTGGAGTAGAGCTCGCTGAGCAGCCACAGCAGGAAGGTGGAGTAGAGCTTTGGTTGCATCATCAGCTTGTCGGCGGCCAGTACGCTCATCACACCCTTGCCGCCCTCACACTGCATGAGGTCGTTGATGTCAAACGACGGCTCGCCGAAGAACTTGTCCGCTCCCTGGTTCTCCAGTTGCAGCAGTGCCCTCTGTATGGCTCCCACCGTCTGTGTTGATATGTTGCCGTAGGTGGTGGTGTACTCCTTTGCGTGCTTTGACACCCAGTCGAGCATGGCGCGCAGGTCTTTCAGGTCGAGCAGCAGCAGTCCGCGGTCATCGGCTATGCGGAACACGATGTTCAGCACACCGTCCTGCGTCTCGTTCAGTCCCATGAGGCGTGACAGCAGCTGCGGTCCCATCTGTGATATGGTGGCACGCATGGGGTGTCCCTGCTCACCAAACACGTCATAGAATCTCACCGGGCATGGCTGGAACTCAGGGTTCTCTATGCCAAACTCAGGCATACGTTTCTCTATAAACGAGTTCATCTGTCCTGCCTGTGATATACCGCTGAGGTCGCCCTTCATATCGGCCATGAAACAAGGCACGCCGTCCTGACAGAATGTCTCGGCCATCACTTGCAGAGTCACCGTCTTACCAGTACCGGTAGCGCCGGCAATAAGTCCGTGACGGTTAGCCATCTTTCCTAATATTGACAATGCCCCGTTCTCTGAATGGGCAATGTATAATCCGCGTTCTTTGTCGTACATGATTATTTAGTGTTAGTTAAGTTTCGCTTGTACTCAACTTCTTAGTCTTCAGGAGTAAAGAAGTAAAGGAGTTAAGACATTACCCTGGCTATTTGCTGTTTATTGACGAACCGAGGCTCATGCTGAGGTATTCTGTATTGTCTTAACTACTTAACTACTGTCTACTTGACTACTTCAGAAAGTTGAGTAGTGTTAGTTATTGTTTTAGGTGGGTTAATGTGCTACAAAGATATAAAATTAAATTTAATCAACCAAATAAATAATAAGTTTTACTCAACTTTGCTCAGCCATTACCAGTCATCTGTAATGTCCTCATCCTCATCTTCGTTCTCCTCCTCCTGGGCGTCCTCATAGTCGGCCCATCCTTCAATGTAGCCTTCATCATACCCGTCCTCATATCCCTTCTTGTATCTCTTACTGTAAGAGCCCTGGTATTTGTTGGAGTCATCATAGTTGTGGGCATGACTGAATCCTATCTTGCCATCGCTCTTGCCTTGTTCAAACCCTTCGTCATACCCTTTGCGGTAAGCCTCGTCAGTGGGCCTTTCTTTGTCTTTTCTTTGTTGATTGTACACAGCTTTGCCATAAGGAGAAGTCAGAAGAGTGTCTGCAGTATCCTGTGACTGGAAAGTGTCAGCAGGGGCACCGTCTGAAGATACGTTACCATAGTATATGGCAGCGACAATCGCAATACCGATTATACTGTAAAGGCATCCGCAGCCCCATTTCCTGTATTTCTCCATACCGTTGTCTTTCATCATGCTTAATGCAAAGATAGCTATTTATTGTTATCGTGCAAAAGAAATGACACATAATTTTGCGTAGCCAATGCTTTGCCCACCGTTCTGATTCTCTCCCCATGCTCCTTCGGAGCAGAAATCATAGAAAATCTTTTAGAAAATCTTTGTAGCCTGTCGGCTCAGAAATATTTCTGGCTCAAAGAGCCTGAGATTATAAAAAAGATTCTTATTGGATTTCTGCCCGTTAGGGCACAAAAAAGATTCGCTCTATTCGATTGATTCGTGTTCGTAAATAAAAATCTGTGTTTATCTGTGTTATCTGTGGGAAATAATCCGGGCAATTCATGTTCAAAGAAATATATGAATACGGTGTTGAATTGGACTTGATTTATGTTAGCCGATGACAAAAATGTCCTATTTGGAGCCTTCTGTTAACGCCTCATGCTTGTGATATTTCAAAATTATTTCCTGCTGGTCGCATACAGCGAAATCTACGGATGGTTGTAACTCGCTGATAATCAGTGATAGGTTACAAAAAAACATGAAAAAACGATGGTTTTCGCGTCATAAAAGCTATGCTTTCAGGGTGTGAAAGCTATCGTTTCTCATCGTGAAAGCTATCGAATGACAATGTAAAAGCTATGCTTTCACGAAAAAAGAGATGAAAAATGATGATTTTCGCCCATTCAAAAGGTCATTTTTCTCCTGGTTTGCGTTTTCTCGTTGACAAAAATAAAAAGGCGAAAAGACGAAAATGTCCTATCCCTTAATTTATGTCATGTGCATACAACGGCGTGTTTTTACTGTTAAGTTTTATCGTCACGAAAACAGGCGAAATAATTACAAAATGTCAAGAAAACGGCTGTTTTGCTGACTTTTAGTATTTTTTGAAGCCGTATTATTTTGTGTTTTAATAAAAAAGGTGTAACTTTGCATTTTTAAGAAAGATTGTATATTCACAAAAACATTATATCAAAGCAAAGAGAAAAATGGCAGAAGCATTAGACATCAAAGAGCTCGACCAGGTGGTCGTACGCTTCTCAGGTGACTCTGGCGACGGTATGCAGCTCGCCGGAAACATCTTCTCCACGGTGTCAGCCACCGTGGGCAACAGTATCTCAACATTCCCTGACTATCCTGCTGACATCCGCGCCCCACAAGGCTCGCTGACGGGTGTGTCTGGTTTCCAGGTACACATCGGTGCCGGTCAGGTGTTCACACCTGGTGACGAGTGTGACGTGCTGGTGGCTATGAACGCTGCTGCGCTCAAGACTCAGTACAAGTATGCCAAGAAGAATGCTACTATCATCATCGATACCGACTCTTTCCAGCAGTCAGACCTTGACAAGGCTCAGTTCCAGACAGCTGACTACCTCGGTGAGATGAATATCGACCCTGACCGCGTAATACAGTGCCCTATGACAACTATCGTCAAGGAGACACTGAAGGACTCTGGCATGGACAACAAGGCTATGCTGAAGTGTCGTAATATGTTCGCCCTCGGACTGGTGTGCTGGCTCTTCAGCCGCGACCTTGACCTGGTGGCTAACTTCCTGCGCGACAAGTTCGCCAAGAAGCCTGCCATAGCAGAGGCAAACATAAAGGTGATACAGGCTGGTTACGACTACGGTCACAACACTCACTCAAGCGCTGCCAATGTGTATCGCATTGAGTCTAAGCAGAACAAGCCTGGCCGTTACATGGACATCACAGGTAACAAGGCTACTGCATACGGCTTCATCGCCGCTGCCGAGAAGGCAGGCCTGAAGCTCTACCTCGGTTCTTATCCTATCACTCCTGCAACCGACGTGCTGCATGAGTTGTCAAAGCACAAGTCACTGGGTGTAACCACAGTGCAGTGTGAGGACGAGATAGCAGGATGCGCGTCAGCAGTAGGTGCGTCATTCGCCGGTGCACTGGCAGTGACATCTACCTCAGGTCCTGGTATCTGTCTTAAGTCAGAGGCTATGAACCTCGCCGTTATCATGGAGCTGCCTCTCGTGGTGCTCGACGTACAGCGTGGCGGTCCGGCAACAGGTCTGCCAACAAAGTCTGAGCAGACAGACCTCTTGCAGTGTCTCTACGGACGTAACGGTGAGTCACCAATGCCAGTAATCGCAGCTACCAGTCCTACAGACTGTTTCTATGCAGCGTATGACGCAGCCAAGATGGCACTGGAGCACATGACTCCTGTAGTGCTGATGACCGACGCCTTCATCGCCAACGGCTCAAGCGCATTCCTGCTGCCTGACCTCGCCAAGATGGACGGCATCAATCCTCCATACGTACCAGAGGAGCTGAAGGGCAAGTGGACTCCATATATGCGTGCTGAGAACGGCACACGCTACTGGGCTGTGCCTGGCCGTGAGGGATTCCAGCACATCCTCGGCGGACTGGAGAAGGACGACAAGACGGGTGCTATCTCTACGAACCCAGAGAACCACGACCTCATGACACGCAAGCGTGCTCAGAAGATTGCTAACATAGAGGTGCCAGACCTTGAGGTGCTGGGCGACAAGGATGACGCTGACCTGCTCATCGTGGGCTTCGGTTCTACCTTCGGACACCTGCACGCTGCTATGGACGAGATGCGTGCTCAGGGCAAGAAGGTTGCCATGGCACAGTTCCGTTACCTCAACCCATTGCCAAAGAATACCGCTGAGGTACTCACGAAGTACAAGAAGGTGGTAGTGGCAGAACAGAACATGGGTCAGCTGGCCGGTTACCTCCGCATGAAGGTTGACAACTTCGTACCGGCTCAGTTCAACCAGGTAAAGGGACAGCCATTCGTAGTCAACGAACTCGTAGAATACTTCAATACGTTAATTTAATTGATTTTCTACCACAGATTGCACCGATTAAGCAGATTTCCTGTCTGACTATTTGAGAATTTCACAGATTCTGCAAACGATATGGCCGAATACAAATACACAGAACTGACACACAAGATAATTGGTGCAGCTATGACTGTCCATCGTTATTTTGGTTGTGGATTTGCAGAAAAGGTCTATCAAGAGGCTCTTGAACAGGAGTTCCAATCCATAGGAATACCTTTTAAGCGTGAGCCTGCCTTGCATATCAATTACAGAGGAGTACAACTTCATGCGGAGTTTATTCCTGATTTCATTTGTGATGACAAGGTAATAGTAGAACTGAAAGCGGTCAGAGAACTTGATGACATGCATCGCTCGCAGACGATAAATTACGCGAAAGTCGCAGGCTATGAAGTGGCATTGCTAATCAATTTCGGTGAAACATCACTAAAATTTGAACGTTTTGCAGTTTCAAATCAGTGAAGTAACAAGAATAATCAGTATAATCTAGATATTCAGTAATAAAATCTGAGAAATCAAAAATTGTCAATCAGCAGTGAATAA
>DFLE01000025.1 GCA_002373375.1 Prevotellaceae bacterium UBA3627
GTTAATCCTTAATCCAACGAAGACGAAAACGGAATAAGGGTGGAAGGAAGAAAGAATAAGGTTTATTACCAATCAAACCTTAATCCTTAGTCCGTTAATCCTTAATCCGACGAAAACGAAAACTAAAATGATTAAGATTATGATTACAGATATTTTGATGACGGCCGCGCCTGTGACGGCTGTGGCCGAGGAGGCCAAAGACTATGTAAACGGACTGGACACGCTGTGGGTGTTGCTGGGAGCGATGCTGGTGTTCTGGATGCAGCCGGGCTTTGCCCTTGTGGAGGCTGGAATGACACGTTCCAAGAATACTGCTAACATATTGATGAAGAACTTCTGTGACTTCATGTGTGGCTCGGTGCTATACTGGATATTGGGATTCTCAATAATGTACGGCGCAGGCACAAGCCTCTTCGGTTGGGAAGGCTTCGGCTTTATCGGTACCGACTCTAACGTGCCGGCAGAGTGTACGTTTATCTTCCAGACGGTATTCTGCGCTACGGCAGCTACGATAGTGTCGGGTGCGATGGCGGAGCGCACTAAGTTCTCTATGTATTTTGTCTATTCCATGCTGATATCTGCCTTTGTGTATCCTATAGAGGGCCACTGGTCATGGGGCGGAGGCTGGCTTTCTGAGCTTGGCTTCCATGACTTCGCCGGTTCTACGGTGGTACACCTGTGTGGCGGTGCGCTGGCACTTGCCGGTGCCATGGTGCTGGGGCCACGTATTGGTAAGTATGACAAGAACGGCAACAGCCGCGCCATACCAGGTCACAACCTTGCACTGTGTGCGTTGGGTGTGTTCTGCCTGTGGGTAGGATGGTTTGGCTTCAACCCTTGTTCTACGGTGGCTGCTACTGGCTATGCTAATGCAGTGAGCATGAGTCATGTGTTTGTTACCACCAACATGGCTGCTGCTACAGGTGGACTGGCAGCGTTGGCATATACCTGGCTTGTTGACGGCAAACCTTCACTGTCAATGGTATGTAACGGTGTGCTGGCAGGTCTGGTGGGCATCACGGCAGGATGTGACTGCGTGAGCATCGGCGCTTCTGCTATCATCGGTGCAGTGGTAAGCATAGTAATGTGTCTGTCTGTTGCATTCATTGATAAGAAATGTAAGATTGACGACCCTGTAGGTGCTGTGTCAGTACATGGTGTTGGCGGTCTGCTCGGAACAATCCTTTGCGGTGTGTTCTGTGACCCTGCTATCAGTGGTGTGGACTGCGGTGCGTCAACAGTTCTGGGACGTGTAGGCGTGGAGACCTTGGGAGCTGTAGTGGTGGCAGCATTTGCCTTCGTGGCAGGTCTGATAATCTTCAACGCTATCAAGTACACTCACGGTCTGCGTTGCGACAAGATAATAGAGGAGGAAGGTCTTGACGTGTATGAGCATGGAGAAAGTTGCTATAACTAAAAGGAAGACGGAATAAGGGCGGAAGGAAGAAAGAATAAGGTTTATTACCAATCAAACCTTAATCCTTAGTCCGTTAATCCTTAATCCAACGAAGACTAATACTAAAAACTAAAAAGATTAGAAGGTATGAAAAGAACAAGGATAATTGCCCTCATGACTATGGTAATGGCATGTGTGGGCGTGGCGAAAGCCGAGGATAAGATAGAGGGTACTGTAGGTGCCGATGTGGTAACACGATATATATGGCGTGGTCAGGAGCTGGGCGATGCCGCCATACAGCCTACGGCAGGACTGGCATACAAGGGGCTGTCGCTCACGGCATGGGGTAGCTTTGGTTTCATCAATAAGGATGACGCGAAGGAGTTTGACCTGACGCTGGAGTATGCTACGGGCGGTTTCTCAGTGGGTGTGACAGACTACTATTTCTCTGTGCGCGGAGCAGAGAACAAGTATCTGGATTATCGTGCACACTCCACACCGCATGTGTGGGAGGCATACGTAGGCTATGACTTCGGTGTTGCAGCAGTGAAATGGTTTACCAACTTTGCCGGCGCCGACGGCGTAAACAAGAGCGGCAAGCGCGCCTACTCATCGTATGCAGAGGTGAGTGCGCCTTTCAAGTTGGCTAAGTGTGACTGGACAGCCACTGTGGGCATAGTGCCTTATTACACATCGTTCTATGCAGATGTCAATGGCTTTGCCGTTACCAATGTGGCGCTGCGCTGTACCAAGGAGCTGCCGTTGTGTAAGAAGTTTGCCCTGCCGGTGTTCGGAGAGGTGTCATGTAACCCTTCTACGCAGAAGGCATATCTGGTGGCAGGTTTCACCATAGAGTTGTAGTTGTGCGTTTTTCTTACATATTCAAGTTTCGCAAGCTCTGCTTGCTTGGTAGATAGAGGAAGTAGGAAGGAGATAAAAGAAGATAGAAGACAATTGTTTTCTCCGTTTACTGCTTGAAACTAACAAATGGTATTGTCCTTTAACTCCTTATAACTCCCTTTAACTCCTTATAACTCCAAAAGTTGAGTGCTTGCTTGGTAGATAGAGGAAGTAGGAAGGAGATAAAAGAAGATAGAAGACAATTGTTTTCTCCGTTTACTGCTTGAAACTAACAAATGGTATTGTCCTTTAACTCCTTATAACTCCAAAAGTTGAGTATTTACGAAACTTGAGTTACATATTTACCGACGCATGGTCTGGCGTGACGCTAAGCCATGCGTTTTTTCTGTAGTTATGCTTGTGCGTGTCATTCTTTTTTACTAATTTTGCGGGAGAAGGAAAAAGAATATGTGTAACGAGGAATACATAGCACTGCACAGGGAGGAGGACATACGCCCCCTGGCGCTGAGGAAGGCGCCGGAGGGCGTTGATATGTTATGGTGCCTGCAACAGATAGAAGGTTGGCAGTTGGCCAGGCGCAAGCTGCCGCGGTGGGCTGCCGTGGACGGGCTGTGGTGGCCGCCCAGGCTGTCGATGGAGCAGTGCTCCAGTGAACTGACGGCTGAGTACAAGGCCGAGGTGGCAGAAAGGGTGGTAGCAGACCGTGACATGATGACCGACCTGACAGGCGGCTTCGGCGTGGACTTCTGTCATCTTGCGCCGTTATTCCGCAGGGCGGAGTATGTGGAGCGTCAGGAGGTGCTGTGTGATGTGGTGAGGCACAACCTGCCGTTGCTCGGAATAGAAAATACAGAGGTGAGGATGACGCCAAGCGGAAAGGACTGTTCGCTGATATATATAGACCCAGCCCGGCGTGACGATGCAGGACGTAAGGTATATGCCATAGAGGACTGCACGCCCGATGTGGCAGCGTTGCAGGATGAACTGTTGCGACGTGCCACGTGCGTGATGGTGAAGTTGTCGCCCATGCTCGATATAACGCAGGCGCTGCGCACGCTGCACCATGTGAGTGAGGTGCATGTGGTAAGCGTAGGCGGAGAGTGTAAGGAACTGCTGTTTGTGATGCAGCGTGACGCTGATGCCGCACCGGTGTATCACTGCGTGAACCTCGGCACCAGTGACGAGCCGTTCGTATGTGACGGCACGCGGCAGCCTGTGGCTACGGCAGTGCCCCGTGAGGGACAGTACCTTTATGAGCCTAACGCCAGCATTATGAAGGCTGGTGTGCAGGATATGCTTGCCGCGCGTCATGGTCTGGTGAAGCTGCATCCAAAGAGTAACCTCTTTGTCGCTGATACCCGACTTGAACTGCCGGCGCGTGCCTTTGTCATCAGTGAGGTGTGCGACTTCAGCAAGCAGTCGCTGAAAAGGCTGAGGCAGGAGCATCCACAGGCCAACATAACGCTGCGTAACTTCCCTTCCACCGTCAACGACTTGCGTCGCCGCTTGAAAATGGGGGAGGGCGGCGATACCTATATCTTCGCCACCACGCTGGCAGATGGTTCGCATGCACTGCTGGTATGTAGGAAACAGTGATGACATTCACATAAAAACGGCAGGCTGTCAAAGAAAAACAGTCTGCCGCTTTTGTTCTATAAAAAGAGTGTCATGGTTACAGCTCTCTCTCCAGAGCCTGTGCCAGTTGGTCAGGGCACGATGTAGGCTTAGCCGCACAACGTATGCCCTTGAGGCGGCTTATCACCTCGGCGGCAGGCATGCCCTCTACCAGTGTAGCCACGCCCACGGTGTTGCCGGGGCAGCCACCCATAAACTTCACGTTGTGTACGCGTCCCTCGTCGTCAATCTCATAGTTGATGAACTTGGAGCATGTGCCGTGGCACTCAAAGATGTTCTGCTTCATAATGTATATAAGTGTATTCAAGTTTCGCAAGCTCTGCTTGCTTGGTAGATAGAGGAAGTAGGAAGGAGATAAAAGAAGATAGAAGACAATTGTTTTCTCCGTTTACTGCTTGAAACTAACAAATGGTATTGTCCTTTAACTCCTTATAACTCCATTTAACTCCTTATAACTCCAAAAGTTGAGTAAGTGTATAGTTATGTGTCTGTGCAAAGTTACATCTTTTTTTTCAAACGGCAAGGGTTTTATCTGATAAACTTGCGTCCGCTCCTGACGGTGAGTCCCCTGTGGCTGTTGTCAGCGCGGCAGCCCGAGGAGGTGTAGAGAGCCTCCGCGGCCGCTTTCCCGTTACTGGCTCTCACTGCCTTGACAGCGGTGGGTGTGTCGGTGCTGACTAGCTCTATGGTCTGGCCGGCATCGGTGGGAATGTCATACAGATAGGTCGTGGGCAGGCTGGTGGAAGGTATCTTTGCCTGGTTCACCACTATGGCCGATGGCATGACGTAGGGTTGTGTCAGCGTGTTGCTGTTGTCGCCCTTGGCCTCGGTCAGCGGAGTGCCGTCGGCCATCTTCAGCGGAGTGTTGGAGCGCAGGCGCAGGTTGCCGCCGACGGTTGACTTGATGCTTACGCTCCTCACCTTGCCCATCTGCCATGTCAGGCCGCTCACCTCAAAGCCGCCGCGGGCGCGCAGACCGCACACCTCGCCTTCAGACCATGCTGATGGCAGTGCCGGCAGCAAGTGTATGAAGCCGGCGTGGCTCTGCAGCAACATCTCCGCTATGCCGGCGCAGCATCCGAAGTTACCGTCTATCTGGAACGGGGCATGAGCGTCAAACATGTTGGCGTATGTGCCGCCGTCAGCATCGTTCATGGTGGCGTTAGGGTCCATCAGTCTCAGTTGGTTCTTGATGATTGACAGGGCATGGTCGCCGTCGAGCATACGGGCCCACTGGCACACCTTCCAGCCCATAGACCATCCGCGTGCCGCGTCTCCGCGTCCCACAAGCGATTTGTGTACGGCTTGGTAAACAGTGGCGTCGGTATAAGGAGACACTTGGTTGCCGGGGTATGCTCCCCAGAGGTGAGAGAGGTGACGGTGAGAGTTGGACTCCCTGTCCCAGTCCTCCTGCCACTCCTGCACCTGTCCGTACTTACCTATCTTATAAGGAGTGAGCTTGGCCTTGAGCGCGTCAAGCTCCTGTGCGAGGTCAGCGTCAACGTCAAGTATGCGCGCGGCCTCGGCGGTGTTCTTCAGCACGTCATATACCATCTGGTTATCCATCGCCACGCCGCCGAAGAGCGCGCAGTTGACTGTGGCTCCGCTCTCGTTGGTGTAGGTGGATATGCCGGGATGGTTCTCTGGAGAGTTAGACGGACACACCACCATATAGCCTGTGTTGGGGTCTTTCACAAGGAAGTCTTGGAAGAACTCTGAGCATCCCTTCAATACAGGGTATATCTCCGCAAGGTAAGTCTTGTCGCCGGAGAAGAGGTATTTCTCCCACAGATGTGAGCAGAACCAGGCGTTGCACGTAGGCCACACGCCTACGGAGCCGTTGTCCACGGCACCTGTGGTGCGCCAGATGTCAGTGTTGTGGTGCAGTGTCCATCCGCGTGCTCCGTACATCTGCTGCGCCGTCTCGGCACCGGTGACAGCCACGTCCTTGACCATCTCGATAAAGGGATTGTGACACTCCGGGAGGTTTGTCACCTCGGCAGGCCAGTAGTTCATCTCCACGTTGATGTTGGAGGTGTATTTTGAGTCCCATGCAGGGTACTGACGTGCGTTAGGGTTCCACAAGCCCTGCAGGTTGGCAGGCTGTGTGCCTGGTTGTGACGATGATATGAGCAGGTAGCGTCCGAACTGGAAATAGTTTTCCACCAGTCCCGGGTCAGACTGTGTGGAGCGGAACTCCTTGATGCGTGTCTCGGTGTCCTTCGCCTCCTGCTCAGCGTTAGAGCCGAGGTCGAGGCTCACGCGGTCAAACTGCTCGCTATAACGTGCGGCGTGGTCGGCCAGCGCGGTCTCAAAGGTCTTGTTCTTGGCAAGATAGGCGTTGAGGTATCCCAGTGCCATGGCCTCCGCGTCGGCGCTGATGTCATGATAGTTCACAAAGTTTGTGGCTGATGATATCACGATAGATGCCGCCGTGGCGTCACTAACCTCTATGGTAGGTGTGGAAGGATTGCCAGCCACCAGTCCCCACTGTATCACGTTCTGCTTTGTGTCGCTGGTCTGTGTGCCGCCCTCGTTGAGCACCTTTATGAAAGTGTAGCAATTGAGCTTATTCGCCACGTTCTCAGACTGGTCTCTGGCTGGTATCAGCGATGCCTCAATCATGCCGTCAGAGGTGATTTTGTTAACCCCCAGTTTCTCCATGTTAGTCTTGTTTGGAGCGGCGAAGCAGACGTTGAAGTTCAGTTTCCCGGGTTCGGAAGCCTCAATGCGCATTACTGTCACGTTGTCCTCGAAGGATGTGAAAACGGTTCTGGTGTAAGTCACCCCGTCAATTACATACTGTGTGTTGGCGGTGGCGTTAGATAAGTCAAGTGAGCGCACGTAGCCCTGTGCGTCGGTGGAGCCGGTGGTCTGTCCCATCTCCTCGTCATCATAGCGATGCCCCGGGAAACCCACGAGCACGCAGCCCGCGGCCTGATACTGCGCTCCGTGAGAGGCTTCAGACATCCAGTTAGGAATGGCCAGCTTCTGCGCTGAGGCATAGTCCTTGTTGAATATGTATTGTTGCACCTGTGAGAGCACCGCCTTGGCGTTAGCGTTATAGTTGGTGTTGGGCGACTGTCCCCAGAAGGTGTCCTCGTTGAGCTGCAGGGTGTCAACAGCCACGCTGCCGCTCACCATCGCGCCCAGACGGCCGTTGCCCAGCGGCAGGGCCTCCTCCCAGTAAGTCGCGGGACGGTGATACCACAGGCGGTTCTTGCTGTCAAGCACTGGCGGCGGCACAGGACGTGTGTCAGAGGTGGTGAACGTGATGCTCAGTGCCTCGTCAAACACGTTGCCGGCAAGGTCGGCTATGCTGCCGGCCGGCAGCGTAAGGGTGTAAGAGGTTGTGAGGTCAAGGTCAGAGTATGGCAGTGACAGTTTGTTCACGTTCACCGTCGGGGTGATGTCCTGCGTCGCACCGCTGACGTTGTTTCTCAGTGTGGCCACAGAGCCAGACTTCAGTGTCACGCCCTCGTTGAAGCGCACCGCCACCTTGCCGGTAGGCAGCACGCCCGCGGCACCGTCGGCAGGTGTCAGCTCAAGCACCTTGGGTGTCTGGGTGTCCTCAGCCAGTATGTTGAGATACTTCAGGTTATAGTTGCTGGTCTTGGTGGCAGACTGTATAAGCAGGCGTATTATAAGGCTCTCCTTGTCATCGGCGTTGAGGTTGTAGTTAGCGTCAACGTAGGTGTTCCAGTGTGAGCCTGAGGTGTAGTCATTGAGTACTGTCCATGTGTCGCCGCCGTCAACAGAGTAAACCACGCCGAACTTTGTGGCTGAGCTTGAGCCGTCGCCAATGGCGAAGTTCAGCTTCACATTGCTCAGCGACGTGGTGGGCATAGACACCTCAAAATACTGGTCGTGCTTCGTGCCGTCGGCATAGTCAGCCTTGGCGGTGAAGTTTGTGATTGAGGCTGTGTTGAGGCGCAGCAGATAGTTGGGCGCGGAGCCGCTTGATGTTACCTGCCACTTGCCGTCGCTGGTGTGTACCGTCACATGACAGTCTTCTGGCACCAGCGCGCACTCGTTAGGCAAAAAATAGGGTTGCGTCTTGGACCACTGCGTGTTGCTGATTTGTGACCACCCCAGCGTATTGGGGGTGTAGTAGGCGGCGGTGCCGCTCTTCTCTACGTCATAGCCCGTGGTAAACTCCCATTTGGCCACGGCCGTTTGGCTTGCCATCGCCTCTGTCACGTCGGCGAGGAGCGACAGCAGCACTGCGGCATACGTTAATACTTTTCTTCTCATTTTTGTTTGTTTTTATTTTGTCAGGTTATTTGTTATGATTGATTCGTGCCGCAAAAATAGTAATAAGATAATCAGCGGAATGACAAAAAGGGCGCAGAGGAAATAAAAAAAGGCGCAAGACGAAAATCTGACGCGCAAAGAGATGCATTGTGCTTTTTTTTTACTACCTTTGCCTTAAAATCACCACCCGGGCGTTTCCTTACGCCAGTGTGGATATATATATAATGTGGACATAATATAATCATGAGGAACTATATCCGTCTTATACTCGCCAACATCGCGGTGCTGACCGTCACGGCGCAGACTGCCACGTATTATGACACCACGTCGGGGGTGTCACACTGGGTGGTGTCAGACATCCTGCAAGACCGCCAGGGCTTCATCTGGCTCTCCACATGGAACGGCCTGAACCGCTTTGACGGCTACGAGTTCCGTCAGGTCAAGGCCAGTCCGGGCGACGGTACCGGCATAACATCGAGCGTGATACGCCAGATATGGAGCGACGCGCGCGGCGACATAGTCTGCCGCACGGATAACGGCGTGTTCATGCTTGACATGAGAAACTATAAACTGCGTGACGTGGCAGCCGCCTCCGTAAGGTCATCTCGGCAGACCTCCGCGGCCCTGACCGACAGGGAGGGCAACCGGTGGAGCATAGGGCGTTATGGCGTGACCAAGACATCGCCTGTACATCATCCTGCCACCATCGTCAGCGGCACGGAGGGTGTGCAGGCGCGCGCTTTTATGACAGATGACACGGGGCATTGGTGGCTGGCCACGAAGGAGGACAAGTGCATACGCGTATATGACGGCAGCAACACGCTGACGGGCTATCTGGGCAGTGACGGCAGGCTGCACAGGGAGAAAACCCCGTTTGGCGAGTCGGCCTACGCCATCATGCGTACAAGCCACGGCGACGTATGGGTGGGATGCAAGCCCGGAGCCCTGCTGCGCCTCCGCAAGCGTGCCTACGGCGCGTATCACGTAGAGAGAATGAATATGAAGGGCCTGACCAATGATGTGGTCTATCACTTGGCCGAGGACAACAAGGGACGACTGTGGGCTGCCACATTCGGCGGAGGCGTGCAGTGCATAGTCAATCCCCATGACGATAAGCCGCGGTGCGTGAACTACGTAAAAGACAAGGCGTTTGCCGGCGAGGCGGCATACGTCAGGCGCGTGCTGATAACCCGCGGCGGACAAATAGTCTGTGCCACCCGGGGCGGCTTGGTGGTCGGAGACATAGGTCATGCGGATGCCTCGCGTGTGTCTTTCAGGAGAATAGTGAGAGATGGCAAGCGTTATGGCAGCCTGTGTGGCAATGACGTTATGGACGTGGTGGAGGACGGCAGGGGCAATGTATTCATAGCCACGGAGAATGACGGCGTTGACATGATAGCCGGGAAGAATCTGACAGCCGGTCAACCAGTGTTCAAACACTTCCTGACCAGCACGTCCTCGCTTACGTCAGACGCGTGTATAGCCATGACCGTGAAGGGAGATGGACATATAATGATAGTAAGCACTGACAGGGTGATGGACTTCTCGCCATACGCCGACAGCACCGTCACCTATTCGCGCAAGTTCTGGGACGAGAGGTGTCATTTCTCTGAGGAGCGTCCGCTCCGTCTGCCCTCGGGCGCATGGGTGTTCGGTACGGAGCAGGGAGCCTACATCGCCACGACTCACAACATGGAGACACGCGGCTACCAGCCTCCGCTGGTGTTCACAGAGCTGCAGGTGGGCGGCGGGATGGCCGACATAGGTGTCAGCGTGAGGGACACGGTGACGCTTGAGGCCGCTGAGCGAAGCTTCACCATACGCTACGCCGCCCTTGACTATACGGACAACAGCGGCATATTATACCGCACGCGGCTGGATGACGGAGCATGGAGCCGGGCCGCAGCCGACCGCTCAGTGTCGTTCTATAACCTGCCGCCGGGCGAGTACACGCTTTACGTGCAGTCAACAGACCGTTACGGCCGCTGGATAGACAACACGCGCAGGATGGTTATCGTCGTGAGGCCTTACTGGTATGAGACGCTGTGGGCGCGCATCGTGGCGTGGCTGCTGGTCATCGGCATAGTGGCTGGGGCGGTGACCACCGTGGGCCACATACGCCGTCTTCACCGCCAGCGCCGTGAGTTGCTTGACAGTTATATGGAACTGCTTGCCGGTACGACAAGTCAGCCGGCGGTGGCGGAGCCGTCAGAGGAGCCGTTGGCCGCCGCCCTGCCTGCCACGCTGAGCGCTGATGACCGCCGCTTCCTCGACAAGGTGAGGGAGTACATAGAGCAGAACATAGGCAACAGTGATGCCAGCATAGAGGATATGGCATCCTACTCCGCTACCAGCCGCAGCAACCTTAACCGTAAGCTGCGCTCTCTTGTGGGAATAACGGCGGGACAGCTACTTATCGACGCGCGTATGCAGCGTGCGCACCAGCTTATCACGTCTCCTGCCGACGATGTGCTCCGTGACGTGGCGCAGGTAGCTTATCAGTGCGGATACTCCGACTCACGCTACTTCTCGCGCTGCTACAAGCAGCGTTACGGTGTCACGCCTGCTGAGGCGTTGAGGCAGTGACAAGCGTGTTCGCGTAATTGGAATAAAGGGAACTGGGTTGTCAGCTCCCTTTTTTTTGCATTATTGCGTAATCTTTTATCATAAAAGGATTAAAGTTTGGCAGTATCAATAATTTTCTATTCCTTTGCACAAGAAACGCTTGAAATAATTCATAATGCGTAATTCATAATTCATAATCATGGTTGATTGTATGGTTTGATGAGGGGGCAGTCACGGTTTTGCGCCGAGCGCAAGCGTAAATGCTCAGTCCACAATTCATAACTCACAACTCATAACTCATAACTCATAACTCAAAACTCATAACTTATTTATTACGATGCACAATACAATACTGACCATAACGGGTAGCGACGGCACGGGCGACTCTGGCGTGCAGGCCGACATAAGGTTGATAAGCGGGCTGGGCGGCACGGCTGCCTCGGTGGTTACATCAATAACGGTGCAGAACACGCTGGGCATACAGCAGTTCCATGACCTGCCTGCAGTGGTCGTGAGACAGCAGTTGGAGGCTATCGTCAACGACCTGCAGCCGCAGGTGGTGAAGATTGGTCTGCTGAGGCGCGCCGATGTGGTGGAGGTTATTGTTGACGTATTGAGACGGCATCAGCCTAAGTACATCATCTATGCCCCGGTGCTGAGGTCGGCGAGGGGAGAGAGACTGGTGTCAGAGGGAGTCTATGAGGTGATAAGCCGTCGTCTGCTGCCTATGTGCAGTGTAGTGCTGGAGGAGACAGACCTGCCTGACGGTCGCCGCATTCACGGTAGTGCCAACCAATTGTCGTCGGCCGTGGCGTATTACCTCAGTCAAGGTGAGAATGTGGATAACGCTATGCTCCATGCCCAGACATACCTGAGGCAGTTGCCTGCCGGCTATGCCGACGCCGGGGGCAGGAGCGGAGAACTGTATAACCAGTTCATTGATGCCGTGGAGCGTTATTATGATAGTCAGCCGCAGGTGGCGTTCTATGCAGAACAGCTGAATGTGAGTGCGCGTTATCTGGGACAGGTTACGCGGACAGTCTCGGGCAGGTCGCCCAAGACTATTATAGATGAGCGTATCATAGCTGGTATAACGTCACTGTTGACAACAACCTCATTGTCGTTGAAGGAGACGGCGCAGCGTATGGGGTTCTCGTCTCAGGCTCACCTGTCACGCTTTTTCAAGCAGCGAAAGGGAGTGTCGCCTACGGAGTACAGGGCGGTGCACGGTTCTTAGTTTACTGTTTAAGGTTTACTGCTCAACTTTCGCAAGCTCTGCTTGCTTGGTAGATAGAGGAAGTAGGAAGGAGATAAAAGAAGATAGAAGACAATTGTTTTCTCCGTTTACTGCTTGAAACTAACAAATGGTATTGTCCTTTAACTCCTTATAACTCCCTTTAACTCCTTATAACTCCAAAAGTTGAGTATTTACGAAACTTGAAATATTTATAGATACAATGGCAAATACAATTAATGAAAGACAACAACTGAACCGCCAACTGGCACAGATGCTGAAGGGCGGAGTGATAATGGACGTGACAACACCGGAGCAGGCGCGCATAGCCGAGGAGGCTGGAGCATGTGCCGTTATGGCATTGGAGAGAATACCAGCCGACATACGTGCAGCCGGTGGAGTGTCAAGAATGAGTGACCCGAAGATGATACGCGGCATACAGGAGGCTGTGAGCATACCAGTGATGGCCAAGTGTCGTATAGGTCATGTGGCTGAGGCGCAGATATTGCAGGCTATTGAGATAGACTATATAGACGAGAGTGAGGTGCTGTCGCCTGCCGATAATATCTATCACATAGACAAGACTAAGTTCCAGGTGCCATTCGTATGTGGTGCCAAGAACTTGGGCGAGGCTCTGAGACGCATAGCCGAGGGTGCTACGATGATACGTACGAAGGGTGAGCCGGGCACAGGTGATGTGGTGCAGGCTGTGAGTCACATGAGGTTAATGCAGAGCGAGATACGCCGTCTGGTGTCAATGAGTGAGGACGAGCTGTTTGAGGCTGCGAAGCAGTTACAGGCTCCTTATGAGCTGGTGCGCTTTGTGCATGACAATGGTAAACTGCCAGTCGTGAACTTCGCCGCCGGTGGTGTGGCAACTCCTGCAGATGCGGCGCTGATGATGCAGTTGGGTGCAGAGGGCGTGTTCGTAGGCAGCGGAATATTCAAGAGCGGTAATCCGCGTAAGAGGGCAGCAGCCATAGTGAAGGCAGTGACAAACTATAATGATGCGAAACTGTTGGCGGAGCTCTCTGAGGACCTGGGCGAGGCCATGGTGGGTATCAACGAGCATGAGATAGAGCTGCTGATGGCAGAGCGTGGAAAATAAAGATAGATAGGACAATAATGGCGAGAATAGCGGTAATGGCTCTGCAGGGAGCCTTCATAGAGCATGAACAGATGCTTGCGAGTCTGGGCGCTGACTGCTTTGAGGTAAGACAACTGGCAGACTGGCAGCAGTTAAAGGACGGCTTGATACTGCCGGGTGGCGAGAGTACGGTGCAGACGCGCCTGCTTGCCGAACTCGGGTTGCTTGGACCTGTGCGCCAAGCCATCATTGACGGTTTGCCGGTGTTTGGCACCTGCGCCGGACTTATACTACTGGCAAAGCAAGAAGGCGGACAGCCGCGCGGCGGACTGTGCACCATGGATATTGACGTATGTCGTAACGCCTATGGCAGGCAGTTAGGCAGTTTCAATGCCACAGGCGAGGTGAAAGGTGTGGGAAGTGATTTTCCGTTGACGTTTATTCGTGCACCATACGTCAACAAGGTATTGTCGGCAGACGTGGAGGTGATAGCCGAGACAGGCGGCCATATCGTGGGCGTGAGGCAGGGTAAGCAGCTTGCCACGGCGTTTCACCCGGAGGTGACGGCCGATGTGCGTCTGCATAGTTACTTCCTCAGTATGTGTGAGGGGAAATAGCAAAGTGTCACGGAAATGGCTTCTTTGCTTTCATTTTGAAAATTGCAACCGCTGTTTCCTTGCGTTATTTGGAAATTTTTCGCCGCTGGTTTGCTGTGCGCTGAAATTTGGATTTTTGTAACCTGCTGATAATCAGCTGTAGTGGTTTCGGAGTATAAAAAACGGCGGTCATAAAACCGCCGTTTTTCGTTGTGAAAGCTATCACTTTACATTGTGAAAGCTATCACATTACACCGTGAAAGCTATGCTTTGACAGTGTGAAAGCTATCGAATGACATCGCAGCCCCCAAAAAAATGCCGAAAAAGTCGTCATGAGACGTTTCTCCGGCTGTTCCGCGTTCCTGTTTCATCACTCATAGGTGAATATTCCGAAATAACAAAATGTCACGAATATAGGTGATAGTCTGTCATTTTGATTATGTGTCTTTGGAGCGTTCTTTTATTTGTTTCTTCAGTCGCGGTGAATCTTCCTTTAATTGCTCACTCAAGTATTCCTCTGGTAGCAAAGTTACTTTTTTCTTTGAAACGTACAAGTAAAGATGTGTAAATTTTGGTTGTTTCGGGAAAAATATGTAACTTTGCATCTTTGATATGAGAATATAATATAAAATAACATACACGCAAATGAAAGTAATGAAATTCGGCGGCACGTCGGTAGGGTCGCCAGAGCGTATGCAGGGAGTTGCAAAGCTCATCACAAAGTCAGGAGAACCCACATTCGTAGTCCTTTCGGCTATGTCAGGCACAACAAACTCTCTCGTTGAGATTTCAGACTACCTCTATAAGAAGAATCCGGAAGGAGCACAGGAGGTTATCAACAAGTTGGAGCAGAAGTACATGGGCCATGTGGAGGAGTTGTACTCTACAGACCAGATGAAGCTGAAGACACGCGAATTCCTGAAGAAGGAGTTTGACTATCTGCGTTCATTCACCAAGGATACCTTTACCTCGTTTGAGGAGAAGATAGTAGTGGCACAGGGTGAGGTAATGTCAACCAACATGGTGACCAACTATCTTACAGAGCAGGGTGTCAAGACCGTATTGCTCGATGCTCTTACTTTTATGCGCACAGACAAGAATGCCGAGCCTGATATGCCTTACATCAAGGAGCACCTGGCAGAGGTAATGCGCCAGAACAAGGGCTACCAGATATATATCACACAGGGCTTCGTATGTCGTAACGCATACGACGAGGTGGACAACCTGCAGCGTGGCGGCTCAGACTATACCGCTTCACTTATAGGTGCGGCTATGGATGCTGAGGAGATACTTATATGGACCGACATCGATGGTATGCACAATAATGACCCACGCTTTGTGGAGAAGACCGACGCTGTGCATCAGCTGAACTTTGAGGAGGCTGCCGAGTTGGCTTACTTCGGTGCTAAGATATTGCACCCTACATGTGTGCAGCCGGCTAAGTTCGCTGGAATACCTGTGCGCATCAAGAATACCATGGAGCCAGATGCTGAGGGTACCGTCATAAACAATGAGCTGGTACGCGGCAAGATTAAGGCTGTGGCTGCCAAGGATAATATCACCGCTATAAAGATAAAGTCGTCACGTATGTTGCTTGCTACGGGCTTCCTGCGTAAGGTGTTTGAGATATTCGAGGTGAATAATACACCAATAGATATGATTACAACCTCAGAGGTGGGCGTAAGTGTCAGCATAGACAACAAGGCTAACCAGGGCCGCATAGTCGATGAGCTGAAGAAGTACGGCTCAGTGACGGTGGACGAGGATATGTGTATCATCTGTGTGGCTGGTGACCTTGACTGGAGCAACGTGGGCTTTGAGACACTTGTGACAGACGCTATGGCTAATATACCTGTTCGTATGATATCATACGGTGGTTCTAACTATAACATCTCGTTCCTCATACGTGAGGCCGACAAGAAGAAGGCTCTGCAGAACTTGTCAGCAAAACTGTTCTAAGATGATGGATGTAAAGAAATTTGAGGGCATAGAGACACCATTCTATTACTATGACAAGGCTCTGCTGCAGGAAACCCTTGCAGCTATAAAGGCAGAGCTGTCAAAGCATGAGGGGTATCATCTGCACTATGCCATAAAGGCTAATGCCAATATAGATGTGCTGCGCGTGATACAGCAGGCTGGATTTGGCGTTGACGCGGTGAGCGGCGGCGAGATACAGCGCGCGCTTGATGCTGGTTTCGCTGCGGATAAGATAGTTTATGCCGGTGTGGGCAAGGCCGACTGGGAGATAAACCTCGGACTGGACGCAGGCATATTCTGCTTCAACGTGGAGTCACTTGAGGAACTCGGCATAATAAACGAGCTGGCTGCTGCCAAGGGCAAGACCGCGCGCGTATGTTTCCGCATAAACCCTAACGTGGGAGCACATACACATGCTAACATCACTACCGGACTGGCAGAGAATAAGTTTGGTATTGCCATGGATGACATGGAGACAGCCATCAAGGCCGCACTGGAGAAGAAGAACATTGAGTTCATAGGACTGCACTTCCATATTGGTTCGCAGATACTTGAGATGGGTGACTTTGAGGGACTGTGCCGCCGTATCAACGAGCTGCAAGACCGTCTGGAGGCACAGGGCATCACAGTGAAGAACCTCAACGTAGGTGGCGGACTGGGCATTGCGTATGATGATCCGGACGGCAAGCCGATACCAGACTTTAAGAAGTATTTTGATACCTATACTGCCGGACTGCAGTTGCGCCAAGGACAGCAGATGCACTTTGAGTTGGGCAGGGCTGTGGTAGGTCAGATGGGTTCGCTAATCACCAAGGTGCTTTATGTGAAGCATGCCCAGGTGAAGCAGTTCTGCATAGTTGACGCAGGCATGAGTGACCTGATACGTCCGGCGCTCTATGGTGCTCACCATGTGATACAGAACATTACAAGCCAGGAGCCACAGGAGAAGTATGATGTGGTAGGTCCAATATGCGAGTCAAGTGACGTGTTCGGCAAGGACGAGATGCTCCCTGCCTGTCATCGTGGTGACCTTATAGCGCTGCGTTCAGCAGGTGCGTATGGCGAGATAATGGCATGTCAGTATAACTGCAGAAAACTGCCTAAGGCATACCTTATGTAAGTGCACAGAGCATAATGCATAGTTCATAGTGAAGACGAAAACGAGGACGGTAAACAATAAACCGTAAACTATAAACTGTAAACTGTTATGATATCAATACCTGTGATAATCACATTGGCGGTGATGGTGCTGCTTGCGCTGGTAATGCCGCTCTTCAGTCCTTTCTTTCGTAAAGTGGAGCCGGAATATGGTGACGACGAGGAGGGGAACACTGCCGCTAACCAGTTACCACCTGTCTCTATAGTGCTGGCGGAGCATGACTGCTCACACTATCTGAAGAAGGTGCTGCCATTGTATCTGTCGCAGGACTATGGCGCTGACTACCAAGTGATAGTGGTGATAGACCAGAGCGACACTGAGTCTGAGGACTACCTGAAGCTGTTGTGTGAGGAACACAAGCAGTTGTATTATACACTCTTGCCAGACTCTTCGCGATATGTGAGCCGCAAGAAACTGGGTATGACGCTGGGTATCAGGGCTGCCAAATATGAATGGCTGCTCTTTGCAGACGTTAACTGCGCTCCGTCATCAGACAAATGGCTGGAGGCTGTGGCGAGACATTGTGGTGACGACCGTAATATGGTGCTCGGCATGACACCGTATGAGGAGGATACACCGGCATACTTCCGCTTTGAGCAGATACGTACCATGCTGTATCATCTGCGTAGTGCGCAGAAGGGAATGGCGTTCAGTACTAACCAGTCGCTGATGATGATGCGTCGCAGTGAGTTCTTTGACAAGCGCGGCTTCCTCGGTAACCTGGAGTTCGCAAGGGCAGAGTTTGAGTTCCTTGTAAATAAGTTTGCCGCAGAGGATAAGTGTGCAATAGCCATAGAGCCGGAGGCACGCATGACACAGATGGAACCATCAGAGGAGTATATAAAGATGAAGCGCCTCTTTGCCATCGATGCACTGAAGGGATTGAGTCGTAGCAGTGGGTTCAAGTCATTATACAAGACGGACCTGTATAGCATACATGTGTTTAACTTCCTTACGCTGATAGTTATGGTGTGTGGCGCATTGCTGGCGTATGTGCAAATGACAGGAATAGGCAAAAGCCAACTTGACAGCCTGCTCCCAAATGTCTTTATGCAGTATGACGGCCTTGCACTTCTCGGAGGTGCGGCGCTGGCATGGCTTATATCGTTACTGGAGCGTATGTATGTGTATAGTAACAAGCTGAGCTATTTTGACTCGGTAAGTCCGTTGGCGGCTATTATTATGGAGTGGACTATAAGCATACGTAATACTGCGCTGCGCATAAGCTATATTTTCTCAGATAAAACCGACTTTATAACGCATAAGCTCTGAATATGCGGGTGTTACACTACATACGGGATATTGACGGTGTCACTCTGAATATGCCATACTCCCTGATGAGTATAGTATTGTCAACGTCAAAGGTGACAGAGACGCATCTGCTTACATTCTCACAACTGAGTGAGGAAAGGCTGCAGATGCTGAAGGAACAGTATGGGGTGACAGTTCACGCGTTGCCGTGTGTAAAGCGTATCATGCTGTTGCGTATATATACAGAGAACAGTAAGGTACGGAAGGTTATCCGTGAGATAAGGCCTGATATAGTGCATATATGGGGAACGTGGGACATGACCGGTGCTATCGTGGAGAGATGTGCCCGCAAAGAGCGAGTGGTGACGATAGTATCGCCGTTGAGAGGACTCGCAACGGTAAATATAAACACATCGTTTTGGAAGGAGAAGCTGCCACGGCTGCTGGCATACCAGGCCGTCATGGTACGCAGAAGTACTGCAGTACTGGCGCTTGATGATGCAGAGCGTTCTGATATAATCAGCATAAAGCTGAAAAGCCATATTGAGACGCTCCCGGCGGAGGAGGCAGAACTGCAGGGTGCAGTCATGGCTGCATACCGTAAGGCGCTTGACTCTTCATACCTCAACTATATTACTGATGAGGAACGGGCGTTTGTGGAGAACGCTGTGAGGATAGCTGTGGTAAGAGATGACGACGAGAACGTATTACCAGAGAACCAGGGACTATCATTCCGTCGTATCTATCTGTATGCCTATGATGAGGACGTGACAGACCTGCTGACGGAGGGAGCGAGAAAGATGGAACGGCCTATGCCGCCTTTGCTCGATGTGAGTAAGGTAAGACGGTATAAGAGTAAGAAAGCGAAAAACCGCATATCACTTGCAGATGTTGACGCTAAAACAAGAAAGATAGCAATACCTGCCGACAAAGAGAAAGAGATAAAGGTGGTGAAGATGATAGCCGGAGCGAAGAGAGTGACCATGAAGCGTATGACCATGAGGCAGTGGGTGGAGCTGTATGACATATTCCGCAATATTGATTTTGATGAGGATATGGTGGCAGAAGAGCTGCAGCATCAGCATCTGAGAGCGTTCACGGTGAGAATACAGAGAAGATTGAGGGATAGCTATAACCTGCCTCAAGGTTATGATATATTCTAAGAATATAAGGATTGAAGAATTGAAGTACAATATAGAGCACGACATAAATTACCTTAGACTGCTGTCAAAGTCTTTTCCTAATGCGGCAGCAGCATCAACGGAGATAATAAACCTCTCTGCCATACTTAACCTGCCGAAAGGAACAGAGCATTTCCTTGCGGATATACACGGAGAGCATGAGGCTTTCCTGCATGTGTTGAAGAACGCCTCAGGACGCATATCGCAGAAAGTGAATGAGATATTCGGCGAGTATATGCCTGTGGCGGCAAAGAAAGAGTTGTGCACGCTCATCTATTACCCGGAGAAGAAACTGGAACTGATAAAGGCGCGTGAGGAGGACTTGGACGAGTGGTACCGTATGACGCTGCATCAGTTGGTGAAGGTGTTCCGCGTGATTAGCTCAAAGTACACACGCTCAAAGGTGCGCAAGTCATTGCCGGCGGAGTACAGCTATATACTTGAGGAGTTGTTGCACACACGCACAGATGAGGCTAATAAAGCTGCGTATGTGAATGTTATCATTGATACCATAATATCTACTGACAGTGCGGATGACTTCATCACGGCGCTTGCCAATGTGATACAGCGTTTGGCTATTGACCAGTTACATATACTGGGCGACGTGTATGACCGTGGTCCGGGTGCACATATCATCATGGACAAGTTGTCTGAATATCACTCCTGGGACATTCAGTGGGGTAATCATGATGTGTTGTGGATGGGCGCGTGCGCTGGTAATGACGCATGTATCTGCAATGTGATACGCCTGTCATTAAGATACGCCAACTTGCAGACATTGGAGGATGGCTACGGCATTAACCTGATGCCGCTTGCCACGTTTGCCATGGAGACATACGGAGACGACCCTTGTGAGGCGTTTTATCCTATATTGAATCCGGAAAACAAAGACCGTTTTGACCAGAAGACTCTGCGCCTGATGGCTATGATGCACAAGGCCGTCAGCATATTGCAGTTTAAGGCTGAGGCGCAGATAATACAGCGTAACCCGTCATGGGAGATGAATGAGCGCTGTCTGTTGTCACATATAGATTTTGAGGACGGCACCTGTTCTCTTGACGGTAAGAAATACAAAATGCTTGACATGTGTTTCCCTACTGTCAGTGCTGATGCTCCAAATGCATATACAGAGGAAGAGAAGACGCTGATGGAGCGCTTGCACCATTCGTTCAGGGTGTCAGAGAAACTGAGCAGACATATCCGTACCTTGCTGACGCATGGATGTATGTATGCCATATACAACAATAACCTGTTGTTCCATGCCTCTATACCTCTCAATGAGGACGGTACGCTGCGTGAGGTTGAGATAATGCCTGGTGTGAAATGCTCGGGCAGATTGTTGCTTAAGCGTACAGGAATGTTAGTGCGTTCAGCCTTTGCTGCTGATACTCCGGCAGAGGAGAAAAGATATGCTCGCGACTATTTCCTGTATTTGTGGTGTGGACGTGACTCTTCTCTGTTTGATAAGTCGAAGATGGCAACCTTTGAGCGTTACTTCCTTGCAGAGAAAGAGACACATGTAGAGGAGAAAGGATGGTATTTTAAGTTGCGTGATAAGGACGAGCAGACGGCAGAGCGTATGGCAGACACCGTGCTTGATGCCTTCGGAGTGACTGATGCCAACAGACATATTATCAACGGACATGTGCCTGTACATGTAAAGAAAGGTGAGACACCTATCAAAGCAAATGGAAAGCTGATGGTTATAGACGGAGGCTTTGCTGAACCGTATCATAAGGAAACTGGCATAGCCGGATATACACTGGTGTATCACAGTCGTGAGTTTGAACTGGTGCAGCATGAACCGTTCACGAATGTGGAGACGGCAGTAGAGGAGGGACGTGACATTAAGTCAACTACGCAGATAGTGGCCACCACAGGTCACCGCCTGCATGTTGAGGATACAGACCGTGGTAAGGAACTGAAAAAGCAGATAGAGGACCTGCGTGAGTTGTTATATGCTTACCGTCATGGCTTCCTCACAGAGTCTTCACCACGACACTCCAAGAACTAATAGCATAGCTTTTTGAACAGGCAATTGGTGCAACGGCTCATGTCAGATGGCAATGCGAACGGAATGTCTGCATTGAGTATCTCTTCTATCAGCTTGGTGAGTCCTTCGTAGAAATCTTCCATGTAGATTTTGGCATCTTCTATGGCCTCTTTGTTGATGAATAGGACAGGAGTGTAGTCGTCTGATGAAGCGTGGTGAGGGTATAGCAATGCCGGTGTTATTGGCTTGGTCTCGCCATTGTCATACAATATTCCTGAATAAAGCAGAGCCTGCAAGAAATAGTTGGAGTGATTCTTCACTTGTGTAGAGTCAAAGATGTCACCTATGCTGCTCATGTTGAGCTTTCTGGATAGCACACCGGTTTTGTAGTCAATGACCCTTACGCTTTCCTTTCCGCCTACATCGCATACGTCTATGCGGTCGGCTATACCGCCTACTTTTATTGTTTTCTTGTTGCCGTTTACGGTTACGTTGATTTCTTGGTTTATGTGTTGCTCCAAGGCGCGTATCTGGAACGGACTGCGCCTTATGTCGTAATGTAAGAGAGAGAGTAAGAACTGTATTACCATCTCGCGGTTTACCACCTGCAGTCCTCCTAACTCAGGTGTGGGGCGTTTCGGGTCGTTAATCTGAAACAGTTCTTTGCGGAAAGCCTCGTCAACAAATCTCTTCAGGGTAACGTTGCCTTTCTCCTTCAGCAGGTCCTCAAGGTATTGACGTGGCACTTCACGGCCTGTGAAGTCTTTGTACATTCTTTCTGCCGCATAATGGAATATCTTTCCGAAGGCGCGACTGTCCATCTCCTCCTCGTCGCTGTCATCATCCTCGCTGATGCCTGCGACATATTGGTAGAAGAAAGAGATGGGACAACGCAGGTATTTGCCCAATGCTGAGGGAGAGAATTCCTTGCGCTCCAGCAGTTTCTGAACCATGTCGTCAGTTTTCGTGATTTCTTTAGGCGTTGACGGTGTAGCATCCTGTCCTGATACGAGTGTCGCCCTTTTTATGTCAAACGGCGTCTCTGCCATCATTTGCAACATGAAGCGTGACATCTCACCTGTACGTCCGTCCTCTGTGGAACTGTTATATATAAGGGTGGCGTTCTTTGTGCGTGATAACAGGCGATGGAAGTAATATGAATATATGCCGACCTTGTTTTCCACCGTCGTCAGATTATAGGCACGACGGACATTGTGTGGTATGAAAGAGCTGTCATTCACCTTCGCCGGTAGGCATCCCTCGTTGCATGACAATACAAGAAGGTTGTCGAAATCAAGGTTTCGTGTCTCTAGTACTCCCATTATCTGTATGCCCTCAAGCGGTTCGCCGTGGAAAGGTATAGATGTGCTTTGTATTATCTGGGTCAGCAGGTGTGGGTACAGAGAGGTCTGTTCGGTTACCTCAGGTATAGACTTTAATCTGTTAAGCAGCGTGTACATACGGAAGACACCTTCGTTGTGGAAATCGTCAGCCACGTCGCGTATGTTTTGTGCTATGGTGCGTACAGCCCATATCAGTCTGTCGCTCATCGTTGGGTCTTCACTTTTCCCTACAGGAGAGAATAGCCTTTTGAGCTGCTCGTCAAGTGCGAGGTCGTTTTCCTTAGGATAGAATATTTTCCTCTCATTTAGAACTTTATGTAGCTCTATTGACTTCTCGCTGATATATTTAGCGTATGGATGTCGTAATATTGCGTTTACATTATGCAAGGTAAGCGAGCCATGCTCAAGCGCAATCATAAGTATTCGTACGAATGAGGTTATGGGGGCTTGTGACAGAGGGTAGCCAGTCGTAATGTTGACGTGTTTCACAGTGGGTGGCAGGCAGTGTAGTACTGTCTCTAACAAAGACTCGTCTGCAAGGACAATGGCTGTGCGCCTGCCTGCCGCGATGCGCTCGGGGGTAAGCCACTCTGAGATGTAGCGCACCTGTAGGTCGTCTGTGGATGAAGAGATAAATGTCAAGTCCTTCTCTTTCAGAAACTGCTTGTAAATAGGATTGTCATATTGCAGTTCGTTAGAGAAGTGACGCAGGTGCTCCTTTATGTATTTCCCGGCCTCATGGCTTACTTTGTTAGGTTTGCTGTCAATGAAATAAGCATCGTAATCCCAATAGAACTTGGCCTTTCCCTCTTTGCTCAGAAAGAGGAAAAGTTGTTGCTCTACATCGTTGAGAAGGTTAAAGCCTATAAATATATATTTACCTTCCGGTGTCTGTTGCTTTATCTTCTCAAGGGCATTGCGATAAAGCATACCTTCGTATGCGATGCCTTGTTTTCTTAATCGTTCTTGGTAGTTGGTGTATATGTCATAGAACTTGTTCCACAGTTCTAAGAAACGTCGTTTTAGTTCGCTGTTATGTTCCTTCGTGAAGTTGCTGAAAAACTGTTGCAACACTTTCTGCTGCTCCTCAGTCAGGTAATCTACATTGTCTAACTCATGCAGATTGCCAATGAGTGTGAATACACGTTGCGCATCGGCAAGATGTTTGTCTAAGTCATCAAAGTCGGCCAGCATCAGCTCTCCCCAGTTATAGAAATCATCTAATGTCTCGTTGAGGTGTGTAACTTCCTGATAAGAGTTATACAATTCTATAACAAGGCGGATATGGTCACCTTTCTCCATGTCGCTATATCCAGAGAAGATGTCGTCAATGCTGAGATAGGTAGGACTCCATATTGGTTTGTCACTATATTGTGACAAGGCTTTGTTAAAGAAGAGTGCCGCGCGTTTGTTTGGAAACACCACGTTATATCCAGACAAGTCATTGCCTGCCTTATCTAATAAATCCTTTGCTACAACACTTAGGAACGTCATACTTCAACCTCCTTGTTTAGTGATACATACCAAAGATAGCCTTTAACATTAGGCAATCCTGTTTCTTCTAATAACTGTTTATAATGCCTTACTTGTTCGCGGTGCTCATCATGGGGCTTGCCAAACTTGAAGTCAATGACAATCGTCTCCTTGCCGTCAGTTATTACACGGTCTGGACGATATTCCCCGTCCTTCGTAATCAAAGAGCACTCGTTACGCACGGTCCACTTAGGGGCGAACCATTCCCTTACCAAAGGCTTTTGGAATTTCTGGCGTAATTGGGCCAGTAAGTCTTCTTTCGTAAGGGAGTCATCATATAGCAGACCGTCTGTTTCCATGTTCCTTAATGTGGGTTCTACATCATCAAGAGTATGGATACGGGAAAATATCTGGTGCATTATCGTACCGATGCGTATGTAATGTTGACGGTCATTGTCGTCTATGGAGTCATCTAAGAAACGCCTGCTTTCGTTACTCTGTCGATACTCCACCTTGTTCTCATACGATAATACAGGTACATCAATCTGTTGGGGAATGATATCGAATACATTGACGGGGGAAGTGGCAATATCTGTTGCGACTGGACTTGCAGAGGTCTTTTCCTCTACATCCTTGCGCATATCTGTAAGTTGACCGTATGTCAGTGTCAAAGGCTGACTTGCATCTTCTATTCCGTCAATATGCATGGGCACGCCGTTTATTTTATCCGGCAGACATTTAATCACGTCTTCTATTATCTTAGAGCGTATGGTGGCTTTAGGATTCTCATCACCTTTGCTCCGTGCAGATGGCTTGTATCGCTTGCCTAATATGAATAAAGAATGGGCAGCGCGTGTCATGGCTACATATAGCAGGTTAAGGTTGTCAACCACAGTCTGTATATGCTCTTCAATGCCATCTTCCTTATATAAGGTATCCATCAAGGTGTTTACGGAATAGTAGTCCACAGGTATAATGGGAAGTTTAGAGAAAGGCATTTCGTCAGAGTGCAACCATAGCATTACGGCATGTGTAGGATTCAGCTTCCAATCGCAGTAGGGGAGTATTACATGCTTGAACTCCAATCCCTTACTCTTATGGATTGTCATTATGCGTACGCCGTCACATTCTGCTGTCTGTATTGTCTTGTTACAGATGTCGTCGCTCCATGCAGAAAGGAAATCCTCTAATACGGGAGTCATGTCTGCCGTGAAGTCATGTAGGTAGTCAAAGAATTTAGTGACGTATGCTCCCTCTTTTGTTATTTCGCCGAGAGCAAAGAGTCTTAGCAGAGTCTCTGCCATGTCATGGAGAGACATATCTGTAAGAGTGTCATATTCTTCATCAAACGCCTGTAATTGCTCATCTGTAACATTGCGGCTCAGTGATGCGCGTGCTACGGAGTCATTGGGGTGTGCCAATAAGGTCATGGCATCAATAATAGTGTTGACAGCCTTTGAGGCATCAAGTCTGAAAGCCTCTGCCGATACAATCTTAATGCCGGCGCCTGTCTCTTCTATGTATTCCGCAATCTTGCTTATCTCATTACCATTTCTTACGAGTATGGCTATGTCGCTTTGCTTTATGCCGTAACCCTCCACAAGAGATATAATGGTGTCAAGTGTGCGTTCACACATTTCATCATACATATCTTCAGGTAGCAGTTCAATATGTACTAAACCCTCCTGAGGTTTGCTTGCGGGCACATCCTGTTTTACGTCAGCGTATGCTTTCTTCAGTTCTTGCGCACGTTCCGACGAGTAAGGTAAGAGATTGTTAACCTCTATCTCTGCTGCTTTTCCAAAGAATGCATTATTGAATTCTATCACGTTTCGTGTAGAACGCCAGTTGGTCGTCATGGGGTGGAACGATATCTGGTCACTTGGCACCTCGTTCTCAATGTTATTTAGAAGACGCCAGTCGCCCGAGCGGAAACGGTAGATGCTTTGCTTCACATCGCCCACAATAAGGTTACTACATCCTCTTGCCATACAGTCCTCCAGCAATACTCTGAAGTTCTTCCATTGCACAGTGCTGGTGTCTTGAAACTCGTCTATCATGATATGCTCCAGGCGCGCTCCTATCTTTTCAAATATAAAAGGAGAGTCGCTGTCCTCCATTACGTCTTTCAGCAATGTCTGAGTGTCACTCAGCATAAAGCGTCCGACGGAGGCATTGAGTTGCTTGGCACAGTCCTCAATCCTTTTCAGCAGTCTCAGATCATTCAGGTGTCTCAGCGTTGCCTGTGCTGTGTTATATTTACATGCATCATCGGGCCTGAACCCCTCTATCGTCCTGAGCTTGTGTATAAGAGTGCTTTCTACCAAATCCCTTACCTCCTGCTCATTGTCAGAGTTCTTTGCAACCCATGCGTCAACATTGTCCATGCAGGCCTCGACAGTCTTGTTGCGAACATTAGAGGCAGCAAATTCTCCGTTGCTGAGTTTCTTGAAGTAATTCATGATGCTGCGCCCCTTGCCTTTGAAGTCATTGTCAATGTCAAGTCCGGCATTGGTTACGATATCCAGCACATCTTGTCCTTCTTTTGAGTATTTGCCTTCAAGTTTATTGCGTAAGGTAGTAAGCTCTTTGCGGTATTCATCAAAAAAAGCGTCGTTGGCAAATACAACATCCATCTTTTTCCTGTGTTGTTTATACACCTCGCTCCATATAGTGCCGCTGAAGCGCTTGATGTCTGCAATCACGTTCCATGATTTGTCATCATCAAGTCTGTCTTTCATATATCTTACTACGACGTCCAGCAACTTCTTGTCGCTGGTAACCCCGTCAATCAATTGGTCCACGGCTTGGTCTGTCACTTGCTCGTTGTTCAGTCCCACGCGTAGGTTTGCGTTGAGTCCCAACTCCTTCGCAAGGTTGCGTAACACACCTTGGAAAAAGGTGTCTATCGTTTGTACACGGAAGAAATGATAGTTGTGCAGCAACAAACTTAGGGCTTTGCCAGCCTGCTTGCGTACAAACTCTTCATTTACATCCATGTCATTCATCAGTACGTTCAGGTAACTGTCAGATGACGGCAACCCATGGCTCAGTCCATACAATTGTGACAGGATACGCATCTTCATCTCCTCTGTAGCCTTGTTGGTAAAGGTCACAGCCAGGATGTTCTCATACGCATAGGGATTAAGCAAAAGTAACTTTATGTATTCAATGGTAAGTGTAAACGTCTTACCACTGCCAGCACTGGCTTTATATACCGCCAGTGTCGGTTGGGGAGTCAAGGGGTGTTCTTCAGTCATAGTCTGAATAATTCTTAAAATATAAGCAAAGGTAAGTTATTTTTTTGGATAAACCGCACTTTTTTGGTACTTTTGCATAAAATATAAACTAAAAAATGCTTAAATTCATTTCACTGGGCAGTGGCAGTAGTGGCAACTGTTACTATCTCCAGACTGATAATGACGCAATGCTGATAGATGCCGGTGTGGGTATTCGCTCTGTTAAGAACCATTTGCATAAGTGCGGTTTGAGCCTGAGTAATGTGAAGCGCATACTTGTAACCCACGACCACGCCGACCACATAAAGGCCGTAGGCGTAATCAGCAGCGAATTCAATATACCTGTATATGCCACACAAGAAGTACATGCAGGAATAGGGCGCAACTATTGCGTGCCGAAAAAGATACCCTCAGACAACTGCAGACTGATAGAAAAAGACAAGTCTCAGGTGATGGGGGAGTTTGTTGTTACTCCGTTTGCCGTGCCACATGATAGTTCTGGCAATGTAGGATTCCGCATTGAGGCTGATGGCGTGGTGTTCTGTCTGATGACGGATGTAGGCCATGTGACAGAGCAGATGCAGCATTACATAGGAGAGGCCAACTATCTTGTTATAGAGGCCAACTATGATACGGAGATGCTGCATGGCGGAACATATCCCGCACACCTGAAAAGCAGGATAGACGGTCCTACGGGACACTTGTCAAACAAGGACTGCGGAGAGGCTTTGGCAAACTATGCTACGGCAAATCTCAAACATGTGTGGCTGTGTCATCTCAGTGAGGAAAACAACCATCCTGTGTTGGCGCTCAAGACCATAGAGCAGACACTCAGGTCATACGGTCTGGTGATGGGTAAGGATTTCAAGGTGGAGGACCTGAAGCGTAAGACTCCGTCTGAATTCTTTGAATTGGTATAATTAAACCTTTCCACCCGTAAGATAGTCAATAATAATGAATGATAATTAAATGTATAAGATAATGAAAAAGACACTATCCTTATTCATAATGCTCATGGCTATGAGCATGAACATTATGGCTGAGCCGGCAATCTCTTTTGAGAAGACATCACACAACTTTGGCACATTCTCTGAGGCTAATGCCACTCAGAAGTGCACCTTTACTTTCACCAATACAGGAGACAAGCCTCTTGTCATCAATCAGGCTGTTGCATCATGTGGTTGCACAGTGCCTAAGCACACAAAGACACCGGTTGCTCCTGGCGCTAAGGGAACAATAGAGGTTGTGTATAACGGTCAGGGTAAGTTCCCTGGACACTTCAAGAAGACCATCACGGTACGCTCTAACGGCACCCCGGAGATGGTAAGACTTTACATAGAAGGAGACATGACAGAGAAATGATATTTGACAGCAGAGAGAAAGACAAAGCTCTGAGCATAATAAACAGTCTCAGAATACGTTTGAATACGGCGTTGCTTCCCGACGACGAAGGGAGGTTGCGCCGTATTCTTTTTACTGCAATCAGGGAGGGACAGATAGACAGGGACACCTTTGGGCTGAATCCTATCCTTATGTCTATGCAGACCGCCTATATTGCCGTTAATGAGATAGGATTGCGTCGTGACAGTGTGATAGCCACGCTCCTCACGCCTCTGGTGCTTAATGATACCTATACGCTTGATGAGGCGGAACGTGATTTCGGTGCAGGACCGAAGAATATCTTGCAAGGTTTATTGCACGTACAGGAACTTTATAAGAAGACTCCGGTCATAGAGACAGAGAATTTCCGTAATCTGCTGCTCTCGTTTGCGGAGGATATGAGGGTTATCCTCCTCATGATAGCTGACAGGGTCAATGTGATGCGTGAGATACGCAATGTGACGGATATTGAGTCACAGCGACGTGTGGCAGAGGAGGCAAGCTATCTTTATGCCCCATTGGCGCATAAGCTGGGTTTGTATAAGTTGAAGAGTGAGCTTGAGGACCTGTCATTGAAGTACCTTGAGCATGACGCATATTATCATATAAAGGAAAAACTGTCTGCCACCAAGCGTGCGCGCGACAAGTATATCAATGACTTCATCGGACCTATCCGTGAGAAGTTACAGGCAGCCGGACTGCGCTTTCACATGAAAGGGCGCACCAAGTCCATTCACTCCATCTGGCAGAAGATGAAGAAGCAGCGGTGTCCCTTTGAGGGTGTCTATGACCTCTTTGCCATACGTATCATCCTTGACAGTGAGGGAGAGCAGGAGAAAAAGGACTGTTGGCAGGTTTACAGCATTATCACAGATATGTACCAGCCTAATCCTAAGCGTCTGCGCGACTGGCTCAGTGTGCCAAAGAGCAACGGCTATGAGTCGCTTCACATCACGGTGCTCGGTCCGGAGCAGAAGTGGGTGGAGGTACAGATACGTACCGAGCGTATGGATGAGATAGCAGAGCACGGACTGGCAGCCCACTGGCGTTACAAGGGTGTTAAGGCCGGTGGCGGCGGCATGGAGGAATGGCTTGCCATAGTAAGGCGTGCGTTGGAGGCTGGAGATGACATGCAGGTGATGGACCAGTTCCGCATGGACCTTTATGAGGATGAGGTGTTTGTGTTCACTCCTAAGGGAGAAATAAAGAAATTCCCTATGGGAGCTACTGTGCTTGACTTTGCGTACCTTATACACTCACGCATAGGAAACCAGTGCGTAGGCGCGCGTATAAACGGTCGTAATGTGCAGATACGTGAGGAACTGCATTCTGGTGACACCGTGGAGATACTTACCTCTGCTCAGCAGAAGCCGAAGCGTGACTGGCTGCAGATTGTTAAGACATCTCATGCTAAGAGCAAGATACGCCAAGCCATCAAGGAGGCGCAGGCTGCTGACGGACTGTATGCGAGGGAGGTGTTGTACCGTCGCTTCAAGAACAGGAAGATAGAGGTTGACGAACCACTTCTGCAGCAACTGATAAAGAAGATGGGGTATAAGGAAGTGTCAGACTTCTATATAGCCATAGCCAATGAGCAACTTGATGTGCTAACTGTCATTGACCGCTATCTGGAACTGAAGAATCCTCAGGCCTCGGCAGGCGATGACGGCGAGGGCGCACCTCGTAAGAGTGCGTCTGAGTATGTCATGAAGGAGCGTCGTGATGATGATGTGCTTGTTATAGACCGTAACCTGAAAGGGGTGGACTACACTTTGGCAAAATGCTGTAATCCTATATATGGTGATGATGTGTTCGGCTTTGTCACGGTGTCGGGCGGCATAAGGATACACAGGCAGGATTGTCCTAATGCACCTGAGATGCGTTCGCGTTACGGCTACCGTATCGTCAAGGCCCGTTGGAGCGAGAAAGGTTCAGGTCGTTATGATATTACCATGCAGGTGATAGGCAATGACGACATCGACATAGTAAACAACATAACGTCTGTAATATCAAAAGAGGAGAATACCGCTTTGAGATCCATCAATATTGACAGCGATGACGGACTCTTCAAGGGGGTCATTACCGTGGCTCTGGATGATACCTCTCGACTGGAGGCTCTTATCCGCAAACTGCAAAATATTAAGGGCGTAAAATCTGTGAAGCGTATGTAGCGTCTCAAGTTTTCATCGCACAGTATATATACAAGGGTGTGACGTAGCTTTAACAACGGATTTCACGGATTATACGGATTGATAACCTGCTGATAATCAGCAATGGCAAAAATCCGTGTAATCCGTGAAATCCGTTGTTTGCGTTTATAAGACTCTTATTGGTGCTGTTCGCGCAGCAAGTCATTGACGGTCTTCACAGGGTTGAATGTACCCAATGGCACTTCCACGAAGACTGTTGACCAGTCGCTCATCGCTCCGTTCCATAATCCTGGCAGCTCAAGAGCTTTCAGTTCCTTGCCGCCCTTTGACTTCTCAGATATGAAGCCTGTTGTAGGGTCAACAAAGTCTGGCAGGTTGAACGGCTTGCCTTGGTAGTCGCGTACGGCGCATACGAGGTCAACGGGATTGAAGTGTGTTCCCTCGGTGAACATACGCAGATATTCCTTGTTTGACTTGTCTATCTGGCTGCTCTCCAGTATCTGTAGGGAAACGGTGCCGTCTTGGTTGTAGGTAAGGAATGGGCCGCCACCTGGTTCGCCCACGTTCTTTACCACGCCGCAAACGCGCATAGGACGGTTCAGTTTCTTCTTCAGGTATATTACGAGCTCAGCGTCCTCCAGGTCCTTTATGTCCTGTTTTCTGCAGCATAGCTGTTGCTGTACGAAGCGTATTATCTCCTCAAGCTTGGCATGGTCATAGCGTCCGCTTTCCAATACTCTCATATACTCGAAAGCCTGCTTCTGCAGTGTAACCAGTACGCCGGCTATCACTTGCTTCCACTCAACGGTCTCAGGTTTCAGTCTGTCAGGTACCACGTTGTCTATATTCTTTATGAATATGATGTCTGCAGATATCTCGTTGAGGTTCTCAATGAGTGCTCCGTGGCCACCAGGACGGAATAGCAGTGAGCCGTCGCTGTTGCGGAACGGAGTGTTATCGGCATTGGCAGCGATGGTGTCTGTAGATGGCTTCTGCTCAGAGAAGGTGATGTTGTATGTCACGCCGTATTTGTCGGCATACTGCTGCATCTTCTCAGCCACACGCTGCTTGAACAGTGGCAGGTGCTCGTGGCTGACGGTGAAGTGTACGTTTGCCTTACCCTTGGAGGCAGCGTAGAGTGCGCCTTCCACCAAGTGCTCCTCCATAGGTGTGCGTGAGCCTTCCGCATACTTGTGGAACAGCAGCATACCCTTAGGCAACTGACCGTAGTTCAGTCCGTCGGCATGCAGCATCTGTGCAGCCACGGCTTTATAGTTGCCTTCGCTTATAAGAGTGTCGATGTCCTTGCCCAGGTTCTTCTTGCAAGACTCGTTGAGAGCATCATAGAAAGCGAAGCTCTTGATGTGTGCGAAGTATATCTTCTCAAAGTCGGTGGTAGGCACGTCATAGTCTGCATCGACAAAGGCAAACATGTCCTTGAACATACGTGATGCAGCACCGCTGGCAGGAACGAACTTTACTATCTCCTTGCCCTCGGCCTTATAGTCTTCCCATGCCTTTACATAGTCTTTCTGTTCGCTTGCCGTTGGCGCTATGATGCCTTTGCCTACGGCTGCTGCCGCCTCAAGGCGCAGAAAGGGGAATCCTGTCTCAAACTGTTTCAGCTGTTTTTCAATCTGCTGCTCACTTATACCTTTGGCAGCTAATTGTTTTAGGTCTTTTTCTTGTAACATAGTATTATATTTGGTTTTCAGGCAAAGATACAAAAAGTATCTTGAATAAGCAAATTTTTTTTCAGGAGTTTGGGAGTTTAGAAGTTAAGGAGTTAAGTAGTTAAGGAGTTAAGGAGTTAAGACATTACGTCTGCTGTCCAACAAGTCAAATACATAAGTCTTCACTCCTTAACTCCTTAACTCCTTTAACTACTTGTCCAGATTTATCAGTTTGTATTTCTTTGAGCCCAGTCCTATCTTCTCTGCATAGTCTGTGATGTAGGTGCCGTGCTGGCGGTTGATGCGCTGGATTAGCGGCTTGTTGTCATCGCCGGGCTTACCTTGGTAGTTGAACACCTTGTCAAGGCATGCCTGGTCTACAGCCACAGGGTCGAGTGATGCCATGATGCCCATATCCTGCAACTCTGGTTTTGCCGGGTGACCGTCACAGTCGCAGTCCACAGACATGTTGTTCATAATGTTGATATATACCACTTGGCCTGAGAAATAATTGTGTACGGCCTGTGCCGCAGCAGCCATAGACTCAAGGAACAGGTCTTGTGTCTCGCCCTTGGCAAGATAGTCTGGTGTCCATGCTAACTTCGGGTCGTCGGTCTTGCCTGCAGTGTGTATATAGCGTTTGCCTGCAGTTGATGCCACACCTATGCTGGCATTCTTCATTACACCGCCAAATCCGCCCATGGCATGTCCCTTGAAGTGGGCAAGGTTTATCATAAAGTCGTAGTTGGCGAGATGGTCGCCTACTATGTCGTACTTCATGTGCGTCTTGTCCTGTACAGGTATGCGCATCTGACCGTATTCATCCATTATGTCCACGGCGAAGAGAGAGTCGAAGCCGTGCTCATGTATGGTCTCCCAATGCTTGTTTATGTCCTGGCGTGTACCGCCGTATGCTGTGCAGCACTCTACTATAGTGCCGTTAACCTCATCCACGAGGTTACGTATCAGCGTAGGCTTCAGGTAATGGGTGTTGCCGCCCTCGCCTGTGGAAATCTTTACGGCTACGCGCCCACGAGGCTTCACGCCCAGCGCCTTGTATATCTTAACTAATGACTCAGGTGTTATCTCCTTTGTGAAATACACCTTGCTCTGTGACATTGCTGCTAATGACATCATCAGCAACACTGCTAAAAAAGTTGTCTTTCTTTTCATGGTTGTAAGTTAGTTGTTGTTTATAGTTTTTTATAGTTTTTTTATAGTTCCTATAGTTCCTATAGTATCTATAGTTACTATAGTATCTATAGTCCCTATAGGATTTATTCTTTTAGAAATTCAGGTTCACTCCACCCATGAAGGTGGCTCTTGGCATAGGATAGCCGGCATTAATCTCGTAGCTCTGTGCCAGCAGGTTCTCGCCGCGTGCCCACAGTTGCAGCCACTTTGTAAGGCGGTATGCCACGGAAGCGTTGACCAGACAAACGTTCTGCTTGTCGTCAGCGCTGGTGTAGAGTCCGTTCAGATACATCACGCCGGCGTTGGCTGTCCATTTGCCGCAGGTGTAGTCAGCTCCGATGAAGCCTTTGTATTCAGGAGCGGCAATGACCTTTTTCTTCATGCCGAGGAAAGAGTGGTTGGTGTTGACGCTGAAGTGCTGAGAGAAACGATATACCGCATCAAACTCAAAGCCCCAGTTCTTCAATTCGCCGGTGTTGATATTCTTGCCTGCTACAGTCTGTATCAGGTTGTCGGCATTGATGTAGAATACGTTAGCACCATAGTTGAGGCTGCCCAGACGTTGACGCCATGACAACTCGTAGTTCCACATACGCTCTGCACGCAGTGTCTCGTGGTTGGCTGAGCCATACAGATACATCTCTTTGGTGGTAGGGTTGCGGAATCCTTTGCTTACCAAAGCCTTCAGTTCGCCAGTGGCTACCGGACGGATGATGATGCCGCCCTGTGGTATCCACTCGCCTCCAGCTACGGTGTGGTAGTCATAGCGTACGCCGGCATCGATGGTGAGCCACTGTGCCAGGTCCTGACGGAAGTCCACATATCCGGCATACTCATCCTCGTGGTTGCGTGCGCTCTGCATCTTGCGCTTCGGTGTAGTCACGCGCTCGCCGGTCTCACGGTTCGTATAGTATGCGTTGCCATAGATGTTCTGATAGTCAAAGCCGGCGGTCACGTTGTTGCCCTTGAAGAAGCTGATGCTCTGCCACAGGGAGAAGCCTGCCACGGCGTCTTTTGAACGGAAGAGGTCGGTTTGCGGTGTGCCGCCGTTGATGTTATAGCCGTCATTAATCTTATGTATGCCGAAGTTGTCGTATATGCTTATCGCACCGCTTGTCTTGCCATAGTGGTTCTCCACTACAAGGCTTGCCGCGCCGCGTGTGATATACTGGTCGTTCTCAGCCTTTGGTACGCTTACGGTGCCGGGGTTGCTTGCATTGAAGTGTGTGAGGTCGAGGTCAATGTATGCACTCCAGTACTGTGAGAAGTCGTAGCCTAACTTTATGTAGCCGCCATACTGCTCGAAGCCCATGTTGGGACGATGGTTGTCAGTGCGGCTGTACTGTGCTGCCACGGTAGAGAAGAAACCGCCCTTCCTTATCTGGTTGCTCACCTCTGCCTGTGCTGTTCCGTAGCTGCCGGCACCGAGGCTTACGTCGGTGAATACTCCGTCTTTCTTTGTCTTGCGTGTGATGATATTCATTACACCACCCATGGCGTTAGAGCCATAGAGTACAGAGGCTGGTCCGCGCACCACCTCTACGCGCTCGGCCATAAGTGTCTGGTAACTGTCTGATATGGGGTGGCCAAACAATCCTTGGTACTGCGGATGACCGTCAATGAGCACCAGGGCCTGACCGGCACCGCCCGATAGTCCGCGTACACTGATGCCGCCCGAGCCACCGGTGGAAACACCGTAGCCCATGACGCCACGGCTCGTGACAAACATGCCCGGCACCTGCTGCATCACGGTAGGCAGCACGTTGCTTTGCTGTCCCACTGTCAGTCGGTCGCGATTAATCACTGATACTGTCATAGGTAAATGGCGTGTGTCTGTAGCGTTGCGTGTTCCTGTAACTACAACCTCATTGAGATTAAGAGAGTCATTCGCTGTCTCAGCGTGAGCCATGCCTCCAAGCATGGCAATGGTTAGAATAGTAATAGATTTTTTCATAGTTTGTAAATGAATATATGCAAAGATACTAAGTTTTTTTGATAGACACGATATTTTTTTTCTTTATTTTTTTGTCATGGTACGTTAAATCGTCATGATGTATCAAAAAGACATAAAAATGTATGTATCTATGACAATTTGCTTTTTGCGGAGAGTCAGCTGATAGTTGCAAAATAGAAGAGGAAGCTCTTATAAAGAAGCCTTTGTAGCAGCTTTTTGAGGTGTTATTGTGTGGTTATTGTATCATTCGATAGCTTTCACACTGTCATTCGATAGCTTTCATGGTGTGAAGTGATAGCTTTCACATCGTGAAAGCTATGCTTTTACAACGTGATTTGATAGCTTTTATGACGGAAAAACGAGGGGAGGAAAACGGTTTGGATGCTAACCGGGTGATAATTAACAAGTTCTGTAATCCGCGAGAATAAAGGATTTGCGAGCAACTTGCAAGCTGCTCGCAAATATCGCCGTATTTCGAGGGTACGGAAAATCAAAGTGTCACCAAAACAGGTGAAATAAAGACAAAAAGAAAACTGCCGGGGTGACTCTCGTCAGACCGGCAGTGTAGCTTTTTTACTGTTCGTAATGTGAGATTACTTAGCAGTGTCAGCAGCAGCAGTGTCAGCAGCAGCTGTATCAACAGCAGCTGTATCAACTGTGTCCTGTGCAGCACCCTGCTCTGTCTTGTTACCACATGATGCAAATGAAATTGCAGCCATTGCTACGAACATGAAAACTAATTTCTTCATTTTTTCTAAGCTTTTAAAAATCTGTAAAACAATCTTGTTTATTAAAACATTGCAAAGTTAACCACTTTTTCCAATACTCACAAACATTTTTTCACTTTTTTTTTGACCGTTTTTGTAACTTTTTTGCAACGTGTTGATAATATGATGATTACGAATTGTAAATAAAAGTTAAAATTATTTTGTGTTCGTACACAAGGCTGTTTTTGACACTTTAGGGCGCCTTTTATTTGCCTGTACGGCGTTTTTTTAGTAACTTTGTTGTAATACAACTCATAATTCATAACTCATAATTCAAAACTTTGATAGATACATCGGCTTTTCAGGGCAAGAGTGCCTCTTATTATACTTTAGGTTGTAAACTAAACTTCTCGGAGACATCCACCTTCGGCAGAATGCTGGAGGAGATGGGTGTGCATACCGCCGTGGATGGTGAGAAGGCTGACATCTGTCTTATTAACACGTGCAGCGTGACGGAGGTGGCAGACCGCAAATGCCGTCAGGCTATACGGCGTATGATAAAGAAGAACCCGGGAGCCTTCACCGTGGTGACGGGGTGCTATGCCCAGTTGTCGCCCGAGCGTATATGTGATATAGAGGGCGTTGACCTGGTGCTGGGAAGTAATGAGAAGGCTAATCTTATAGGTTTTCTTAGCGAGAAGTGGGGCTCGGGTAACAGGGAGTCAACATATAAGGTAGAGAAAACACGCGACATAAAGTCATTCGCACCGAGTTGCAGTCGCGGTAACCGTACCCGTTTCTGGTTGAAGGTGCAAGATGGGTGTAACTATTATTGTACCTACTGCACCATACCGTTTGCGCGTGGCAACAGTCGTAATGCTTCAATAGCCTCGCTGGCTGAGCAGGCGCGCCAGGTGGTCAGTGAGGGGGGCAGGGAGATAGTGCTGACAGGTGTTAATATAGGTGATTTCGGTCGTACCACAGGGGAGAGTTTCCTTGACCTCGTGAGAACTCTTGACAGTATAGAGGGCATAGAGCGTTACAGGATATCCAGTCTGGAGCCCGACCTTATTTCTGATGAGCTGATAGAATTCTGTGCCGGCAGTCGTGCCTTTATGCCTCATTTCCATATTCCGCTGCAGAGCGGAAGCGATGAGGTGCTGCGCCTTATGCGCCGCCATTATGACACTAAGCTGTTTGCAGAGAAGATATATAAGATTAAGGAACTGATGCCTGATGCTTTTATAGGTGTGGACGTGATGGTTGGCTGTCGCGGCGAGACCCCGGAGTGCTTTGAGGAGACTTACAGTCTGCTGGAATCGCTGCCGGTTACTCAGTTGCATGTGTTCCCTTACAGTGAACGACCGGGCACGGCGGCGCTAAAGATTCCTTATGTGGTAAATGACCAGGATAAGCATCTGCGTAGTCAGAGGCTTATAGAGTTGTCAAACAAAAAGACGGAGGAGTTCTACACCTTATATATTAATAAGGAGGTGGACGTGTTGTTTGAGAAGGCGAGTCGTGGAAAAGCAATGCATGGTTTTACACCTAATTATGTCAGGGTGGAGCTGCCGGCTCGTATGGCATCAGATGAATATGACAACAAGATAGTCAGAGTGAGGTTAGGTGGTTTTAACCATGACAAGAGTGCGCTGAGGGTTGAGGTCCTTGTTTAAGGCTCTTCCTCTTTCTCTCCTTGCAATATACAAGGGGGGCGCTTGTGGCTTACACCTTATATATAATAGTATAACCAGATTATTCCATGTGTGGAAGATGTAGGAGGAGCCGTCGTTGGTCTTCTTCTTATTCCTTTTGATTAAGAGAGATAAATGAATACAGCAAATACATATACTTCATCCTCCCTCGGGGGGGAGCCGGCAGCTCACGGCAGTGTCTCAATAGTGATTCTCAACTGGAACGGCTCTGCTATGATGCGGAAATACCTGCCTTCGATTGTTGCTAACAGTGGTGATGCGGAGGTGGTTGTGGCAGATAATGCCTCTTCTGATGATTCGTTGGAGATGCTGGCGCGCGAGTTCCCCACGGTGCGTGTGGTCACACTGGATAGAAACTGGGGCTTCGCAGATGGTTATAACAAGTCCTTTGCAAAATATGAGGAGGAGAACAAGGCAGAGAACAGGCTGCTGCCGGAGTACTATGTACTGCTTAACAGTGACGTGAGGGTAGGCGAGGGATGGCTTAATGCCATGACGGCGTATATGGATGCCCATCCGGAGGTGGCGGCATGTCAGCCTAAGTTGCTCAGCGATGTTAATCCCGAGTGTTTTGAGTATGCAGGCGCTTGCGGTGGATATATGGATAAGTATGGCTATCCGTTCTGTCGTGGCAGGGTGTTTGGCACGGTGGAGAAGGACTGCGGACAGTATGACGATGTAGCTGAGGTGTTATGGGCTACGGGAGCTTGTCTTATGGTGCGTCGTGAAGATTACTGGCAGGCAGGCGGACTGGATGGACGTTTCTTTGCTCATTGTGAGGAGATAGACTTTTGCTGGCGACTTAATATGAAAGGCAGGAAGGTGGTGTGTGTGCCACAGAGTGTGGCGTACCATCTTGGAGGAGGAACACTGCCGCAAGGTAATCCAAGGAAGACATATCTTAACTTCCGCAATAACCTGACCATGCTTTATAAGAACCTGCCGCAGAGAAGGCTGCGTAGGGTGATGTTGGTGCGCCTGTTCCTGGATTATGTGGCAGCACTGCAGATGTTGCTGCTTAACCGTAGTGTGGGAGAGTTTAAGGCTGTATTTAAGGCAAGGCGCGACTTTAAGAAGTGGAAACATGAGTTTAAGAGTGACAGAGAACTTATTCAACAGTCTGCCACTGTGGACTATCCCGATGGTATAAAGGATTATAGTGTGTTGTTCCGCTACTATGTCAGAGGGAAAAAGACTATGGCTTGAGTAATCGTTTGGTAGTTATTTTGTGCCAGTCAGGGGGTAAAATTATGTTAAAGTGGTAATTTTTTTGTAATAAAAGAGTTTATTTTCTTACCTTTGTCCCAAATTCGTTTTTGCGAGAGGTAAAAATGAATTGGTATCTATAAGTACATATTATCATATCTGGAAATGGGTATTAGAGAATATGTATGATAGTTGTAAGGTAAGAATTATTATATAGTAATATACTAACGAATCAATTAACTAAATCAATTAAACAAATGACAAAGAACTACTTCAGACGTTTTGTCTGGTCATTCCTTGCATTGCTCGGAGTGACAGTAAGTGCTCTCGCTGTCAAAGGGGTTGTAGGCAATAGCCTGCAGACTAATGAAGCGGAGAGGACAGTCCTCTATTCCTGGGAGGGCAACGCTGATGGTGCTATCGAGTCAGGTGGTACGGCGACGGCAACTACCGTTGGCGACGTGACTGACAAGAACACCGGCGCTGTGGTTGATGCTGCTAATGCAGATCTCACATCAGCTGACATTAACATGGTCAACAGCACCTACAATGTTATTCGCTTGCGTGGAGCAAAGGATTTTACCACTTATGTGATTAATGTTGCTCTTGATAAGGAGCTGAAGGCCGGCGATTCCATTGTTATCACAGGCTATCGTAACAAAAACGCTGCCGACAAGCAGTCTGGTGCTCTCATTAAGTTTGAGAAAGGCTCTACTACAGCTTCAACAGGCAGCACAGGTCTGGAGTTTGTCAACATAGACCAGTCTGATGCTTCTGCTGCAGACCAGAACCGTGGTACAGAGCCTAACACAGTCAAGGTACTTGTGCCAGAATCTGCTGAAGGAAGTAAGTCATTCACTATGACGCGCGCCGTCACTGCTACAAACCTTTTCATCACAAAGATAGAGGTTATAAGCTATCGTGACGCTGACGCTGCGGGTGGCGAAGGAACCGAAGGTGGCGAAGGAACTGAAGGTGGTGAAGGCGGTGAAGGCTCTGGTGAGGGCACATCAGCGTCTTTCCGTGATTTCTCTGTCAATCTGGTAGATATACTTACTGCGGATCAGAAAGTGGAGAAGCAGGCTCAGGATATGTATGTGGCTGTAGCGGAGGATGGCACAGTGTCACAGACTGATGCTGCGGAAGTAGCTACAAACGTAGTTCACCTCGTGGGTACATATTGGAACGACCATGGATGGACTGGTACTACTGCTACGGTAAAGGTTGACGGTCCTGTGGCTATCACTCTCGGTCGCTGTGGATATGGCGGCGGTGACATCATCGTTAAGAATGCGGATGGTGAGACAGTGGCTCAGGGAGCCTTTGAGAATGCAGGAAGTGGAAACTACTGCTATTCGGCAGGCAAACCGGAGAATTCCACCACGGTGAAATATGACGGTGAGGCTACTACGCTTACAATAACCTATCCAAGCTATCTGCCTTATATAGCTGTGGCATCATATGACCCTTCAAAGGAGTGGAAGTGGCATGACCTCAGCATCGATATGGTAAATGGTGCGCTTACAGCTGAGCAGCGTGTTGATAAGACATCTTATAATTTCGGACTTGTCGTAGATGATGAGGGGAACCTCAATCAGGTTGACGCAGCAGCTGATTATGCAAATATCGTGCTTGCGGGAACATACTGGAATAGTCATGGCTGGAATGGCACAAAGGCTACATTCAAGGTAGAGGGACCTGTCGAGGTGTCGTTGGGTAACTGCTACTATGGTTTAGGAACTGCAACTCTCAAGAATGCTGCAGGTGAACAAGTTGCTTCAGTATCGCTCGTTGATAAGAACACTTGCTGGGATCAGGATCACAGCAGTGTTGTGACAATGAAGTACACAGGTGAGGCTACAACGCTTACATTGGAGTACAGCTCTTATCTGCCTTACATTGGTGTGAAGGCTATTGAGGCTACGGCTGTCAACGTGACATACTCTCTGGACGGTGTAGAGTGCGAGGGCGCGCTCCTGACCACAGGAGGCACATACGCCGCAGGTGATACTTATAAGGTGCAGGAGAAGAACACTTCTTTGTATAAGGAGGGCTATACACTCACTGGCTGGACTGACGGCACAAATGTATATGCTCTTGGTCAGAATATAACACTTGGCGAGGAGGATATCACTCTCAAGCCAGTGTTCACAGAGAATACTGTAACTCTTGCAGACCGTACAGAAGTTACGACAGTTAAGTTCCCGGTTTGCGTGAACGAGGGCAGCCAGAAGTTTAACGGTTCTGGTTTTACTGTAGGTCAGGCTACAATAGGTGACACTTTCATTGATGTAAAGGCTGTAATCGATGTTGCCGCTGGTACTACTGCCAAGTTCGCTTATAACAAGGATGAGTGGACACAGGTAGGAGCTGGCACAAAGATTACCGTTCCTTCGTATAAGGGTGCCACAATTTCTATGACAAGTTATCAGCCTTTCGGTGCTGACGGCAAGACTGCCACCACCATTGACGGTCAGAGTGACTACACTTCAGGCACAAGCGTGTCATATACCGTGGCTAACACTGCTGAGACTGTTGACATTGTCTTCGGCGATGACGCAGGTTATGTGACAAACAACATCGTTGTTGTGCTCCCTGTGCCAGAGAAGGCTTTCGTGCCTGTGACTTACGATAATGAGACAGCCACTATCAACTGGCCGCTCAATAGCTCTGCAGCAGACAAAATTGACGCTTACACTACAACTCCTGAGGATGCGTTCAGTACAATTGCTTTGAATATAGGTGACCTGACTGTTACAGGTACTGGCACACGTGATTCAGAGCCTTTGGCTGACGGCATCACATTCGTGAAGTTTAAGCCTGCCGGCTCTACACAGGCTGTTCAGTGGGTTGCGAAGCCCGCACGTGGCCTTGAGTTCACTCCAACCAAGATTACAATGTGGATTCAGCGTTTCGGCACTGACGCAAAAGACGGGGTCACAGTTTCAGCAAAAGTTGGTGAGAATGGCGAGAGTATCACCCTCGGAACTTATACTGCACGACGCAATAACTATGATGATGCCGCAGAGATAAAGAAATGGGGATCACTGCCAAGCAACATCACGAACAAGGTAGAGATAACCCTTACCGAGGCACAGCAGCAAGCTCTTACGTCTGGCGAGGGACTGACACTTTCCGCTACTGTTGGTGTTGGTTCCACTAAAGAGGGTGGATTTTCTAACGTGACCATAGAAGGCAATCTTAACGGTACAACTGAGGATGTCGCTAAATATACTCTTGCGGCAAATGTAAGTGACGAGGCAGCAGGTACTGTTAATATCTATCCTGCAACTGAGGTCTATGAGGAGGGTACAGAGGTACGCCTCACAGCGACGGAGAACTTCGGTTATGATTTCGTTAACTGGACCAACGCCGCCGGTGATGTGGTTTCTTCTGAACCAGTGTTCACACTTGCTATGACTGCTGACTCAGTCCTCACAGCAAACTTCGTACAGGTTAACACCTACGAGTTGAAGCTTAACGTTGACGGCGCAAATGGCTATATGGTGAAGGTTAATCCGGCACCAACAGTCGTTGATGGTAAGAATATGTATGAGCAAGGTACTGGCGTACAGCTCACAGCCGAAAGCTACGAGGGACTTGTAGCCTTCAACAACTGGAATGATGGCCAGACCAACTCAAACAAGACTATCCTGATGAATGAAGACCAGGAGTACACAGCTTTCTATGCTGACAATGACATCATTGCGGGCTGGGACTTCTACAAGGCTGGTGCAAGCGGCCGTAAGGCTGACTTCGCTGACGCTGACAATGAGACCGCTACGCTGAACCTCGTCAATACTTCTGATGACAGTGATGTTCAGGGCTGGCTTGACAAGAGTACCATCGCCGCTAACGGCTATGAGTCATTCAAGGGTGCGGCGGTTAACTGGCGTGTCGGCTCAAGTACTGGTGACGTTGGTAACTATCACTGGCAGACCAAGATCAACGCACAGAACTACACAGACATCAACGTGCAGTTCCAGATGATGTATAACTACAACGCTTACAAGAAGTATCTTGCAGAGTATTCTCTTGATGGTGAGGAGTGGACTGAGTTCGGCTCTATTACCATGACAGGTGCAAAGGCTGCGGCTTCGTTCAGCGCAAAACTGCCAGCAGCAGCCAATAACCAGGCAAACGTATATATCCGTATGCGTGCTGACAAGACTTCAGAAGTTGATGGAACTGCATCTGCAAATGATGGTAATGCCCTGGCGATGTTCTTCATCACTGGTACAGCTAAGATTGTCAATGACGGCGTAGCTCCTGTACTTCTATCTCAGGTTCCTGCCAATGGTGCAGAAGGTGCTTCTGCTACCGGTAAGATAGTCCTGACATTCGATGAGAAGGTCAAGGTGGCTGATGGCACTGTAGCACAGCTCAACGGTATGGAGCTTACTCCTGTGGTAAGTGGTAAGTCTGTTACCTTTGAGTATAAGGGCTTGGAGTACTCTACATCATATGAGTTCACTCTGCCTGCCAACACTGTGGCTGACCTCACAGATAATTATTTGGCAGAGGCTGTTACTATCAACTTCACTACGATGACACGTCCTACAGTTGCCAAGCAGCTTTACGACTTTGTCGTTCCTGAGGACGGTACATTCAAGGAAGCTCTTACGGCAGCTGCGGCACGCGGTGACAAGTCAAAGCGTTTCCGCATCTTCGTGAAGAAGGGTGACTATGTGATACCTGCTGGTGAGAAGGGTTACACGGACAACAACGGCAAATACTATGATTACCCAGACCCACGCACATACTTCAACACTCCTAATGTCTCAATCATAGGTGAGGATCCTGCTACCACCACTATCACTAACGAGATGCCAAACTCTCTCGTAGCCAACTCTGATGCTGGCGCGGGCGGTCAGGCTAATCCATGTGAGGGCATCCGCTCAAGCGGTGTACTCTATCTGCAGAGCGGCGCTACTGATACCTATTTCCAAGATATCAAACTGTGGAGTGCTACGGCAGACAACACTGGCCGCAATGTGGTTCTCGTTGACGGCGGTAACCGTACAGTATGTAAGAACGTGACCCTGTGGGCTTATCAGGATACATACGTACCTGACAATTCACAGAACTTGTATTACTTCGAGGATGGTATAGTTCGTGGACGTACCGACTTCGTATGTGGTTCTGGTGACGTATTCTTCAACAACGTGAACTTCATCATGTGTGAGTCAGGAGGCTACCTCTCCGTTCCTCGCGACAATGTCAAGTACGGTTTCGTATATAAGGATTGTACTATCGACGGCAACTCTGGTGTTGATGGCAACTATTACCTCGGACGTGCATGGACAGCAGGCGCTGAGTCTTACTTCATCGACACTAAGATGAATGTAGTACCTAAGGGTGAAGGCTGGAGCGACTGGAACAACGGACCTACACGCTTTGCTGAGTACAACTCAATGACATCTTCAGGTTCACAGATAGACCTTACTTCTCGTAAGACTTCTTTCGCAAGTGATGGCTCTACCAACAAGCCTGTGCTCACCGCTGAGGAGGCTCTTGAGATTGGCAATCTGCACAATATGTATGGTGACTGGGATCCAACTCTCCTTACAGAGCAGGCTCCACAGGTTAAGAACGTTGTCCTTGACGGCAATACCCTTACATGGGATGACAGCAACTACGCTCTGAACTATGCCATCGTGAAGAACGGCTCTGTAGTGGCATTCACCACAGAGAACAGCTTCGACATCTCTACCGTTAATACATCCGCAGGTGCCAAGGCTGGTTTCGCAGCCGCTAACGCAGCTGACACATGGGCAGTTCGTGCCGCTAACGAGATGGGTGGTCTTAACGAGGCTGTACCTGCTACAGAGGCTACAGCAGTCTCAGAGGTTGAGGCCGCTACAGTTAAGGCCGTAGCAAACGGTAAGGTTTACAATGTTGCAGGTCAGGAGGTCTCAGCCTCTTACAAGGGCATCGTGATCATTGACGGCAAGAAGATTGTGAAGTAAGAAATTGCTTTACATAGGAATATAGAATGGTATGCCTCACAGTAATGTGGGGCATACCTTTTTTTGTATATATTTTGAGGGTTGGAAATAATTGTTTAATTTTGCAACTACATATTACTGATATAATGAAAAGAAAGATACTTATGATGATATTATGCTACGTGATGGCATCCGCATGGATGTGCGCGCAGCATATTGTCACGCCGCTTAGTGAGAATGATGTCCTGCCCGAGTCGCAGTGGCGCGGGAAGTGGATTGGAATAGACCGCCTGTTGCCTGGCGAGGATATGACAAACAAGACGCGTGTCAACGCAAGATACCTTCGCACGGAGTTCGACTTGCGTGATAAAGCTATTAAGAGTGCCAAGGTATATATTGCCGCTGTGGGATATTATGACTTGTATGTCAATGGTAACAGGGTGGGTGGCGACTATGAGTTGAAACCGGTCCAGACCGATACGCGTCGCAGCATCATATATAATGTCATAGATGTAACAACAGAGTTACAACAGAAGAACAAAGGATGCCTCGGCGTGATACTTGGCAACGGCCGTGCTGTGCCTATGCGCTATGCCAAGCATTCCAAGTGCCCGTTCTTCGGTTTTCCCAAATGCAGGGTAGAACTCCTTGTGACATACGCTGATGGCAAGACACAACGTCTATCGTCAAGCGAGAAGACATGGAAGGCTACGGCTGAGGGGCCGATACGCTCAAACAATGAGTATGACGGAGAGGTGTATGATGCGCTTATGGAGATGGGAGGCTGGAGCGAAGTAGGCTTTGATGACAGTCGCTGGCAACAGGCAGAGCTGGCAGAGGTGCCGATAGGCGCACTATATCCGCAGACGGCGAAGAACCAGCGAGCAACTGCCTTGTCAGGACAAGAGATGAGGATACTCCGTCCCGGTGCTGCTGCCTCTTCCTCTGCAGGGAACAGGGGAAAGGCTGTTGTCGTGGACCTCGGACAGAACATAGCAGGATGGATATCACTGCGAGTGAGAGGAGAGAAGGGCGACACTATAAGAATAAAGTATGCAGAGCGACTGAATGCTGACACTACACTGTATGTAGATAACCTGAGAGATGCCGAGACGGAAGACGTATATATCTGTAATGGCAATGAGAACGGCACACTGTGGTGGCATCCCACATTTGTGTACCATGGTGGCAGGTATGTAAGGATAACGGGTATGAAGGACGTAAGTCTTGACGATGTAAAGGCATACGTGGTCACTGATGACATGGATGAGACAGGCACATTCGTTTCAAGTGATGCTACGCTAAACCAGATATATCGCAATGCTTGGTGGGGCATAAAGACAAACTACCACGGCTTTCCTACCGACTGTCCGCAGCGCAACGAACGGCAGCCGTGGCTTGGCGACCGCACCATGGGCAGTCTGGGCGAGAGCTATCTCTTTGATAACAACCTGATGTACACACGCTGGATGCGCGACATCTGTGACTCTCAGCGAGCCGACGGAGTGTTCAGTGATGTGGCACCGGCCTTCTGGAACTATTATAACGATGACATAACGTGGCCTGCCTGTCTGCCGTTTACCTGTGACATGCTCTACAAACAGTATGGTAACGATGAGGCAATACGCAACAGCTATCCGTATATAAAGAAATGGATAGACCATGTATGTACTGAGTATATGAGCGACGGCATAATCAATCGTGACAAGTATGGCGACTGGTGCATGCCACCCGAGAAACCGGAGATGATACATTCTGAGGACCCCGCTCGCAAGACTGACGGAGCACTGTTATCTACCGCCTATATGATAAAGGTGATGAACCTGATGAGTGAGTTTGCAAGCCTACAGGGGCTGACGGCAGAGGCTGCCGATTACCAGAGGCGTGCCGCAGACATGACCACGGCCTTTAACAGTAAATGGCTCACCGTTAAGCGAGGCACATCGCCTGTGCCTGGCCATCCGCTTTATCCTGACAGCATATACTATGGCAACAACACCGCTACGGCAAATATCGTGGCGCTGGCCTTCGACCTCGTGCCTGAAGACTGTCGCAGGGATGTGCTGAATAATGTGGTGGAGAATATCATTGTGAAGAACGGAGGCCATGTGTCATGCGGCGTGATAGGTATCTCCCATCTTATGCGTACCTTGACACGCTACGGTCGCGGCGACGTGGCTTACCTGCTTGCCACCAACACCACCTATCCCTCGTGGGGATATATGGCGGAGCATGGCGCTACCACCATCTGGGAACTATGGAACGGCGACACTGCCAATCCTGCCATGAACTCCGGCAACCATGTGATGCTGCTCGGCGACCTGCTGACGTGGATGTATCAAGACCTTGCAGGTATAAAGAATGCAGAGGGTAGCGTGGGTTACAGGAAGTTATATATGAAGCCCGACTTCTCCATACAGAACCTTGACAGCATAGAGTGTACATACCGCACGCCACAGGGTATGGTGCGTTCCTATTGGAAGAAGACATTGGAGCGTCTGCACTGGGAGGTGACACTGCCACAAGGCGTAACGGCAGAAGTGGTGCTGCCGGATGTAACGGTAAAGACTATCGGAGAGGGTAAGACGGTATATGACGTAGATATGCCATATAAGAGGAAACCCTATGTGGTGGATGACGAATGGGTATATGACCACTCCATATACCCTGAGACGCACTCCGCAAGCATAGTAGAATTGCGTGACGGCACACTGCTTGCCACCTATTTCGGCGGAACGAAGGAACGTAATCCTGATGTGTGTATATATACGCAGAGGAGGACAACGGAGTGGGAGAGACCGGTGCTGGCTGCCGACGGAGTATTCTCTGTCAATGACAGATATGCACGTTTTGCCGGTATAGGTGGACTTGACAGCACCGCTGTAAGTGCAGCAGTTGGTCCATGTAAGGAGTTGGGCATAGACTGGGAGGCGGCGAAGCGTAAAACCGTTGCCGTGGACTCCACATATCTGAGGAAGGCATGCTGGAACCCCGTATTGTTTGAGATGCCCGACGGAGAGGTGTGGCTGTTCTTCAAGATAGGAAACAATATGCCAGACTGGGCAGGCTGGGTTTGCAAGTCAAAGGACGGCGGACGCACATGGGGTGAGCGTGAGCCGTTGCCAGAGGGATTCCTTGGTCCTATCAAGAACAAGCCCCTGATAGTAGGAGACAATCTGGTATGCCCTTCATCCACGGAGGCAGGGGGGTGGAAGATACACTTTGAGTTGTATAACATGAAGACGGGTGAGTGGACAAAGACTGCTCCGCGTGCCACAGATTCATGTCTTTGCATTCAGCCCACGATACTGGTGCATCCTGACGGCAGACTGCAAGCCTTGGCACGCACGCGCCCTACCAATGCACAGCGCAAGGGCTTGGACCAAACTCCGGGGCGCATAGCCACCACATGGTCTGCTGACGGTGGACTGACATGGAGTGACATGAGTTTTATTGACGCACCTAATAACCAGTCGGGCATAGATGCCGTGACGTTACGCACCCCCGTGACTGTCAAGGCTACTGACGGCAAGAAGTACAAGAACCAGCGCTATGTGTTGATATATAATGACTTTGCCACCCTGCCAGGTACTAATAAAGGTCCGCGCACTCCTATCTCCCTTGCGTCATCCAGTGACGGTGTTACGTGGCATCACTTCTGCACATTAGAGGACTCGCCCATCAGCCAATACTCATATCCCTCAATCATACAGGGTAATGACGGCTCCCTGCACTGTGTATATACATGGCGCAGACAACGCATAGTCTATAAGCGCATAGTGTTTTAGATGTATTTTCTGCGGTAATGAAAAAGGCTGAAGTCAACGAGGACTTCAGCCTAATTTATTTATTTAACAAACTTTCTGCCGTTGCGGATGTATATGCCTTTTCTCAGTTGTGACGTGGTTGACTTCTTGCCTACCAGTTGACCGCCTACGGTGTAGATGGTGCCATCGCGACGCTCGTCATCGGCAGTCACTGTCTCTACGCCCGTTTGGTCTAACACCGTCAGCGTGCTCTTGATGTTGTCAGCCTCGTATGACCTGCTGATGTCAGTTTCAGTCATCAGGGCGTTCTTCACCACTACGTCATATTCGCCATTTGCAATGTTGTCGGCTATGTTGACCGTCAGGGTTGCTATCTCGCCGTCACCTCCTGCAAAGTTCTCGTCGTTCATTGAGCTGCAGAGGAAGCGCACCGCACCGTCACTCACTTCGTTTACCATCAGCGTGTGTGCATCGCCGGCGGCAAGCCTGTCTGATGACAGAGAAGCCTTGGCATTAGTTGCCATGCTCACGCCCTCCGGCAGATACAAGTCAAACTGGAAGCCGCGTATGTCGCTTGCGTTCCTCATGCGTACAGACAGTTCTACCTGAGAGTTCTTGCTGCCGCTGACATTCTCCACGTATATCACGTTGTCCGCATCACTCTCGTCGGTCGCTGGCATTGCCATGCCCTTACTCATGGCAGCCTTCGCGTTGTTGCTCGTGCCACCGTATATAGAGCCGGTAGAGATAATGTTGGCTATACCTACGTAATCCCTTACGTCAACTGTGCCGTTCACATCCACGTCGCTTGCCTCTGCGTCAAACTCCGCTGGGGTGTCACCCATGATATGGCTTGCTACGCCAGAATAATCTATCTCGTTGACCACGTCATCACCGTTGCTGTCGGACAACATACGAATATTAAACTTCTTCCAATATTGTGCGGCTTCGTATTTGGCTTTGCTACCATAAGGTACATACAACCTACTATGATAGTCATCAAAGGCTTCTATGCCAAATTCAAACGTCGGTGGAATTCCTCGCAGTATTTTCACCGTACTCAGATGCATTTTCTCAAATGCATATTGTTGGATTTTGGTCACGCTGCTGGGGATGGTTATTGAGTGTATTCGGCTACAGCCATAGAACGCATACATGCCGATGACTGATACACTGTTGCCGATGGTCATAGAAGTTAGGTTGCTCATTCCCCTACACAACCTATCAGGAATACTTATCACATTATCTCCTATAATAAACTGTGTTATTTGCGTAGCAATACCATCGAATGGGCCACACTGAAAATCCTTACACCACTCGGCGTTCCATGTTACTGATTTTAGTCTACTGCAGCCATCGAACGCATCATTGTCTATGAAGGTCACGCTGTTGGGGATGGTCACCGATGTCAGGCCGCTGCAGTAACGGAACGCACCATAGTCGATGCTTGTCACGCTGTTGCCGATATTCACCGAGGTCAGGCCGTTGCAGCCATTGAACGCATTACGGCCGATGCTTGTCACGCTGTTAGGGATGGTCACCGATGCCAGACCGCTGCAGTCCCTGAACGCTTCACTGCCTATGCTGGTCACGCTGTTGGGGATGGTCACCGATGTCAGACCGCTGCAGTCACAGAACGCCTTTTCGCCTATTCTGGTCACGCTGTTGGGGATGGTCACCGATGTCAGGCCGCTGCAGTCACAGAACGCACAAGAAGCGATGCTTGTCACGCTGTTGCCGATATTCACAGAGGCTAGGCTGCTACAGCCAGAAAACGCAGCATAGCCTATTCTGGTCACGCTGTTGGGGATGGTTACTGAGGTCAAGCCGCTGCAGTCATCAAACGCCCAATTATCAATGTTGGTCACGCTGTTGGGGATGGTCACCGATGTCAGGCCGCTACAGTATTCAAACGCATAAGAGCCGATGCTGGTCACGCTGTAAGTTTTACCACCGTATGTTACGGTTTCAGGAATGACAACATCTCCAGTGTACTCATTGGAATAACTGTATGGGTCTGTTCCCTGGTATGTAACAGAAACAGAACTTCCATCACTGTTATAGTTGTAATAGATAATTTTACCATCACTATTTGCTACAGCTATATCATGCGCGGAAGTCATAGTACAAGCCATACTCAGTAGAATGGCAAGAAAAATGGATAGGTAATAGTGTTTCATGATTATAATTATTTTATGCCTACAGCCCCCATACTCAGCAGTTAATCGGATTATTATGGAATAAAAAAGACGTGGGTGCTGTACTATACTAATCTTGACTCTGGGCTCTGGTAAACCGTATCCTAAGATTAGCAACAGTTAGCCCACGTCAAGGGATTATTTTAGTACAAACACCATGTACCAACTATACGTAATAATATAGTCACATAGTGAGAGACTTATATAAATCACCCACGTGGACGTTACAGTTGCTTGGTTTCAAGGATACTTTAAATTTACCAGATTTAAGAGTCAGAAGACCAACATTTTGTAAACGTCCTTTCTTGATGTCATGGCGGTGGTGCCTTCACGAGGCATTGCCGTATGCGCATCAAACCAATATGTCTTGAAAACATAGCCCAACCCATGGACTAACTGCTTTCAAAAGCAAATATACAAAGTTTTCATGAAACAACAAAATATTTATAATAAAATATTTATCCTACACGAACAGGTTATTTAATGTTTTCGTACACGTGTATGTCCCTTTTTTGTCCCGAATTCTCGAATTGTCCGATAGTATGAATATTAAATGTAAAATTATATGGGCATTCATGGACATTTGTATTATAAGATAAAACATATAATTTTCATGTAATTATCCGCGAATTTATCATTAATTTTATTTTCAACACTGACTATTTTTTTCGAACACTAATAGCTCGAATGACACGAATCATTCTTCAATGCTTTATTTATGAATAATTCTTGCGTCCCTACGGTAGCAAGCGTCTCCTTACGTCGCCGAGCGTATGGTCAATTTATGGCAATTCATGTTCAAAGAAATATATGAATACGGTGTTGAATTAGACTTGATTTATGTTAGGCGATGACAAAAATGTCCTATTCTATGTAGT
>DFLE01000024.1 GCA_002373375.1 Prevotellaceae bacterium UBA3627
GAAGGAGAAGCAAATGCCCATCCGTGAACCAGATCTTTTGATAATACTTACAGGTGGTCAGATGGCATACACCCGTCCTGATGGGGTAAAGATTATACCATTAGGTTGCCTTAAAGATTAGTCCTCCTAAAAGGCAAAAGCAGTGTTCTTGTACCGACATTAACTTTGTATTCTTCCATCGCGAAAGGCAACGGAGTTTTGCTCGGGAATCTCGGCAAAATGAACCAGCTCTTTTGCTTTCGCTGCTTCGCCTATTTGGTAGGCATCAATCTCTGCTTTCAGTCTTGACTCAAAGTCGTTGCGGGCTGCTGTCCCCTTCTTGCCAATCACCTTATCCAGCATTTCTTCGTGAGAATGTAGTTTCATTTCTTTTCTGTTCTTTTGCGCAGCAAAGATATAAAAACTTTCCAAAATAGGAAAGATTTTAGTTTTTTTTGTTTTTATACCTATATTATTTTATAAAAGTCTGCTTGTTATTAGGTTAGATACGTGGAAAAAGAGGAAAGAAAAAAACAGGTGTAAGTTATTGCTATAAAAAATCTGCAAATATTATCATTATTTCAGAAAAAAGTTGTAACTTTGCACTCGTAAATCAGAGACGTGCGCCAATCTTCGATTGACACGCACTATTTACTTTGTGCGATACATTGCAGCGGAAATCGTCAAAACCTCAGAAAGGTTTTAGCGAGAAACAGGGGCTGGCACAGACGGAACGCCGTCATTACTCTTATACCAAGTTGACAACAAACAATAAACTATAAACAATAAACAACAAACCACTTCCCTCCCCTTGGGGAGGTCAGGAGGGGGTCACTCTATAATCAATGATGCTCACCACAACATATCACTATGCTTGCAGCACCCTTAACATAGGGGTTGCAGCCTTCGTTTCGAGTGGCGCGCAGAAGCTGTTACCCCCCCCCTTGTAACGTACTGTATATCAGCAAGTTCTAATTATACAAATATTTATAACGACAAGGCTCGTTCATGTTTCACTGTGAGACGTGGACGAGCCTTGTTGCATTTGTATGCTATGTGCTGACGAGAATAACAAAACGAAGCAAAAAACGACATAAACAATTTTAAAAAAACAAGAAGAGATTATGAGAAAATTTGTTTGTTCTCTTTTACTCACGGTACTGCTCGGCATTCCGTTGAGTACTAAAGCGACCATCGTTGATGATCCTGGTGTTTTTAACTTTTCTCCATTTTACGATCCATCATCAGGTGTCATCGGTCTATCACTTACGTTTTTCCCTTCTGAAGAGGGAGACACGGTTTACATTCCTGATTATATCTATGAGAATAATCAGTACAAATATGTAGTCAACATCAACACAGGCGCATTTTACGACTGTAATGCCAAATACATTCGGCTACCAAACCATCTGAGATTTATTCAGGATTATGCTTTCCACTATTGTTGTTCTCTGACTACATTGGAGTTCACAAACGATATTAGTGAAATCGACTTCGGAGAAATCGACGATATTGTTGGTGGCTGTAACTATGTGGACGAAATCATCGTGCCAAAAGAATATATAGACAATTATATTGATGATCCAGAAGATAGATTCTTTGGTTTTTACATAAACAGCCAATTGAAATTCTGGTACACCCCAGATTTTTCAGATTGGGACACCTTTAGTGCCAATTACAACTATAAGGTTGAAGATATGACGGCTTGTGGATATAGTATTAATGGAACAGACTTTACGCCAATTCCAATAAATGGTGTAATACCTGCTAATACAGGAGTACTTATTGACACCAACGGATTAACGAGAGGAAAAATAGTTAAAACAATCGAATCGCCTACAAACATCACCTGTTCTACTTTGACACCACACTTAAGTAGTGGAACAGTGGTATCTGGTTCATCACCAACCAAGAACTATCTACTTTACAGTGATAGAACCTTTTATCCTACAACTGGCTATTTGTCAGGAAACAAAGCATATTTAACAGTTTATAATGGTGCTGAAGAATATTATATTCAAAATCAATCAAATTAAGATGAAAGCAATCAAACAAACATTCAATCTCATCCTCACCCTCGCCGTGATGCTAACGATGGCGCAGACGGCGTGGGCGGCAGACGAAACGAAGACGTTTACCGTGTCTTCTGTAACAGGCAGCGGCAATCCGTTATCATACGACGGTAAAACATTCATCAGTGCCACGGGCAATGAGAAAATTCAAAATGGATCATCAACCGGGATTACATTGCGCACTCCTTCTTCCGGAAACGAAGGTACCATCAGACTTTATCCGCGCATTAGTGGGAAGGTTAAGAAGTTGGATTTCAGTAATGCTAAGGTTTTAATGCCCGACGGAGATGGCAATAGCTATGTGAAGATAGGTAAAGGTAGCGATTGGACAAACTCTTACACAGCGTCTATGAGCGACTACGCCCAAATGAGCTTCTCTCACGCCAGTGGCATCCAATTGGAGAACGATGACGATTATTTGGAGATTAAGTTATATAACCCAGTCAGAAATTGCACCTTTGACATAAAAGGGACTATCACCATCACCTATGAGCCGACGGCATCGACGCAGACGCATACTCACAGTTTCACGCTCAGTATGAACGACGAGGGCAACACTTTGACTGCTACCTGCGCCCACAACGACGGAAAGTCTTGTGATCTTGTTAGTTCAAATTATCAGGCATCGCTGACACTCTCGTCGCCAGTTGACACTTACTATCGTCCCTACACAACATACTCTGCTAAGCACAACTTGACGGCATTCAACGCACTGACGGGTCTCAACACTACTGCTACTGATATTACATACGTGAACAATACCACTGGTAGTAATCTAGGCTCGACGGCACCGACGACAGCAGGAAACTATACCGCCAGCGTCACCGCCACTATCGATGGAACTAACTACACGCTGACAACGGACTTTAAAGTCAACACTGAGAATAGCATCAACAATAACATTCGTCAAATCAGCCTGAACAAGACCAATGCTGCGAATGACGAGGAGATAACCATTACCTTCACACCAAGGTCTCACGAACTGGTGAACACGTTGACCGTGACGGGCGCAACCACTAATATGAGCATCGGTAACGGCATTACCAAGGTGGACGAGTACACCTACACGTTCTTGATGCCTTACGAGGAGGTGACGGTTGGCGCTACGTTCAAGTCATCAAACCCCTCACTATACAAACACACTATCACCACGGACATTACCGGTTCGGGCGCAGTGGACTATAACGCCGAAGAGTATCTGGGCGTGGGCGACGTTATCACGATAACGTTTATGCCCTATCTGCAAGGCAATCTGGAAGCAGGGTCGGTGGTGCTGGAAGGGCTGACCGTGACGGGTGCGACAACAAACATGAGCGTGGGCAACGGCATTACGGACAACGGGGATAACACGTACACGTTCACGATGCCAGGCGAGAATGTGACAGTGACAGCCAAGGCGTATCTGTCGGCTGACGCCATACTGGCGGGCACTATCAATGAGCCTATCTACATCAAGCAGGGCAACGGCATCCAGATAGGATGCAACAACATATGGACTTACGTGAATGACGGTGCTCTGCCACTGGTCATCCCTGACGGAAACACACTGAGACTGGCAGGCGGAACGGACGTCAGACTGGATTTAGCAGACAAGAACGCTATCGAGTGTGAGGGTGACGCAATCGTCGAGTTGATTCCCAATGAGGTATCAAACGAGATATGGATAGGAGACCGTCCCGAACGCAATTCGGGCAAGGCAACGATTAAGGTTGGACCTGCCGGCAAGACACTTACCATCCGCGTAGCTGACGAGAGTATAGAGACTGTACACCTATCTGTAAAAAGCATAAGCCAATATGACAGAAATTGCGATGTGATAGGTTGCGACGAAGACGGTTCGTGCGGCAGCATCGTTGTTGAGAGCGGTCAAGTGGAGTCGAGGGAATATTTCAACCATAGCGGACGAGCTTTCCGCACGACCGACGGCACCATCACTTTCGGATATAAGTATCCAGATGACAAGATTGTCTTCGATGGCGGCAGCGAGGGTACGGTGAAAATTGAGGATGGTAAGCAGTTCCACTCCTACTACGACAACAACACCAAGTACAGCGGTACCATCAACCTGCAAGGAATAAATTCCTTCTATGCACGGCCTGACAAGTACACCGTCAACTATTGCGAGCATGATGGACAGAATCAGAAAGTCAGGTATGTGGCTCACGGTATGCCGTTCTCGTTCAAGGCTGCTACGCCTGCAGACGAGGGACATGAGTTCCAAGGTTGGAAGAACATGGTCACGGACGAGGTTTATGAGCATGACTTCATTGTCACCAACGACCTGAATATAATTGCTCAATGGAAAGCCGTGGATTTCCAAAAGAAAGGAAACCTCGCCAAAGCATCTGAAGAGGATGAAGCATTCTACTGGTCAACATTCTATTGTGGCGACGCCACCTATCGGTTAGGTGAAAAAGCATGTGCTTACACGGCTACATACGATGGCGGTCAGATTGTGCTTCACAAGTTGGGAACTGTCATTCCTGCCGATAAAGCAGTAGTCATTGCAAGCGAGAATGAACTGACGGACATGACGGTTGTTGCAGGCGATACGCCAACCGAGTATGAGGTGGAGAACGACCTGAAAGGCTACGACTATCGCTATTATGTGGATGCACAGAACAGTTCCGTTGCTTACTACGTGCTCGGCAAATACAATAACGCTGAGGACGGCGTTGAATTTGGTTTCCAGAGATACCAAGGTGACTATCTGCCAGCACACAAGGCGTTCCTGAATGCAGGCGGCGCAGCCAATGCCCGTGGTTTGAGAATGGTGTTTGCTGCTGAAGATATTACAGGTATTGAAAACCTTAACATGAACGTTTCTGAAAGAAATGATACATGGTATACCCTCGATGGACGTAAGCTTGACAAAAAGCCGACGACACGTGGTATCTATATCAATAGAGGTAACAAGGTCGTAATCAAGTAAAAGAATAAACAGAGTTCACTCATGCTTGTTTAAGCATGGGTGGACTCAATTAAAAACAGATATAATAATGAAAAAGAAAAAATATCAGAAGCCGACACAAGATGTAATCACGCTACATAATATAAGTCGTCTACTCGCTGGTAGCGTTGGAGGCTATGATGGTCGGTTCATCGAGCGTAACGATGATTCAAATAATTATATCTTCGAAGAAGATGATGTATGGTAAACTACACAATACATTTATTCTCCACTTTCGGCTTAACAAGGAAGTATATAAGAACTAAAACCGTCTGCGAATGAGTACACAACAACTCATTATTTTCATTGGAATGGTAGCCTTTATCGCTTTTGGTGTATGGCTTCAATTCCGTATAAAATTCGACATCAAAGAAAATGAACGTGAATACAACAAGAAATTCCACGAATGGAGGTATTAGAACTTGGCAACCTGTCGCAGCTGATTTCATGGTTAATTCATGGCAATTACATGTTCATTCTTTTAACATATAATTATCATATAATTTTCCACGAATTGAACATTAATTTATTTGTTAAAGTTTTGCATGCGCTCACTCGTTAGGTTTTAAGGTCTTGAGGTTTAAGGTTTTGAGACAAGCTCAAGCATGAATGCTTGCTTTGGCAAGCGTCACTGCGTGCCGAGCGATTAGGTGAGATAATGCTTTGATATGCAAATATCACCTTTAGACCTTTAAGCGAAGCGACCTTGCACCTTAAGACCTCAACGAAACTGAAGCTTGCGAAAGTTGAGTAAATAATATCATTGTATAAGTCAACAAGCTGGGAGGAGTCAAGAAATCACTTGGCTTCTCTCAGTTTTGTGAATGGGTAGTGACCTATTGGTCAGGAAATAACCATGATAAGAATGTTCTTTTTGCACTGTGTGCGTACACGGTATGGTTCATTTTTGTTAATTTCATAGTACATTTTGGGGAATCTTAGTATGTAATGGTTGTCTTTTGCGAAACTTTTAGTAACTTTGCAACGATTTTTTTCTGAATTTTAACTAACTATATATATATTACAAAGTGTGAAGATTTTTTATTCTATGATGAGTAGGAGAGGGATAACTATGTTAGTGGCTGCATTTTTATGTGTGGTTGCAAACGCTGCGGACGTTATTAACATTGGTTCGTATGAGAGTACTCTTGATGCCGGATATACCAGGTTTGGCGAGCCGGCGGTAACGATAGAGGACGAGAACCACGTTACCGTTACCAATCAGTATAACATATCATATTCTATACTCGGGGGTGAGAACTTCGCTGTGGAAGGAGTTGAGACAACCGACTCGCGCGGCGTGGTAATCTGCACCGATGCCGCTACGGGTACGTATGTGGAGAAATACTACGGAGATGTTGTCATGGGGCGTGCCGGACAGGTAAGGATAAAGGTGACTGCCACACCGAAGTCGGGTGTGGGCGACGTGCTGACAGCTACCTATGACCTGACGATAAACAACCTCGTAGCAGTGCAGAAGTTCGTGCCATCGTTCTCTTCAGCCTTGGAAGATGGGCATGACGGCTCGGTGACTCTCGTGACAAACAGGGTGAAGAAAGGGGAGGATCAGTATTTCCTCTCGGCAGCCACCTCTTCCTTACCTATATATACGGTGACGACCACAAATGCCGGCGGAGTGACGAGCGATATCACCAGTTATTATGACGTGACAATCGGTTACTCAGGCTCAGCCAAGATAGACTATGACCCTTCAAAGGGTACGCTGGGCTATGCTGGGGTGGGTGACCAGTGGCAGACAAAGACGCTGGAGCAGATTAACAGCGAGGTGGCGGCTCTGGGCACGCCTGTAGGCACGCTGACATATACCTTCACCCCGAAGGCGGAGTATGCGGGCTACTATGCTGAGATAACTCGCACCATAGACGTGCGTCTGATGAGCAAGACTACTGACGACCTCATGCCGCTGCGCCTGTCACTCTCGCGTGAGCAGATAAAGCAGGTGAGCGTGTCAAACAATGCCGCAGACGGACTGCCCGTGATTCATGTCTATAAGTACGGACAGAGTGATATAACAGAGAATAACCACTACTCATACTTCACACCGATACCATCACTGCTGACAGAAGACGGGGCGGCGCTGGCAATCAACTCGCAGCAGGGCAACGGCTCATGGGGTGACTTCCAGTTGTTGTATCAGATAGTGGAAGACAGCACATACTATGACGACTGCCGCTATATGCCTTATCATGGTGTGAGCCTTGACGACCCTACTATAGTACAGCCGGCAGGCAAGCCTACGGGACTGTCCATCAATGACTATATGTATCAGGTGGCAAAGCCGGGACTGGTGAAGGTGGCGGTGTATGCCGTGCTGCAGGGTACGCCTGACGATAACGGCTACGGAGCACCGCTGAAAGCCGTTTACCAGCCGCTGCTTGACGATGATGACAACCCTGTGACCATAACGCAGAACTGGGCTACATATACTGCCTACTCAGAGCCTGTGTATTTTTACATAGACGTGATGAAGCGCCGTCCGCACTTGGTGTTCTCGCCTGACCCTAAGGACATCGTATTCGTGAAGGGCGACAAGATAAACATCCCCACGCGTTTTGACGTGTCGGCATATATTGATGACTCGCACAACGGCGAGGAGGCCTTCCTGTTGTGGGGCGGCGAGGGAGGCACCGACAATTTTGCCTACCAGTTCTTCATATCAGACCGCAACGCCAATTTCATAAGACTCAACGACTGGCCGTATGAGAACGGACAGGAGGCATGGGCGGCCGCGGGGGGCGACATCTACTCGTACCGCTACCGCCACATAGTGCTTGACGACTACAGCGGATACACCGGTGTGGCAGAGATAGCCGTGGGCGACTCCATTGATATGGGTGACAGGTTCGTGGTGGTGACGGCTGAGAACATCGAGACCCTCAAGGAGACACATCGCTATATATTGCAGGGCGATTATGAGTGGGGTATAGTATATAACTCGATGAAGGGATACGGCAACGAGAGCTGGACCATGGAGTTCCTTGCCACGGGACAGTATAACATACCTTACACCGTGCGCCCGTGGAACCACACCCGCTGGGACAACTCCACGGAGATTGGCGTGACGTTCCGCTACTCTGACGACGACTATGCCGCTACGAAGATAAAGCTGGGCTACACTTTCCAGGTGGCAGACAAGGGGCAGGAATCCTTTGAAGAGCCGGAGGCAAAGGTGGTGGTGCCGGAATGGAACAACTATGATGTGACGGAGTATTTTGACCTGACCTATGAGATATATTCAGACGTGAGCGGGACGGGCACTGCCATTAACCCGCTGACGGGCGAGGTCACTATAGGCTCAGACGCTACTGGTGACGTGGTGATAAAGGTGACGGGAACACGTAATGGCGCAACTATACACTATTCTAATCCTGATCCCGCATATTACACAATACGCATTGTTGACCCTGCTACGCGTGCCAAGTGGGAGGTGATATCTACCTGTAAGGATGTCAGTCCGTGTGTGCAGCATACCACCAACCACCGTTTCGACGACGTGAGTGAGGCTAATGCACGTATGCACTTCCTTACCGACGGCATTATATACGGCGGCACTGTTATTGAAGGCGTGCCGGGCATAACGATGACGGTGGGTACGCCTACCACGGACGTTAACAACAGCGAGGACTGGACCACGGTGGCTACGGCGGAGTCGACACCCAAGTGCTGTGCGCATGAGACGCAGTCGGTGATAGTGAAGTCAACGGCTGTGTTGCAGCTTGATGACGACGGCATACCGTCGCACGGAGCGTTCTATCAGTTTAACCCTACGGTGAACGGATACCTCACGATAGATGCCAAGTTCTATAAGAACAACACCATTGTTCTCATGACGCGCAACAGTAGTGGAGAGTACCTTGAGGAAGTGTTCAGCAATTCCGGTGACAAGACAGTGTTATATCCCAAGGCGACATACGATGACGACGGCAACCTGCTGGGTGACTATACCTTCAGAAAACCGCTCATAGCCGGTGAGACGTACTACCTGTATGACATAACCGAAGGTGGTAACCTTAACCTGCACGGCTTCTCTTACCAGCCGGCGTTCATATATGACCGCAACACCACTCTGGCACAGTCTAAGGCTCCACTGCAGGCATCGTTGTTTATGAATGGCCTGTCAAGTAAGCTGCCGGACCTTTACGATGGCACGAACCAGCAGGTGACTTTTGCCGTGAGCGACGCACACGGTGTGGGCGTTACCGTTGCTGACTATCTGGAGGTGGGTGTTGACGGCGCGCTTGACCCGCAGCAGATGACGCTGGATGAGGAGAACAACATCTTCAAGCTGCGTGTTACTGCAACGGTGAAATCTTCTGACTATACGCTGGGCGACTGTGTGAACCGCACGACGTGCTATGACGTGCAGATAATAGACATCCCGACTTTCGCCATTGCCGATGAGAAAGGGTACGGGATGCAGAATATTCAGAATGGCACAGAGGTGACCACCACCAATATCAGCACCGACATAACGATGACTTTTGGCGGATGGAGTGACAGCGACAATAAATATTTTAACGTTAATCCTGATAAAGCCAGGACTGATACGTGGGAGTATAAGAGCAAGGCTGGTTTTGCCAGCCGTATAGGCAGCGAGCTGGACGATAACGACCCTTATTACAACAGGACTATTGACGGCTTCGGTTATTTCAATGCGGCCAAGCAAAACCCGGTAGATGAGCAGAATGCCGCTGCTGTCAACAGCGGCGAGGTCTATACCTATGGCAGCGGTACTGACTATGAGCAGGCTGACAAGAGGTATAACACTACATACAAACTGCCCTGCAGGGGAGCGTTCCTGAAGTTTGAGCCGCGCGAGAGTGGAGTGCTGATGGTGTACCTGGTGCAGAACGGCTCGGTGGATTTCCATTACGGCACACAGAGCATAGGCAGTTCTTACCAGTTGCGCTGGAGACCGCTGTATATTACTGACGAGACGGGACGGCCGGTGACGATGGTGAATGATTTCGGCAACGTGAGCAAGTACCTTCCTACGGGTGACGACGCTACGCACGCAGGCTCGTTTACCCTTGGACTGTCACGTTGCAACAAACATGAGGTTGCCATAGAGAGCGCATGGGAGTATGACAAGGCGGTTGAGGAGGCATCTGAAAATATTATGGCAGGATGCTCTTTTGACTGGAGCTCTTTCCGTGGAACACAAGAAGACCGCTTACATCTGCTTGCAGCATGGCCTGACAAGGGTGAGCGTGAGAGCATCATACGACTCTCGACAGGTGGATTTGCACTGCCTCACAAGGCGTATGTGAGGTATGCTTTCCATGTGAAGGCTGGCAAGACGTACTTCGTGTTCCAGCCGGGAAGTAAGTTTGAGTTCGGCGGCTTCTCGTTTGTGCCTGAGGGCTATCCTGACAATTGTAAGTATGCTATAAACAGTAAGCCGGGGGCACTGGTATGTAATACCTCTAATCAGGAGAAGAACTATTCTGGAGCGTCTGCTAAAGTGGAAGACCTGACGTTTACGTGGGAAAGGGCTGAGAACTTTAATGCGTTAAAGGAGAACATTGCCGTTACTGTCAATGATCGCAGAAAATCAGAGCTGACAAGCGCGGAGGACAAGGATGTGTTGAAACCACGTGCCTTCGAGAAGGATAAGTGGGAGGGCGTGTGCCTGCCGTTCTCAGTTAGCACGCAGGAGGCGAAACGTGTCTTTGGCGATGACTATGCTGTGGTGACATGTGACGGTTTGACAGAGGATGATGTGCTTCATTTCGTGCGTCACGCAAACAGCTATATGGAGGCTGGCAGACCGTATCTTGTAAAGCCGTCGAAGAATGGTACTATGAGTTTCAGCAATGTCACGATAGAGGGTGACATGGATTTGACTACACTGGCAGGTGATACAAAGCTTGTCACGGATCCGTCGCGCTTTGATGTTGACATAGATAATGGAGAGTACACATTCAAAGGTATATATATGCGTGAGACAATGCCGAAACTGTCATACTTCGCGAAGGATGACGGTCTGTACCGATATTCTGAAGATACGAAGATAGGTGGATACAGAGCTTATTTCCGTAAGAATACGACTGCAAGTGCAGGGGCAAAGGCTATGACCTTCTATGTGGAGGATTTGTATGACATGAACGAGGAAGGAGATATGCCGACGGGTGTACTCCTGATAGAGGATGACAAGGTAAGCGTAGTAGCTGCCGATGTCGATACATATAATGTGAATGGACAGAAGATAGGCAGTGGTGCCGATGCTATCAATAATGCTCCGCACGGGGTATATATCGTAAACGGAAGGAAATTGGTAAAGTAAAATTGACTGAGTAGTCAGGAATAAAGAATATCAGGATACACCCACTATGAACAAAAGAAAGTATATAACCCCGATAATAAGAATAGAGGAGATGGAGGATGAAGACCTTATGTTTTCTGCCTCGTACACTTGTACAACATCATATATGGAGGATCCGTCAGTGGACGATGATGACTATATCCATATTCATCCAACCCCGATAGAGCCGACGGAACCAATAGATGGTGATGATGACTATTAAACTGGGACAGAAGAATGTGAGACCGGTATAAAGAAAGAAGGTGAAAGAGCAATAAAACTCTTTCACCTTCTTTCTTATGATAGTGTGTCGTATGTCTTACGCCTCCTTGATAGCCTTGCTGATAGCAGCATAGATATCATCGATGGAACCTACACCGTTAATCTTAGCGTACTTGCCCTGCTGGATGTAAAAGTCCTTCAGTGGCAGTGTCTGAGAGTAATATGTGTCAAGGCGCTTCTTAGCTGTCTCCTCGTTGTCGTCAGCACGACCTGATGTCTTACCGCGGGCAATGATGCGCTTGATGAGCTCCTCGTCGTCAACCTCTAAGCCGATAACAGTAGAGACTGACTCTCCACGCTCAGCCAACATCTTGTCAAGAGCCTCGGCCTGTGCGATGGTGCGTGGGAAACCGTCAAAGATAACACCTGGGATGTCTTTGCCTTTGCTGTCAAGTGTTGAGGCAAGCATGTCGATGATGAGTGAGTCTGGTACGAGCTTTCCCTCGTTGATGTAGCCAGAGGCTGTCTTACCAAGCTCTGTGCCGGCTTTAATCTCTGCGCGGAGTACGTCGCCAGTAGAAATGTGTGCTACACCAAACTCTGCGATAATCTTATCGCTCTGTGTGCCCTTTCCTGAACCTGGAGCACCGAAAATTACAATATTTTTCATTTTTACCTTAAATATATATATAAATAATGTGTAAACAATGTTGTGGATATGTAACGTCTTTGCGTCACTCTTTGACCAGCGTGTAGATGTCACGTAGTCCGCGGCCTTGCTGGTTGTAGTCTAATCCATAGCCGACAATGAAGTCATCAGGAAGGTTCATGCCGATATATTTCACGTTGAGGTCTTTGACTTTGCAGTTGGATGGCTTGAATGACAATGCGCAAATCTCCACTGAGGCGGGATGCTGGCTGCGTACTTTGGTAAGCAGATACTGCATACTGTAGCCTGTATCAACAATATCCTCAAGTATTATGACATGTCTGCCGGCGAGGTCCTCGCCGATGGGCAGTTGTTCTGTTATTGTCCCCGTAGAAGATGTGCCTTCGTAGCTGGAGAATTTTGTGAACGTAAATTGATAAGAGATGTCGAGCGTACGTAGTAAGTCTGCCGCGAAGACAAAGGCCCCATTTAGAACAATGACAAAGAGAGGATTCTTGTCGGCATAGTCTCTTTGTATGAGTTGTGACACCTTGTTAACGGCGGATAGAATCTCCTTCTCGGGGATGCTTAACTCGAATTCTTTATCGCCAATATGGATACGTTTCATTGATAATTAAGAAATATGTGATGCAAAATTACGAAAAAACTTTTAATAAATGACGATATGTCTCATAATTTTTGTAATTTTGTGTTACAGTGGACAATATTAGTCGTCATATTAAAACTGTATGTTACAATTATGAAAATATTCACAGCTTCACAGATTAGAGAGTTAGATAGGTACACTATTGAAAATGAGCCTATCAGTTCTATCGATTTGATGGAACGAGTTGCCACGTTGCTGACTGGCGAGATTGTAAGATATTGTGACGGAAATTCACCGGTGGTGGCTTTTGCCGGCCCGGGTAATAACGGCGGTGATGCTTTGGCTGTGGTGAGATTGCTGAGGGCTGAAGGTATCAATGCCGTAGCTTTCCTGTTTAATGTGAGCGGTAAATTGTCAGAGGATTGTCAGGTAAACAGGGACAGACTGCAACAGAAATATCCGGAGGCTTTGAAAGAGGTGACGCAGGAGTTTGAGCCACCAAAGTTGACGGAGGACACTGTAGTGATAGACGGTCTTTTCGGCTCCGGGATAAACAAACCTCTGGCAGGAGGATTTGCAGCTGTCGTGAAATATATTAATCAGTCTGAGGCTAAGGTGATAAGTATAGATATGCCTTCCGGACTGATGACAGAAGATAATACGTATAACGTAAGGCAGAATATAATAGAGGCGGATATAACGCTGACACTCGGGATGAAAAAACTGAGTATGATGCTGACGGATAACCAACGCTACATAGGTAAGCTGAAAGTGTTGGATATCGGATTGCATAAGGATTATATTCGTGACACTGAGGCTCAGTACACTATACTGGAGGAGGATATGATACGTGAACGTATGCTCTGTCGTAATGACTTCGCACATAAGGGAGAGATGGGCCATGCGCTGATTGTTGCTGGAAGCTATGGTATGGCAGGTGCTGCGGTGTTGGCTGCGAAAGCGTGTCTGCGTAGCGGAACCGGTAAGGTGACTGTACATACGCCAAGGTGTAATAATGATATATTGCAGATAAGCGTGCCAGAGGCAATCGTAGACCTGGACAAGGATAATGAGACAATAATGCAGACGGCGGAAAGCAACAAGTACGCTGCTATAGGTATAGGTCCGGGTATTGCACAGGGAGAGGGGACTGCCATCGCTATGATGACACAGATAAGATGTGCGAAGATACCTGTGGTGATTGATGCCGACGCACTCAATATTCTGGCTTCACACAAGGCGTGGCTGCAACAGTTACCAGAAGGACTCATATTCACTCCGCATCCGAGAGAAATGGACAGACTGTGTGATACACCTCCTGTGGATGATTTTGACCGATTGATGAAGGCGTGTGACATGGCGCAAAGAGTAAGGGGGTATGTGGTGTTAAAAGGACATAACAGTGCTTTGTGTATGCCTAATGGTCAGATAATATTTAACAGCACAGGTAATGCAGGAATGGCCACGGCAGGTAGTGGAGATGTTTTGACGGGTATAATTACCGGACTGTTGGCCAGGGGATATGCTACCGTTGATGCTGCGATGATAGGCATGTATCTGCATGGTTTGGCCGGTGATATGGCGGCACGGGAACTAGGAGAGGAGAGCCTTATTGCCAGTGATATCATCTCTGCATTGCCAAAAGCGTTTAAGCATCTGTTGAATGGTAAAAGATGTTAATATCTAATGTGAATTTTGTACTACTTAATGCGTAGAATGTATAACTTGAATAACTGGTGTTCTGAAATAATAAGCTTGTAACGTGGGTGATATATGTTAAGAAAACTAAACATAAGTAAAAATTAGCCTATATTATATTATATAATTGAAAAAAAAGACGTAACTTTGTAACTTGTAACAAAAATATACAGAAATACGGTAAAATGTTTCATCAGAAACTAATGAAAAGAATATACTGCAAAAAAGCTAAAGGTACGCTGCGTCATATTGTTATGATGTTGGCGTTGTCATTGTCGCTCAATGTCAGTGCTCACTCAGTGATGGATGATGGACACCATGTCGACACGTTGTCTTTGGTAGAGCGAATATCTCTACATACTAACGCTGTAGACTGGGTGTTGTGTATACCGAACCTTGCTGTGGAGTTTGATGTTAAGGCGCGTAACTATAACCGTTGGTCATTTATGGCAGGTGTACGTTATCGTCCTGCTATGAAGAACACTTTTGTGATGCCAGTAGTGTTTAATATATTTGAGGTGTCTCTGGAGGGGCGCGGCTATTGGCGTGAGAGACAGGCTACACCAACGGGTATATTCCGTCACCATCGTATGTGGTATGAGAAAATATTGTCTGCTCGTGCCATGTTGCCAAGTCATCCTACATGGGTGTTCTATCGTGGTGGATATGCGGCATATACCAAGTACTCTTTCTTGCTGAAGGATGCTATTACCGGACGTCAGGGTCAAGCTATCCAGGCTGGTTTTACATGGGGTTTTGAGAAACCTCTGTATCAGTTCTCAGATGGAAACTCTCTTGATCTTGATTGCGGTATCAGTGCTGGTTTCTGTATGCATAAGACGGATAAGTATGATGTTGACCAGCAGAATAATGCATATGGTGTAACTGAGAAAGCTGAGAAATGGAAGTTTAATCCTTATCCAGTGCTGAAAGATATTCATGTGTCTTTCGTTTATCGTTTTGGTCAGTATCCTATCCAGAAGAGATATCGTTGGCGCTATGACGCAGATGTGCAGTACCGCTCGGTTATGGATTCTCTCTATTCAGATGCGGAGACTCGTGCATTGCAGAAATATATAGCTGACTCTATCTATAATGTCGTATATATGGATTTCCGTCAGGTGTACGATTCTGTACTCGCTGTGCGTACTGCAGAGGAGAAGGCTCAGCAGATAGAACAGACGAGAAAGGAGATAGAGACACTTAAGGCTGAGTCTGAACAGCAGGGTGAGGCACTCTTTGAAGTAGAGCCAGGTAAGGCTAAGAAAGAGAAGAAGAGCAAGAAGTCTAAGAAGGCTGAGGATAGTGCTCCTGCTGAGGAGGTAAAGGATGAAAGTGCTACCGAACAGGAACAGGCACAGGTAAACATTACCAGAAAGGAGGATGATAATGAAGCATAACAAAATATTACAGTTAGCGGCGTTGACGGCTTGCTCTCTGCCTATGGCTCTCTCTCTTGGTTCTTGTACCGAGGAGGATATAATTGACAATTACGGCTCTGTGCTGGTTGATTCCACTTACTTCACTTATGACCTCTCCAATCTCTTTGAGGCGATGGGCGGCACGGATTTCCTCCATATATATACCTATGAGACTTCGGGTGGTAAAGGTAAGAATTTGAAGCACCTTAAGATACAGAAACAGGATGGCAGGATTTATGTTGAGAGTCCGGCTGGTATCAGTGCCTCGCCTAATGGAGAACGCTCAACATTCGGTGAAGAGGCGGATAATTGGGCTGACTATAATCTGAATGGAGACAAGGTGACATGGACACATGGTGGTGCCCCTTATACAGCTTCTCATTTCTCTTTCGGTGCTGGAGTGTTCCGCACTGTTGCAGTGGTACAGCGTACTAATCCTGGGGATTGTGTTATTGATGAGACTGCTGTTCTGAAAGCGTTGAAGTACCCAAGTTATGATAACATGAAAGATGCTTGGTTTGAGTATCTCACTGGTACATACTCTGGTGAGTTCTATGGAGAGCGACAGACTCCATGGTGGGGGTGGACAGACAAAAATGTTTATCAGAATGTTAACGGGGAGAATGCTCCTTTTATAAGAATTGCCAATGGTCTGTCAACTGCGGGAATAGCTCATGACACATTAAAGATAGGCACGCATAAGACAATTGTCATGCAGCCTGTGCAGTCGCTTCGTAATTACACTGTCAGTGTAGAGATTCAGAAAGCAGAAGAACTCAGTGACTTCGTAGTAACAACTGGTTATGCCTGTATCTCTGGAGTGCCTGAGCGTTTGAACTTCTATTATCAGATTTATGACACAGAGAATACTTGTAAGCTTCCGTTCCGCCTGCGTCTGGATGCAGCAGACAACGCTGCAAACAAAACTGTAAAGTTGAGCAGAACACTTGGATTTATGAATGTGTCCTATGGTCCTGACACTTTGCTTACTACGTCAACAAATGGGCCAGGTGTCATACAGCTGATAATTCCTTGTAAGTGGAATGGTAATGATATTGTTTTGCAGGCTTTGTGCAATATCAGCAAGTCTATAAAAGAGTCTGGTATCATCCGTAAGGAGGAAGCCGGATGGAAATGGGGTGGAAAAACTGAGCTGCCTATAAAGATCAGCACGAAGATTACGGCTGAGATGCTTCAGAGAGCAAAGAAGGGTGAAACATTAATCTGGAAAGATTAAAAAGAATAACGAATAAAGTAAAGACTAAAAGTAGAAATGAAAAAGTTACTGCTTATAATCATTATAACGTCATTGTCTTTTGCCAAAGGCTCTGCCCAGATTATATCCATTAATACGAATGCGATGCTCGATGCTATGAGAGCTCCTGCGTTTGGATTCGAGTTAGTGTTGAATAAGCGTTCTTCGTTGGCTGTTGATGGATTTTGGGGTAACAAGATAATGGGTAAAAACTGGAAGATGATTGCTTTCCAGCCAGAATGGAGACTGTACTTCGGCGGTCGTCCGTTGTTCCATCACTATATCGGAGCAGTTGGTATTCTGACGAAATATGACATAGAGGCATATTCTAAGAGATATCATGGTCATGCTATGGGTGCTGGCCTGTCGTATGGATATGTGTGGCCAGTCACCAGACGACTTTTGATAGATTTCCATACCAGTTTAGGTTTCGTCGGACGTGACGAGCGAAATTATATGATAGGTACCAACTATGCTGATAATAACTTCATAGACAAGGAGGGAGACTCATATAGCAATCATTATGGTGAGATACCTACCAACTCGAGTGCGACAATGCTTTGCCCAATAAAGATGGGTATATCTATTTCTTATATTATAAAGTAATTATTTGTTAGAGATAAGGTTTAGGATGAGACGTAATTTATCATACATAGTATTGACATCTTTATTGTTCGTCTGTGGTACATTGATGTCTTTTGCGCAGGGTGATGCTTTGGATGCAAATATACACATCAGTTTTGAGACCTCTGGACAGAAGACCTATCGTACAGTACAGTATGCGTTGTTTAAGACTTCCAATAAGGCTTCTACGGTTCAGAAGGCGCTTGAGGAGGCAATTGTGTTACAACGTGGTGACGGAGGTAATATCGTTTTGACTGCATGGGATGATGCTCTGACAAAGAATAAAGTGAAGTTCAGAAACTCAAAGGGTAATGGAGACTTTAGGGTACACGCATATCCTGATATGGCTATATTGGTGTCAACCTATGACCCGGAGGATGAACTTACTATTGAGGATGCTCGTTTCCAGGTAATACCTCTCGTTGAGGGACAGACAGAGTATGAGTTCTCTTTCAAGAGCACTATGGACAAAGGTTCTCAGCGAATAGAGAACGTGGATGTCTTCGGTGTTAATAAGGATACTATTAATATCGTAGCAGCTCCTCCTATTGACGATGGTAAGAATATGTATTTCCGCATACATGTGGATTTGCCAAAGCAGTATGGAAATAGCAAGGCACGTCTTGTTATCCAGCCGATGTCAGTGGATTGCCAGACTGAGGATACAGTGGACTATATCCCTGGCGTCGTAATGGAGGGTTACGAATATCATAAGTTGCAGGATAAGCGTATGCGCTTCAACTATATGAAGTACGACAATGTAGCATACTGTTACAGTCCTAAGCTTATATATGATGAGGAGAAGATATATGTAGATACGACATTGGTATATGCTAAGCCTAATCGTAGAAAGACATATAAGATTCCGTATGAGGTCGTTTTGGCAGAGTTTAACAATGACTATTTCCATCAGTCTGCTGCCACAGGTTCTTGTAATGGAAAGAATATATTTAAGTTTATAGACCTTGGTGTCGCTGCTGCTGATATGGATGTAGATGAGTTCCAGGTAATGGCAGAGAGTAACTATGATACCAAGAATCAGGATTTACGCTTACGTTTTATCGTTGGTAAGTCAGAGTTGATAAACGACTCTATCAATGAGAAGATGTTAAGTGATTTGGTGACGGAGTTACGATCTTATGGTGACCAGTTGATGGAGGTGAAGGTAGAGGCCTCTGCTTCTCCTGAGGGTGGTTTGGAGTCAAACCGTCGTCTTGCTGCAGAACGTACGAAGGTGGCTGTACAGAAAGTGCGCAACTATTTGGGTAAGGTAGATGTAGCCTTCCATACAGGTTTGCCAAGAGTATATACATGGGAAGATGTAGCTAAGCAGGTTGAGGAGAATGGTTATCCAGGACATGCGGAGCAGATACGTCAGAACATGGGAGCGAACGGTTATGGTGGTGATGCCGCAATAATGTCATTAGAGGGCTTTGAGACGGTTATTGAACCAGTACTTGTAAGTCAGCGAAGAATGCGTGTGACATATCGTTATGAGCGTGAGCATGTAATGGATGCTGACGAGGCATTGGAGGCATATAAGATACGTAAGCATGACCTGTTGCAGGGTAAGGGTAAGGACTTCTCTGATGGTGACTACTACAACCTTTATACTGTAATAACAGATTCTGCAGAGCTTGATACACTTACAATGATTGCCTATAATCATGTTACAAGGACTGCAGGTTATGAGAATATCAAATTCTCTATGTATGTTGCGAACAAGATGGCGATGTTGAACTCACGTCAGGGTAAGCCAGATGCCAAGGTGTTGGCTCCGTTCATTAACAGTCGCTTGCGTGCGTTGTCAACTCGTGAAAAGAGTGAGCGTGCTCAGAAGAACCGTCGTGAGGTGTTGATAAACCAAATCATAACATACTTCCAGATGGAGGAGCGTGATAGTGCTTTGAGTTATTGTAACTATTGGTTTGCCAACGATAATGATCCGAAGGTGGAGCGCTTGAAGAAGTATATTAAGTTCAAGGAGGGCTTTGTGAAATATGCTACCCATCAGTTGCCACCAGCAGAGGAGCAGGAAGTACTTGATGCTATGAACTATGTCATCAGTTGTGCTCCTGATAATAAGGCAGTGATATACACTGAGGCTCGTGAGATACTTAATGTGCCAAATTCAGTGTGTCAGGAACTCGTAGCAGCCATGGATGATGAGAATCCGAAGAAGTGGTATCTCCGTGGTATGTTGGAGGCTGATTTGGAAGAGCAGCGTCTTGGTGAGCCTAAGAAGCCAGACTATGTTCCAAACTATCTCGCATTCTTTAACCACAGCTTTGAGCTGGAGCCATCATACAAGTGGCTTTACCTTGCCGATGGTCAGGTAAGTGATAAGTTGCGTGAGAAGTTCAAGTATAGCAAGAAGAAGAAAGAACGTTATCATGAGATATTCAACAACCTTGTAACATTGAAGAATGATGTGGGAGGTGCATCTGATGACGTTATTGAGATAAGTGGTGATGATGATGAAGAAGAAGTAGCTGAAGGCGCTGATCAGGCATCTACAGATGCAGAGGGAAGTGATAATGCTACAGAAAATGCTGAATCTAAGTAAAACGATGAATAAAAAAATTGTTTTGGTCGCACTGACAGCTTTGCTGTTAGGACTGCAGAGTAATAATCCGCTGAAGGCTGTTCCTGCGGTAAATCCTTTGGATCCTGCTTCTTTGAAAGCAATAGATCCTTTGGATACACTTGATGAGGAAGACATTCAGGCAATGCGTGACACTATTAAGATGTCACGTAAGAATCTTGCTCGCGGTACAAATGCAGTGAATGCTTTGGATTATAGTGTCAGAGACTTTTATAAGCCAAAGGGCTATCAATTCTACAAGGGCATATTGCAGAATTTGTATTACGGCGTGTCTGCAGGCTACGAGCAGGTTTTACCTCAGGCAGAGAATGCTCCGAAGTTGAATGTTGTTCAGGTTATGGGGCAGGTTGGCACTAGACTTGACAAGTTGAACAGCTTGCGTATCAGTCTGGGTGCTGGTTGGGGTTATAACTATCAGCGTGGTCTCCGTATGGCTCGTTTGTCAGGTCGTTTGGATTACATGCATGATATAACCACTCATTTTGAGGGTTATAACTCTTCACGTTGGCTTGATGTCCAGTCGTTGGTAGGTATAGGTGCTAACTATACTTTCTTCAGTGGCACGGGCAGAAAGAAGTTTGCGCCGGTGGCTCATACTGGTGTTCAGTTGAAGATATTCACCGGTCCTCACGCATACTTGAATGTTGAGCCATACATTGGTATTGGTGGTCCTCAGATGGATTATGAATACTTACGTAACTGGCGTGGCTTTGACCTTTTCTATGGTGCGAACCTTACATATGAGTTTAGTCTGAATGATAATCTTTCAAAGGCTGCTCGTGTTAAGTTTATGCTCTCTCGTCTGGAGAAGTTCCCAGAGGAGACTTATGAGACAAATGAATTATGGCGTCGTCCGTGGTTCGTGGAGTTCTCTGGCGGTCTTAACTGGAGTGAGAAGACTACATTAAAAGAGTACACACCTAAGTCTGCCACAGGACATACTACGACAATAAGTATAGGTAAGTGGTGGTCACCAGTATTAGGTTTCCGTTTCTCTGGTTTTACTCAGATAGCTAAGCGTCAGCAGATTGACTATGAGGGACAGGGTTGGGATGCCTATCCTTATGGTGATATGACAGAGACCTTTAATACTCACTATATGGGTATCCGTGCGGAGGCATTGTTCAATCCGTTAGGTTTCTTCTACAAGTCATTTAGCTGGAACCAGCCATTTGGTGGTTATGTGTTCTTTGGTATGGGCTATGGTACCTTGTCAAAGTACAAGCGTACATTCGTAGAGAAGTATCGTGTGGGTACAGAGTCTTACAGCTTCGGTGCTCATATATATGGATATATCAACCCAGACCTTCAGGTATTCATTGAGCCACGATACTCTCACAATGTGTACACTCAGGACGAGCGTCTTCGTGACATGAACCATGTGGCAGTGAACCTTGGTCTTACTGTAATGATACGCAGTCCGCACTATCGTCCTGTAGAGGAGATGGATGAGGTACAGCATTATACCTATAAAGTAAACAAGGGTGTACGTGTGGGTATCGCAGCAGGTATTCCTATGTTGTCTCGTCGTTATAGCGATTGGGGTGCAGGTGATTTCGAGTGGACAGCGCAAGGTTGGTTTGACTATACCTTTAACACATATCTTGGAATCCGTGGTAGTGTGAACTTGATGAACACCAGCAGAAATGAGCTGATGCCATATTATGCTCACTATTTGCGTAGTGATGGTATGATGTGGTCAGAGGGTCATAATGGTCTTGTCAAGGTTAACAGGAATACCTTGTTTGGTGCTCTTGACATTGAGGCAAACCTTATGAACTTGTGTGCAGGTCGTATGAATAAGCGTAAGTTTGAGTTGCATGCGTATGTCGGTCCTGCTGTTATGTGGTTGGGTTCGCAGAAGAACACTGTTGCAAGTTCTGAGCCTGTCGCTCCAGGTGGTAAGAATGTTGCAATTGAATTTGGAGAGGAGAAAAATTGGTATTTCGGTGTCAATGGTGGTTTCAAACTGGCTTATCCAATTGGCAAGAAAGGTATTTCTGTATTCTTTAACCCTGAGGTGTATTTCATCGCGCAGAATGAGATGTATGATATCCGTGGTTTCAACACCATATCTATCACAGACCGTCTGCACTTGTATGAGTCACTTAACATAGGTGTACAGTACAAGATTGGTAAGCTTCGTCGTGATCCTAAGGTCGTTAAGGCTATTCACGAGCGTCATGATGCTCGTTACAAGAGTCGTCAGTTACGCGCTGTGGAGAAGTACAATGCTAAGTATGCTAAGCGTATTGCAAAGCAGCATAAGAAGAAATAATAGAAAAGCATAACAAGTAAGATTAAAGTCGTTGGTATGACATTTAATAGATTATATATAGCAGCAGTCCTTTTATTTACACTGTGTATTTACACCGTTAAGGCCTCAATGGTGCAAAGGACTGACGATGAGCCTACAACAGAGAATGTTGATGCGTCAGCAACATCAGAGAATACAGAAGCGTCAGTCGCTTCGGATGCTACTGCAAATTCTGACAATGCCGCCGTAACTGACAACGCAGGTACTGATGCGGAGGATGCGGGCGCATCAAAAAAAGCATCAAAGAAGAAGTCTTCAAAAGCGAAGAAGGTTGTAGGTGCTCAGAAGATGTCAAAGGAGGCAGATGCTGTACAGGCAGCTTTGGCTGTTGTGTTGCATAAGTACTCTACACAGGCTGATACTATAGCAAATGAATTGTCAGCACGTTTCAAAGAGGATGCTGATATGCAGACTGCCATTGCTCGTGCTTATTTCCGTAATAATGAGCGTGAGAAGACACGCAGATATCTTGACAAGGCTTTTAATATTGATGAAAGCTTCTCACCAGCATATATATTGAAAGGTGATATGTATGGCGAGTGGGATATTGACTCTGCTTGTCTGTGGTTTGACAAGGCTATAGCTGTTGACTCTCTTAATCCTATACCATACGTTAAGTATGCTACGGTGATGTCTCGTAAGGATATGGACAAGGCTAAGGAGAAGTTAGAGGAACTTCGCTTGGCAGTACCAGACTACAACGTAGATATTGAGATTGCCATGCTCTACAATAAGCAGGGTAATGATGCCGAGGCAGCAGCTGCTATGGCAAATGTCGATCCTAATACGCTGACGATGAACCAGCTTATTCAGTTCGTACAGAACTGTTATTGGAGCCAGGACGATATGAAGTGTATGGAGCTGTGTCTTGTAGGCTGTAACCGTTTCCCTCAGAACAAAGGTTTTGACCGACTTTATTTCTGGAGTGCCACACGTCAGAATATGTATGCAGAGGCTTTAGAGCACGGAAAGATATGGTTTGAGGATGCAAAGGACTCAGTTAACTCTGTGGACTATTACTCATTAGGTTCTTGTTACCTTGGCTTGTCACGTGTTGACGAGGCCTTTGAGACATACGCCAAGATTCCAAGTTGTACCGACTATTTTGTTCCTCAGATGGATGGTCAGATACGTCAGACTCTTAACCGTCGTGTAGAAGCGTTGAAGGGTGAGCATCGTTACAAGGAGGCTTTGGAACTGTATCGTATATTCATGGATAAGTATCCGTCATCAGACAAGGCTTATATGCTTTATCAGTATTCCACTATCTATCGTGAATGGCAGGATGGCTTGCAGGGCGATGAGAAACTCTCAGTCATTAACCAGATGTTCAAGGTATATGATCAGTTGGAGACAGAATATCCAAACTGGGAGAATCTGCATTATGTGCTTTACACTCATGCCCGTTGGACCTATTCTTATTTTGACCCGGAGAACACCCAGTGTCTGGCAGAGCCATATTATCAGAAGTTGTATGACTATTGTGTTTCAAGAGAGGAACAGACAGACCAGTTAAAGAGCATGGAGATAGAGGCTTGTCGCTATCTTGCATCTGTAGCATACTTTACACGTCATGATCTTAAGACAGCTCGTGTATGGTGGAACAGAATCCTTAATATAGATCCAGAGGATGAGACTGCTCTGAAGGCATTGAAGACGATTAAGAAGTAAAAGAATAATACAAACGTAATATAGAAAGATATTTGGAAAAGACTCTGTTAAGTATTTTGCACAAGAAATGCTTTACAGAGTTTTTTTTGTATAAGCAATGAAACGTCAGGACTCAGTTATAAGTTGCATAGATTGGTACACGATAGTCGCCTATGTGATATTGTTGGCATTTGGTTGGATTAGTGTGTGCGGAGCCACCTATTCTTTTGAGGAAGCAGACCTATTCTCGCTTGACACCCGTTCAGGTATGCAGATAGTGTGGATATTCACCAGTTTATTGCTTGCAACGTGTCTGTTGCTTATAGATAATAAGCTATATGAAACCTTTGCCTTCGCTATATATGTGGTATTGCTGTTGTTGCTATTTGCTACGATATTTAATCCGCATGAGATAAAAGGTTCGCGTTCATGGATAGTAATGGGACCGTTGCGCCTTCAACCGGCGGAGTTCGCTAAGTTTGCCACGGCTTTAGCCATAGCCAAGTTCATGTCGGGGTACAGGTTTAGTATAGAACGTTGGCAGGACCTTGCTAAGGTCATAGGCATGATATTACTCCCTATGATACTTATTGTAATGCAGAAGGAAACGGGTTCAGCTTTGGTGTATGCCTCATTCTTCCTGATGCTGTATCGTGAGGGTATGACCGGCAGCTTCCTGTTTACGGGCATAGCGATGGTATCTTATTTCGTGATAGGAATACGTTTTGCAGAGCCATTATTATGGGGAACCCCTACGCATGTAGGTCCGTTCGTAGTGCTATTGCTGATACAGTTCTTTACGTCAGTGCTGGTACTGGTGTACTGCAAGGCAAGAAAAGAAGCCCGCAATATAGTACTCACTTCGTTCGGAGTCACTATCCTTGCTCTGCTGTTCTCACGTTTCATCATACCTTTTGATATCTTATGGGTGCAGTGCGTATTGACATTCCTGATGGTGTCTTATCTCGTCGGTTTATGGATATATGCCAATAAGAGGGAGTACTTTTTTATTACCCTTTTCGCTATAACGTCGGTAATATTCTTCTTCTCTGCATCTTATGTTCTGAACAATGTTATGGAACCGCACCAGCGTGTACGTATCAATGTCCTTTTGGGATTAGAGGAAGACCTTGCTGGTGCAGGTTATAACGTACATCAGAGTGAGATAGCGATAGGTTCTGGCGGAGTATGGGGCAAAGGTTTCCTTAACGGTACGCAAACAAAATTGAAGTTCGTGCCAGAGCAGGAGACCGACTTCATCTTCTGTACTGTCGGAGAGGAAGAGGGATTTGTCGGTTCAGCCGCAGTCTTGATAGTATTCTTATTCTTGATACTACGACTCATACACCTTGCTGAGCGCCAGACGAGTCCGTTTGGCCGTGTTTACGGTTACTGCGTAGTCAGCATATTCTTGTTCCATCTGTTTATCAATATAGGAATGGTATTAGGCTTGACTCCGGTTATTGGTATTCCGTTACCGTTCTTCAGCTATGGAGGTTCTTCTTTATGGGGATTCACATTGTTATTGTTCATCTTCCTACGTATTGACGCCAGCCGAAAACTGATAAATGCGTAATAAGCCACACCCCCATGTGTGTCAAGAACATCGTTTCATAACAGACACTATCATGTAGGGTAGGGCGGCGCTGTGCTCAATGCACGCAGAGCACACTGTAAAAACGTGTTGCAAAAGCGAGTCAAATCAAGCAGATAGAATCTCAGACATCCATGAGGCACCGTCCAGCTATGGTCGTCAATGAGCGTCAATTAGAACAAGTAATCTCTACAACATCATATTTTATCTTCCTCACAGTTATCTGGAAGTCTGTGTATAGACGATATATGCCGGCATCGTTGGTAATTATAAGGCAGTATGAAGCACCTTCCTCAAGCTCGCTCAGTAGCAGCGGCTCGCTTACCTCATCTACGCCGGTAAGGAAAAACTCATAGAAACAGTTGTCCGTATTGAGAATAAACAAGTCCGTGTCATCGCCCTTGCTTGTTGCAAGTACCGTCTCAGGAAGGAACACAGCACCATTATTCCAATGTAAAGTCCTGTCCACCGTATTCAGTTCATCCATTACAAACTGACGTGCAGCGTAATTTCTCGGTAAAAGGTACCAGTCCCGACTCAGACTCCGAGTAATACAGAATTTTATCTGAAGTCAGAATACCAAACTAGCCAGTCTTACCGCCGCCATGCTCAGTACACTGGCCACAAGGTATTTCAGAAATACAGAGAACTTCATGTCAATATGTCCTCAGAAAACAAAGTTAATGAAAAAAGTATCTTTGATGAATTATACCGTAAAAATGTTATATTATATGTGCGAAATTAGCAAAATAGAATGTGAAACACCATAGAAAGAGTTATTTTTCTCCCTTGAATACTTTGATATGTAAGAACTTATTTGTATTTTTGCAAATTATATCCCCTTAGTGAGAAAATGGAAAGCAACTTCGTCGATTATGTAAAGATACAGTGCCGCTCTGGTAAGGGCGGCAAGGGCAGTATGCACCTCAAGCATATAAAATATAATCCTAACGGCGGTCCCGACGGTGGCGATGGTGGTAAGGGCGGCAGTATCATCTTGCGTGGCAATCACAATTACTGGACACTCCTGCATCTGCGCTATCAGCGCCATATCTTCGCTGAGCATGGCGGTAACGGCGGCAAGGACAAGTGCCACGGCACCGACGGCAAGGATGTATATGTGGATGTGCCGTGCGGTACAGTGGTGTATAATGCCGAGACGGGTAAGTTCGTCTGCGATGTCATGGAGGATGGTCAGGAGGTAGTACTGCTCAAGGGCGGCCGTGGTGGTCTGGGCAACTTCCAGTTCCGTACGTCAACAAACCAAGCACCGCGCTTTGCACAGCCTGGCGAACCTATGCAGGAGATGACCGTTATCATGGAGCTGAAGCTCCTTGCTGATGTCGGTTTGGTGGGACTGCCTAACGCTGGTAAGTCCACACTGCTGTCATCACTCTCCGCCGCAAAGCCAAAGATAGCCAACTACCCCTTCACTACGTTGGAGCCATCGCTCGGCATCGTCAGCTATCGCGACCATCAGTCATTTGTCATGGCTGACATACCGGGTATAATAGAGGGAGCAGCAGAGGGTAAGGGACTCGGACTGCGTTTCCTGCGTCACATAGAGCGTAACTCTTTGTTACTCTTTATGGTGCCTGGCGATACCGATGATATAAAGAAGGAGTATGAGCTGCTTCTTAACGAGTTGGCACAGTTTAACCCTGAGATGCTGCAGAAGCACCGCGTACTCGCTGTCACCAAGTGTGACCTGCTTGATGACGAGCTCATGGAGATGCTCCGCCACGATTTGCCTCAAGACCTGCAGGTGGTGTTCATCTCAGCCGTTACTGGTATGGGCTTGGACGAACTGAAAGACATACTGTGGGAGGAACTCAACAGTGAGTCAAACAAGATAAAGGGTGTCATCGCCGAGGATACCCTCGTACACCGTGACAAGGATATGTCATACCTCGCTGCAGAGGTGTATGCAGAGGACCGCCTTGCCGATGAGGAGATAGGAATAATAAACGAAGACGAAGGCGGAAACGAAGACGAACACGAAGACGGGGACGAGATAGAGGACCTTGAGGACTTCGAGTATGTATGATGCCGGGTGAGGCTTAATGTAGGTGGGAATTAATAGAACCCACCTGTTGAAAGAGCATGACATTGGCAGTAAGGTACTATGATATATTATAATTTAGGAGAAAACATCACATCATTTACTACAGACCGCACCATAGGACGTGACGAGACACGCCTCTTGGGCTGTCTGCCTGTTCATGCGAGCCGGTTGGTCTATCCGCATCAGACGCATACCGACCGCATAGCCGTCATTGACTCTCAGATGCTCTCCCTCCCCGTGTCTGAGTGCAAGGCACGCCTTGAGGGCATAGACGCCGTGATATCTGACCAGTGTGGAGTGGCTATGGGCATAAGCACCGCCGACTGCATCCCGGTCCTGGTATATGATGCAGCACATCATGCTGCCGCCGCCATCCATGCAGGGTGGCGTGGCACCGTGGTACGGATAGTAGAGAAGACGCTGGCGGTTATGGCTGACACCTATGGTACGGTGCCCTCTCAGTGCGTGGCTGCTATCGGACCAGGTATCAGCCAGGACAGTTTTGAGGTAGGCCAGGAGGTAGTTGACCAATTTGCCGAGGCTGGTTTCCAGATGGACCAGTATGTCATTATGAAACGCAAGCCACATATAGACCTGAAGGCTATAAACCGTGAGCAGTTGCTCAATAGCGGCTTAGAGGCATGTAACATAACAGTGTCTGATGTCGATACATATACAGACGAGCGCTTCTTCTCAGCCCGCAGGGAACAGCTGCCGCCTGCTGCTGACGGTACGGTGGTGAAGTGTGGCAGAATACTCAGCGGCTTTGTCCTTGCCTGATAACCTAAGACCTGACAACCTGAGAACCTCTCAACTGGCGCTTGCGAAAGTTGAGTAGATAGATAAGATATACGGATAACTAAACAATAAGAAGTGAGAATAATGGAAAGACTAAAACCTATAATCGCTTTTCCTGACAAACTGCGCATATTGATGCTTTACATCCTGTTTGCAGTCGCGGAGACGGCTATGTCATCTGATTATATTTACAGGTATCAGCATTATGATGACATGAACGGTATGACCCAGTGGCACGTCACCAAGATGCTGCAAGACAAACAGGGTTTCATGTGGTTCTCCACGTGGAATGGTCTGAATCGTTTCGACGGTTACGACTTCGTTGTCTTCAAGTCGCGTCCAGGTGATGGTAATGAAATCACCAGCGACAGAATACGCAACATACTCTTAGGTGAGGATGGCAATATCTATTGTGCCAACGGCGATGATGTATGGCGCTTCAACCTCTCCACCTATAGGTTTGAGCCTGTTGACTCTGTTCTCGCAGAGCGTTTCAGAGTCCGACTTGACAGTGATGCAGCGATGTACAGAGACTCACGCGACTATCAGTTTGGCGACCATACATTCACTGGAGTGCGTATGTATATGCAAGACTTCCAGAAGAACCATTGGTTTATGGAGCGCTTCGGCGTTTCATGTGTGTCACAGAAACTGATAAACTGTCAGTACCTCGACTGTGTGCCCCGCAGTACAGTGCGTGGCTTGTTCCGTGACAATAAGAAGCGCATTTGGGTAGGTACACGTGATGCCAACGTGGTTGTGGTACTTGACAGTATGGCCAATTTTATCGGTTATCTCGGCCGCGACGGTCATCTTCATAAAGAGCTTACTACATTCGCTCCTACTTACTCGTTCTTTCAGCAGAAGAACGGTATATTATGGATAGGCACAAAGCCCGACGGCTTGTACCGCCTCCGCGAGACCGCCGACGGTGTGTTCTCAGTGGAGCATTTCACTAAGGGTACCGCCGCTGAGATAAAGGCTGGCAAGACACTCAACTGCACCGATATATATACATTTCATGAGGATAAGAAAGGCAGACTTTGGATAGGTACGCAGGGTGGGGGAATAAATCTTCTGGTCAACCCCGCTGCCGAAGCCGGGCAACTGCATTTCCTTAACAGGGAGAACACCTTTGCTTCATATCCGGCCACCAATCTCTTTATGCGCCGCCTGATGTCGGTAGGTAATGGCATGATGCTCGCCACCACCACCGAGGGACTGCTGTTCATCAACGGAATAGACGGGGACCCTCGCAAGGTGACATTCACACTGCATCAGAGGGAGTCTCATCGTTCTTCCTCACTCTCTTGCAGTGCTGTCATGGATATGCTTACAGACCGTAAGGGCCGTATCTTTATCTCTACTGAGAGCGGAGGAGTCAATATGCTCCTCACAAAGGATCTCACGTCAAAGGAATATGAATTCGCTCATTTCAGTACGGAAAACGGCATGGGCTCCGACGCGGCATTGGCAATGACAGAGATAGGCGACGAGATATTGGTGCAGTGTAACAATCAGATTACACGTATCAACGCTGATATGAATGCCATTGAGAACTACAACACCACGTTCTTTGCGATTAATTCACGCTTCTCCGATGCTGAGCCGATGTTGTTGAGAGACGGTCGCTGGCTGTTGACGTTAGAGGACGGCGTGGCTATTGCATCAGAGAAGGTGTTCCACCAGCAGCCATACGTTCCTCGTATTGTCCTGACATCATTCGACAAACCTAATACTCCAATAGATTACTCGGCCGAGCTTCATGATACCCTGTACCTCTCGTCGTCAGAGCGTGATGTCACTATAGGTTATGCGGCGATAGACTATGCTTGCAATAAGACAATACGTTACATCACCCGTCTGACTGAGCAGAGACACTGGTGGCAGAGGGACACAGAGGAGGAGTGGTCTGACCCTACCGCCAACCATACCCTCACGCTTTACAATATCTCTCCGGGTACATACACCCTGGAGATACGCTCCACAAATGCCGATGGCATGTGGGTGAATAATGTGCGCACCCTTGTCATCATTGTCAAGCCTATGTTCTGGGAGACTATATGGGCATATATCCTTTACCTGCTGCTTATCATAGGCATCCTTGGGGGTATAAACTACACCTACAGGCATATAAAGAAGCTGAAGCGTCAGCGTGAGGAGAACCTGCAGGCATATCTGGAACTGCTCAACAGAAGTCAGCAGCAGGAAAACTCTATGGAGGAACAGCATCATGTAGAGCCTACTCCTATCGTCAATGAGGAGGATGATGCTTTCATGCAACGCCTTATGGAGTTCATTGAGGAGAACATGGGTGACAGTAATATAGGTGTTGACGAGATGGCGAGTGCTACAGCCACCTCACGCTCGTCGCTCAATCGTAAGATGAAGCAGTTGCTTGGTGTCACGCCTGCCGACTTCCTGAAGGAGGCACGTATCAAACGTGCATGTCAGTTGCTCGCCACCACCATGCGCGGAGTCAACGAGATAGCCTACGGCTGTGGATTCTCTGACCCTAAGTATTTCTCCAAGTGCTTCAAGGCGGCGGTTGGTATGTCGCCTACAGAGTACCGTACGAAGAAACAATCAGGTGACCTTACCTGACCCGGATGACAACTAAGTGACACAACTCGTCACTACTAATACAAGCTGTCACCTCACTACTGTGAGGTGACAGCTTTTTTATTAAACGCACACTCTCACTACGTAGACGACCACAGATAACACAGATTACATGGATTTTTTTGAGAACACGAATAACTCGAATAACACGAATGTTCTCCCACAGATAACACAGATTTACACAGATTTTTCTTGAACAACGGATTAAGACTAATTAAACTGATTACACGAATTATTTTTTTTACAGGAATTACCAGAAATTGACCATGAATTAACCATGAATTAACTAGAAGTTATAATCTAAATAATTATTAATCTGTGTAATTAGTGTAATCCGTTTTAATCCGTTGTTAAAAAAATATTCGTGTTATTCGAGTTATTCGTGTTCTAAAATTATTAATCTGTGCAATTAGTGTAATCCGTTTTAATCCGTTGTTAAAAATATATTCGTTCTATTCAAGTTATTCGTGTTCAAGAAATAAATCTGTGGTATCTGTGGGAAATAATCCGGGCAATTCACGTTAAAATAAATCTGTGTCCATCTGTGTAATCTGTGGTCGTATAATTTATAATCCCTCGTCAATCCAGTGCAGTAAAGGGTTTTCAGAGGTACTCTCCCCGTACTGCTTGACAAAAAAATACCCCATTGAAATTATTTTTTTACCCCACAAAAACGTGTTTCTTGCCCCCAGGTGAACAAAAAGAAAATGTAATTTTGCAGCCATAGAAACAATAAAAGTAATACGTGAAAAAGTAAATAATGATGAAAAAAGCAATTCTTTTCCTCTTGACCATCGTCGTCAGTGTGCTTGGCAGTGCCAAGAAAGTACACACGCTGGGCGACTCCACCATGGCACCCTACGACGAGTCGGCCACGGTTACGCGTGGATGGGGTATGTACTTCGGTAACTTCCTCACCAACGGATGGACATCCGTGAACTATGCCAAGGGCGGACGCGACTCGCGCGGAGGCTACAACGAACTCTGGCAGACGGCGAAGAACAATGTGGAGGCAGGTGACTATGTCATTATCACCTTCGGCCACAATGACGAGAAAAACTCGGGTATGGACGGCGAACAACTGCAGGCCTACTATCAGGGCATCGGTCAGACGTGGACAGAGACACGCGGCACCATCCCCTCCACCACATATAAGGAGTGGCTGGGCAAGATTGTTGACGAGGCAAAGGCACTTGGTGCTATTCCTATTATATGTTCACCCGTTTGCCGCAGTTATTTCACAGGCAGCACCATACGCCGCAACGGCCGGCACGACTTGGGCGATTCGTTCAGTGTGCTCACCTCCACAGGTATATTGGAGAAACAGAGTGTGCCTGCCACAGACCACACCATGGACTATGCCTACCACTCACAGAAGCTGGCAGAGGAGAAAGACGTGTATTTCATTGACCTCACCACAGCCACAAAGGAACTTTATGAGAGTTACGGCACACAGGCAAAGTGCGAGGCACAGCTGTTTGACGGACAAGGCTCAACCCACTTCAACACCACCGGTGCGCTGCTCGTGGCGCGTGAGTGCGCCCGTCTGATGAAGGCGCAGGGCATACTCGCGGATGATATAGTGTTGCCTACAGACCTCTCCGTCTCTCCTGCCACAGGCGATATGGGCGAGGCATACAAGGGACAGACGCTCACTAAGGAGTTTACCGTCAACGGCTTCGGCCTCTCTCCTGAGGTGGGAACCGTTACTATCTCTGCCGGTGAGGGAATAGAGGTGTCTTTCGACAAGACAGAGTGGAACACAGAATTGACCGTTGACTACACATCTTCCACTCTTATCAAGACATTCTATGCACGTGTCACGCTGACCAGTGACGGCGACTTCAGCAGCAAGGTGACCGTGTCGCAGGGTGACAAGAGTATTGAGATACCCGTCACCGCCACGGCAGTGGTGCTTGAGGGAGGTGCGGAGGTTAAAGCCTACTGGCGCTTGGAGAGCAATGATGACTGTGTGCTGACTGGTCCGGCCAATATCATCCCGGAGACATATAAGGGTATGTTGCTGCAGAGATATGCCAATCCAAACAAGAATACGGTATGGCCTGACGGTACCGGCTATGATGCCACGCGAAAGATGCAGCGCAACCTCGTGAACAATCCTGTGGAGACAGTAAAGAACGATGCCACGGTTACCGTTTATCGCTGGCCGGCCAATGAGATAGATGATAATCCTGACCGCTACATAGAGTTCGGCGTAAAGCCCAACGAGGGCAACGACCTTAAGATTAACAATATCTCACTCTTCCTTTGTGGTGCCGGCGGTAATGGCATGTGCGCCCATGTGTACTATTCTACAGACAATTTCGTAACCCGCACCACTATCTTCGAGGGTAAGAACATGACAGCCAACAATCCTGTGCTGATACAGACGCAGCCTGTGCTTACAGTAAAGAATGGCGAGCAGCTCCTCGTACGCGTATATCCTTGGTATAACTCTCAGGCTGACGACAAGACTCTCTGCCTGAGCGATGTCACCATCAGTGGCATGGCAGTGGATGCGGAGACCACGGGCATCACGCTGACCACTACTGCCAGCGAGGGCAAGGCGGAGTATTGCGCCATAGACGGCCGACGTTATGACGCTCCGCAGCCGGGAGTGAACATTGTCCGCATGAGTGACGGTACGGTCAAGAAGGTGATCTACTAATCTTAATTCTTAATTATTAATTAATAAATTTAACACAAAAATCATGCAAACCAAACAATCATTTCTCACAAGCCTGCTCATTATGCTTGTAGGTCTGCTGCCCCTCACGGTGCAGGCCGACGATGCGGTGCAGTTGGCTAAGTGGACGTTTGACACGGGCTACACCGTGGAAGACAACGTTTACACGCCTAACTCGGATGCTTATGCCGAGTCTGGCTCTAAGTGGTTCAGTGCAGGAGCGCCTGTCATTGTGGCTAATGAGAGCGTAGGCTCTGCTACCGACTACACCATCAGCGGTAACAGTAGCCGCACCTGGGCATTGTGCAACGGCTGGAACAATCAAGTGTTCCGCATTGTCAATGACACAGAGGCCAACGATATCGACGACCTCACTGATCCAACTAAACACAAGAACTACTATGAGGTGACATTCCCTACCACGGGTTACAAGAACATCACCCTCGGTATGGCATGTGCCTACGGCAATAATGCTGCGGCCACTCTTACCGCTGTCACATCTGTTGATGGCGGCGTGACATGGTCAGCAGGCGAGACATATACAACCCTGGGTAACTGGTGGCTCTATAAGACTGATACTCTCAACATCCCTGCTCCTAACAAGGAGAAGGTGATAGTCCGCCTTATCTTCGGCAATGGCCTCAGCAGCAACTGGAACCTTGAGCACCTCGTGATAAATGGCGAGCCGGCTACTTCGTTTGCTGAGACATATAAGGTAAGCACAACAGTGACACCTGACGGCGCTGGCTATGTCACATCTACCCCGTCTCTCCCGGAATATGAGGCAGGTACAGAGGTAACCCTTAGCGCTAACGCCAATCTCGGCTATGCTTTCGCCGGATGGTATAACACTGACAACGAACTGCTCTCTACAGACCCTTCTTACGTCGTTACCGTAAATGGTGATGTCAATGTCGTTGCCCTCTATGAGGACGCACCGCTGCCTGAGGGTACTGCCGTGACACTGGCAGACTGGAACTTTGAGAACAGTACAGACATATCTGCTACATATTTCTCAACAGCTGTACCACAGATAGCACCAGACTCTCAGATGGGTTCTGCTGATAACTATCAGCTTACCGCATCGTCAGAGGGTAGCTACTGGCAGCTTTGCACTGGCTATAACAACAAGGTACTGCGTATCGTTAACAGCACAGCTAACAATATCACTGACTATACCGATGCCTCTCAGCACAATGTGTACTATGAGGTACAGTTCCCTACCAAGGGCTATAAGGATGTGACTCTTGATTTCGCCGTGGCATACGGCAGTAATGCAGAGGCAGGTATCGAGGCTGTTGTCTCTACCGACGGAGGCGAGACATGGGCTGACGCTGGCACCTTTACCACTATGGGTAACTGGTGGCTATATAAGAATAACAAGGTGACAATCTCTGCCAACAACAAGGAGAAGGTCATCGTGCGCCTTATCGCAGCTAACGAATTGGCTTCAAACTGGAACCTCGACTATGTTAAGGTGAACGCTGTCGTAGCTGCTGCTCCTATATCTGTAAGTGATAAGAACTTTACACTCAAATGGCCTCTCGGCCAGGGTACCAGCGATGCTACCGCTGCAGTCGCAAGCAAGGACGGTGTGTTCAGCGTGGCTGAGATGAGCATTGGTACTCTCAATGTCTCTACCGCGCGCTCTGCAGGTGCCTCAAAACAGACTCTCTATAAGCCTACTAACCACAATAGCGCTGTAAACAATGACGATGCGTTGACATTCGTCGTTAAGCCTAAGAAGGGTATCACATTCCAGCTGGACTCTCTCTCATTTGAGGCAAGCCGTTGGGGTACTGGTGGCGGAAAGATTGACGTGGAGGTAGAGACAGCATCAGGTGTTGTCACACTGGCTTCCGGCATCCTTCCTGACTATGGCAATGGCGGATTGTTCTCCACACTCAAGTATGACGTTGATGATGTCACTGTTGACAGCGAGGGGCTCATAGTAAGAATCAAGGTTTATAGCCTCGCCTCTACCAAGGAGTATGGCTTTGGCAATATAGTGCTCTACGGCGATGCTGAGGGTACTGTTGAGCCTGTGCCTTCATACACCCTGCAGGTTACCTCTGGCATGAGTGGCGCTGGTAAGATTTCTACCAATCCTGCCGGAGCTGAGTTTGACGAGGGTACACTCATCACTGCATCTGCTACTGAGAACTTCGGCTACCACTTCCAGGGATGGGCTGATGAGGCTGGCGAGATAGTGTCAACCGACAAGACCTATTCTTTCGAAATCTCTGAGAATACATCTCTTACAGCTCAGTATGTCAAGGCTAATGTCTATGCCCTTAACCTTACACGTTCTGAGGGTGTGGCAGAGAACCTCGTGCTCTATCAGCCTGTAGGTAACTACGTTGACGGCATACACTATTATGAGGAGGGCACCGACGTAGTGCTCACCGCTGTCAACAACCGTATCATGACTTTCACAGGATGGGACGGCGACGCTACTGGCACATCACAGACCTGTGAGGTGAAGATGACTGGTGAGAAGAACGTTACTGCTAACTTCTCTGCTGCTGACTACATCGTGGGTTGGGACCTCTATTACGACCAGCCTGCCAAGGACCGTGCTGCCGACTATAAGGCTGACTCTGAGAACGCCGGTATGCTGTCACTGCGCAAGGCTGACGGCACCACCAACGGATGGCTCACACGCGGCATCAGCAACGGCTTTGAGAATGGTAAGAGCGCAGCCCGTATATGGAAGTTCCTCTCTGAGGAGTGGTACTGGGAAATCTCTTTCTCTTCAAAGGGATATGAGAACCTTGTTATCTCAAGCTGTCTGGGTGACGACTATAACACCTATTCAGAGAATAATGTAGAGTACTCTATCGACGGCACTAACTTCACCAAGATAGGTACATTCAATCTTACAGCCCGTGCATGGGACGGACCAAGGGAGTTCGCTCTGCCTGAGGATGCCAACGACCAGGACCGCGTATGGATACGCTGGATGCCTAACCGTGAGAGCGACCTCGTAGGTGTGACAAGCGACTATGACGGTACATCTATTGCAGAGATATTCGTACTTGCCGACCAAAAAGAGGGTGCCGTCAAGACTCCGGTACTCGTGTCAAGCACTCCTGCTGAGGGCAGCACTGACGCTTCGGCTAATGGCTCTATCATTCTGAACTTCGACGCTAAGGTTAAGGCAGGCACAGGCAACGCTATCCTCAACGGTGAGGAGATAGCACCTGTTATTGCTGGTAAGAGCGCCGTGTTCAAGTATGCAGGTCTTGACTATGCTACGCAATATACATTCCAGATGCCTAAGGGCGTACTCGTAAGCCGCAGCGGCGAGGAACTAGAGGAGGTCAGCATCACCTTCACCACCATGGAGCGCCAGCAGCCTGAGAAGCGTGTGTTCGACGCTATAGTGGCACAGGACGGCTCTGGTGACTACACCACCGTACAGGCTGCCATCGACGCAGCTCCTGCAGGACGTGGCAAGCCATGGCTCATCTTCATCAAGAACGGTCAATATAAGGAGCATGTGGATGTTCCTGCCACCAAGCCTTATCTGCACTTCATCGGTCAGTCACGTGACGGCGTAGTGATAAAGGACGACCGCCTCAGTGGTGGTGACAATGCCGTGCATGTAAGCATCGGCGCTACCGTAGTGGTAAATGCCGATAACACCTTCTTCGAGAGTCTCACCATGGAGAATATCTATGGTCATGAGAAACAGGATGGTCCGCAGGCTCTGGCTCTCAACACCGGTGGCGACCGCATCTGCCTTAACAACGTGGCTCTGCTCTCTTATCAGGACACTTGGATCACCACCTCTACACAGAAGAACCGCCACTACATCAAGAACTCTCTCATTGAGGGTGCGGTGGACTTCATATACAACGGCGGTGACGTATATCTCGACGGCGACACTCTGGAGATTAACCGTCCTTCTGGCGGCTTCATCGTGGCTCCTAACCATACCGCTGACACTAAGTGGGGATATGTATTCCAGAACAACGTGATACGTCCGCACGCTGGTGTGAACGTTACCGACGTATGGCTCGGTCGTCCATGGCACAATGCTCCTAAGACAGTGTTTATCAATACACAGACATTCGTCAATATCCCTGCCAAGGGATGGTACAACACCATGGGCGGACTGCCGGCTCTCTGGGCTGACTATAACACCGTGGATGCCAACGGCAACCCTGTTGACCTCTCACAGCGTGAGTCATACTACTATTACATCAACAGCAGCACTGGCGATAAGGTTGAGGCGTTCGACGTGAAGAACAAACTCACCGACGAGGAGGCAGCACAGTACACCATCAAGAACGTGATGGGCGGTGATGACAACTGGCAGCCAGACCTCCTCTGCGAGGCTACAGAGGCTCCGGTTCCGGTAATCAATGACAACACCATCTCATGGGATGAGGTGCCTTACGCTATCTGCTATGTGGTAACCAGGGGCGACGAGGTTGTGGCTATCACAACAGAGACCTCTGTTGACGTTAACGCAGTAGTCAGCGCCAAGGGTTCTGCAGCGCTCGGCGCCAACGACAGCGAGGAGCCTTACAAGGTTCAGTCTGTCAACGAGCAGGGTGGCTTGAGTAAGTTCGGCATCGCCACTGATGCCACAGCGCTCAACGCCGTGTCTGCTGCCAAGGGTGCCAAGAGCAACGTGTATTATAACATCGCAGGTCAGCGTGTCAACTCTTCTTTCAAGGGTATGGTCATCAGCGACGGCAAGAAATACATGAAGTAATTCCCGTATATCAGACAATTGATTTTAGTTAGTTATAATGAAACGTTAGCCCCGCCTGTTCTCCACCGTGAGAACAGGCGGGTTTTCTTTTCCTCTCCCACAGATAGCACAGATGGACACAGATTTTTCTTGAACAACGGATTAAAACGGATGACACGGATATTCTCCCACAGATAGCACAGATATACACAGAATTTTTTTGACAACGGATTAAAACGGATGACACGGATTGCACGGATTAATAATTTTCGAACACGAATAACTCAAATGACACGAATAATTATTTAACAGAAATGGTCAGAAATTATTCAGAAATTTTTCATTAATAATTTATTACATGATTATAATTCATGATAATTCTTTGCAAGCAAAGCGTCACAAGTGCCGAGCGCATGGTCAATTTATGATAATTCGTGTTCAAAAAAATAAATCTGTGTATATCTGTGTATATCTGTGTTATCTGTGGGAAATTATTCGTGTCATTCGAGTTATTCGTGTTCTCAAAAAAATCCATGTAATCTGTGCTATCTGTGCTATCTGTGGGAAAACTTCGTGTTCAAGGAAAAAGGCTTCGATAGGACATTTTTGTCATCCCTTGACTTAAATCATGTTGGTCAAAAAACTCAATCTAGGAGAGAATGAGGGGTAAAAAACGGAAAAAGGATGCGAAAATTGATGATTTCGCACCTTTTTTTTCGTGAAAGCATAGCTTTTACGATGAGAAAGCATAGCTTTTAGGGTGTCATTCGATAGCTTTTACACCCTGGAAGCATAGCTTTTAGAGGGCAAAAACTATCGTTTTTTCATGCTTTTTCACATCCTACTACTGATTATCAAGCAGTTACAACTCTCTGTAGATTTCGCTGTACGCGACCAGCAGGAAATAATTTTGAAATATTGCAAGCATGAGGCGTTAACGGAAGGCCCCCAATAGGACATTTTAGCGATTTGGCGTTACAGCGGATTATTATTTAACAGAAATGGTCAGAAATTATTCAGAAATTTTTCATTAATAATATTTTCCAAGATTATAATTCCTAAATAATTCTAATTAATAATTAGTGAAATCCGTGCAATCCGTCTTAATCCGTTGTTCCAAAAAATCCGTGTCCATCTGTGCTATCTGTGGGAGAACAATATAATCTTTATAATCTCTGTAATCTGTGGTCGTAAGTATTTCTGTGGGAAATTATCCGTTGTTAAAAATAATCCCTGTAATCCTCGTAATCTGTGGTCGTGTTGTCCGTGTTGTCCGTTGTTGTGAAGTTCTCTGTAGTCATGTTAATTTTATTTAATTTATATAAATTTAACCAAATTAATTTCTTTACGTAACTATTAAGGTGTACCTTTGTTATATTAATAATCAAGTAACTAATAAAAAATAATTAATATTATGAGAAAAACTATTACTCTACTATTATTAGCCCTCTTGACTTCTGTCGGAGCATGGGCTGCAGAATGGCAAACGAAATGGACAAATACGTTTGACGATGCTAGTACCTACTCAGAAGGTTGGGTAGCGACAAAATCTAGAGGTTCGGCTACATCAACAATTTCTCAAGGTACTAGAAGTGGAGACTATAAGTATATTAGCTTCTCCAATAATGCATACAACACGACATATCGTTATACATTTAACGATGCTAACTTCTCCGCTACGGATTATAAGTTCGAAATGGACTTTGCACTTACGAGGTGTAATGCTGATGCTAGTACCACAATGATGGTTCTGTATGATTCAGAAGGAACAGAAATATTTAAAGTTTCTGCGGTTGGAGCTGATCCGGGAAAAGGTTCGACGGCGCTTGTAACTGGCAATGTCTATTTAAATGGAAGTACAGAGGCAGAAACAGCGACTGTAACAATGAATACATTTCGTGGAGGTGTACTTACATGGTATAATATCACAATAACAAGTAACGCTACTGACGGGACAAAATTAACATTGACAAGATATGACGATATAACAGAAACTACCGATTTTACTATTTCAGATGGTTTAGTTACTCTTGGTTCTGTATTATTAGACCCTTCCAACATAAATCAGACCAGGTATGGTGGAGGTTCATTTGATAATTTCATTTTATCCGTTCCTAAAGCAGAAGGCACATGTGCACCACCGTCATATAGCATAACTGGTGCAAATGGAACTTCACGTATATTCACGCTTTCTTGTGAAGAAGACAATCCTACAATTTATTATTCTGAAACAGAATTAGAGGCCGGAGCATCTGGATGGACAGAATACACTAAAGCGGTAACAACTTCATCTTCTACAGTATATGCATATGCTTCGGCAAATAATGTCAATTCAGAAGTCATAAATTTTGCAACGGGGGCAGGAACTGTTGTAGAACTTAATGCACCTACATTCTCATTGCCTTATTATGACGTTACCACATCCAGTTATGCAGTAAAGGTGAGCAGTAATCAAGGTTCTGTACTTGGAAAACCAGATGCTTCGCTTTCATATTACACTACTGATCCAGACTCTCCTATTGCATGTAGTGCAGATTCTTACATCACGGGAATTAAAGCTGGAGAAACACTCCATGTTACAGCTTCAGCGGAAGGATACAGTTCAAAAACTGCAACATACACAGGCTTCGACAGAAATGCCGAAAAAATGATTCCAGATTGGAGCGACACATACACTACAGGCGAGGAAATAACTTCAGGTGAGTCCTTCACTGTCAACAATATTTCATATATTATACTTACAGGAATAGGAAGCGAAGATTTATCTGGAAACTTCGGATGTTATGCATTTGGAAATGATAGCAAAGGAAATCCACGATATGCATCTTCAACTGATGGACTAAAACCTGCTGGAACTTACTATGTAGGAACTCAAAATGTTTCCGCTGACGGTTATGTGAAATTCACAGTAAATGAAGCAGCATACAGTTCTAATCTACTTACTACACGTGCTAATGCAAGCTTTAGTTACGTTGAGAAAAATGCGGATAATTCATATTCCATGTATTTCAAACCGACTTCAACAGCATGCGGTTTCAATGTTGCAAATGGGCTTCAGATAAAGAAGGTTGAATATTTGATTCCTGGTGAAATCGTTCCTGTAAATGGTACATCTACTTATGTAACAACAGCAGCTTTGGACTTCTCTAACGTTAAAGGTCTGACAGTGCTTATTGCTACTGCAGAGACACCGGGCTATGTGGAACTGGCAAAGGTGACTCAGGTGCCTGCTGGTGCTCCTATCATTGTGAAGGGTGAGGCTGGTAACTACGGCGTGCCTGTATGCGACGCTACTACATACTCAGATGGTGAGACAGACGGTTTGACCAACAAGCTCGAAGGTAAGGCTACAGAGTCTTACACTGTAAAGGCTGGCGACAATATCTATGCTATCAAGAAAGATAAGTCTGAGTTCAGACCAGTAGCAGAAAACGTAGTGATACCAGAAAAGAAGGCTTACTTCAGATCTGAATACCCAATCAATACTGGTACTAATGCTAAGCCATACATCATCAGAGGCGAGGAAGAGGATCCTACAGCAGTAAGCACAGTAGAGGTCGTTGAGGCAACTAAGGCTAAGAAGTTCTTCAATGCAGCTGGTCAGCAGGTTGACGAGAACTACAAGGGTTTCGTGATTACTTCTGCGGGTAAGAAGATTATCAATAAGTAATAACTAGTATTCATGAATAAATACAGATTTATGACTATGAAAAAGAAAGAATATAACACACCTAACATCCAGGTGATAACGATATCACTGCCACACCTCATGGCTGGCAGCGTACAGGAAGGTCCAAACTCGCTTAACAACAATCCTGATGACGTAATTGGTAACAAAGACGAAATCGCTGCCAAGCAAGGCGGTTGGAATGCTTGGGACGAGGACTAAGCTCCCTCCCATACAGATACGAAGAAAGGGTTGCCCCGTTATACACGGAGCAACCCTTTCTCTTTTCTCTTTTTCTCTTTTCACAGGAATATTATTCTCCCACAGATAACACAGATATACACAGATTTATTTCTAACAACGGATTAAAACGGATGACACGGATTTCACTAATTATTTTTTTGAACACGAATTATCATAAATTGACCACGAATTAATCAGGAATTATAATATTGAAATAAATTATTAATGAAAAATTTCTGAATGCATACAAGGAGGGAGAGATAGAGGAGACTAAGACAATGAGAAAAATCGGAAATTCCGATTTTTCCACTAAACCGACGAATTATTATAATCTCGATGTATCCATGTCTCCCACAGATAACACAGATTTTTTGTTTAACAACGGATTACACGGATTGCACTGATTATAAATAGAATTATTTAGGAATTATAATCTTGTAATAAATTATTAATGAAAAATTCGTGGTCATTAATGGTAATTATATGTTATAAGAATGAATTATTTTTTGAACACGAATTATCATAAATTGACCATGAATTAATCAGGAATTAACCAGAAGTTATAATCTAAATAATTATTAATGAAAAATTCTTTCTGTAGATTATAATTTCCAAATCATTCTTCTTAATAATTCTTTTTAATAATTCGTGTAATCAGTTTAATTAGTCTTAATCCGTTGTTCTAAATAAAATCTGTGTATATCTGTGATATCTGTGGGAGAATATTCGTGTTATTCGAGTTATTCGTGTTCTAAAATTATTAATCTGTGTAATCCGTGTAATCCGTTTTAATCCGTTGTTCTTAAAAAAAATCCATGTAATCTGTGCTATCTGTGGTCGTTATATCCGTCTAATCCGTTTTAATCCGTTGTTAAATAAATCAGTGTCCATCTGTGTAATCTGTGGTCGTATAAGTTGTTTTCGTGTCACTTGATGGTGAGCGAGTAAGCCGGTGCCGTACCACGGAACTCGTCAGCGTATGCGCAGACAGCGGTAGCGCTGCCAGAGTGGTAAGTACCCTCACGCTCAATGTAATACTCCGTCTCGATGACGTGCGTACCCTTAGACAACATGTTATAGTGATAAGCAGAATACTTGTCCTTCATCTCCTGATAACAGCCGTAGCGGTAGCCAGAGAGCTGGTTGACCGGTTCGAGACAAGCAGCACGGTTGTCCGTGACCGTCACGAAATCATAGTCGCGGTCAGCCTCTATGGTAAGGCGCACCTTCACCTTGTCGCCCACCTTAGGCTTCGCTCCGCAGATTACCTCGCGCTTGATGGTGATGCCTGTAGAAGCCTGCTCCACGTCGCTGCTCTTCTGGCGGCTGGTGACGTATGCAGACACCCACGACTCACCTTCGGTCTGCTTGCCTACGAGGAGGTCGCCCCTGCCGCTGTTTGAAGGCAGTACGGCCTCGCCCTGTACCATGCCCGAGTACTCGTTGAGCACCTTGGTGGTGAGAGGCATGTCGTTATACTTCAGTGAGGCAGGAGAGCCCTTGGCAAGACGTGTGGCATCGCCGTTGAAGAAAGCATGTACGGCATTCACGGTGTTATAAGGATTGCCCCAGTCCTGTGTGCGCTTACTGCTCAGGAGCCAGCGCTGCATCTCGGTGACGGTATGGCGGTCCTGTGGTGTCACGGCATTAAGAGCCTCTATGCACATCGTCTGTGTAGGTATGCGGTAGTTGCACCAAGAGTAGGCAGCGCGGTAAGAGTCGAAGTAGCGTCCCACGTCGCTGCGATATACGGTGTGCTCCTTTATGCTCTCAACGAAGGTGCGTGCTTCCTTCCTGCGTCCGTTCTTGTTGAGCACCACGGCAGCCACCGCCTTCGTAGCCATGTCAGAGTTCTTCGTCTCCTTCTCCACCAGCTTGAGCAGGTAGTCGGCATCGGAGCCACCGTCACTATCGCTTATGGCGAGAGTGTACAGCCAGTCCAGCTGGGTGCTGTTGAGCCACGGCTTGAAACCCTCCTTCTTGTTCTTCTTCATACGCTCCACGTCGGCAGCCATCTCCTTAGCCATATAGCGCATGGCAGCGGCATACATGGCATTGACGGAAGGCTTCCATGCGCTTGCAGCCTTAGAGTCAGCCGCCAGCATGTTGAGGCGCGCCAAGGTCTTTGCCACCGCCATCGTCATATAGCGGCTGCCCGGCATTCCCGGCCACCAAGAGAACGAGCCGTCGCCAAGCTGCAGGTTCTTCAGCTGTGCTATGACGTTAGCCGTACCATTATATAATAAGGTGTCCTTGATGGCAGCCGTCACGGCATTGGCATAGAGGGCTGCTGACAGGCAGATGGCATTGCCGCAGTCGGGTGTCTGTATGTCGTGCAGCGTCTCCACCATCATCCATGCCGGACTGTCGGTATAGCTGACCTTCAGTTGAGCCTTGCCTATGGCCTTTGCCGCAGGCAGGAGCTCGTCGATGGCTATCAATGAGTCGCCGGGGTGGAACAGCGTCCATGTGCGTGTGGTCACCACCTCCTCGGTGTTAGGCAGGATAGGCAGCAGATGCTGCTCGCCGTCCTTATGTCCCTGTGCCTCCGCCATGATGCGGCATATCACGTCGCCCTCTGTGAGCGTTGACGTATTGACGGGGAAGGTGACGGTGCCCGTCTCGCCAGCCTTGATATTCAGTTTCCTTGTCTCGGTCTTCAGTGGCTTCTCCGTAGCAGCGTCGAGCAGCGTCATCGTCACTGTAGTGTTCAGGGACTTGGCGGAGAGGTTAGCCACTGTAGCGCTGATGTTTGCCTTATCATCCTGACGCAGGAAGCGCGGCATACGTGGCTGCACCATCAGCTGCTTCTGTGCCACCGCCTCGTCGGTAAGCAAGCCCATGCGCATCTCCTTGTCGTGGGCAAGTCCCATGAACCGCCATGTGGTGACGCTCTCAGGCAGGGTGAACTTCATAGCCACGTTGCCCTTGGCATCTGTCACAAGCTGAGGCATGAAGAAAGCCGTCTCGTCGAAGTTGGTGCGCAAGCCGCTGTCAGAGGCATTGTCGGCAGCGGTTTCTTGTGCTGCAGGCATAGCTGCCTTTGCATTGACGACAGCTGCCTCATCAAGAGTGGCTCTTTCTTCCATGGGCTCAGCGGCAATAACCTCTTTGGCACGGAGAACCTCACCGCCAGGGGCATTACCACGTACATCAAAGGAGCCAACGGCAAGCGGAGCACTTCTCATGGCTCCTTTCTCATATAATACATGACGTCCCAGATAATGTATCTTTTCATAGTTGAAGTCGGTATATTCAAATGGCTTTCCTTCGTGCCACTTCATAGGTGCACTGGATACCATCATCATATTACTGATATAAGATGTGATCCACGATGCAGACGGAAGGAATACTCTGCGTCTGTCTGTGGTGCTCCAGTCATGCTTGATGATGGCGTCGAGCGATTTGTCATAGAGCACCGCCATGAGCTGTGACTTGGCTGGTGTGCCGTCAGGGTTCTTTATGTTGAGTGTCCACTGCTCCTTCTGTCCCGGTGTGAGGCGGTCGCGGAAGGTGGTCCACTGCATCTTCAACTTCTTTGAAGGCAGCGGACGCTTGATGCTGCCAGTATGTGTATATAGCTCTCCGTTCTTCACCCATGCTATGGTGTAGGTGATGCCGTCGCCATACTCTTCCTTGTATTTGAAGGTGCGCGTCATCACGCTGTTGTCCATGCGCAGCGAACCGCTCTCAAGTACCTTGTATCCGCTGAACAGAGAATAGACGGCATACACGTCGTTATCGCTTGTAGCCACCTGAATCCATGCGGTGCCGTCGTTATCGCTGAACTGGTCAGCCGACTGGTACCACCAGTCGTGTGTGTAGGTCATAGGCTTGGTATCGGTCTTGCGGAACACTACGAAGTCATGCTTCACGGTGTCGTTACCACATACAGCCATCAGCGAGTGCTTGCCCGACGGGATGTCGGCAGGCAGGGCATAGGCCTTGTTGGCTTTAGCTTGGGGCAGGGTAGAGCCGTCGAGCGTGACGCTGACGGTGCCGTCGGTCTCCTTGCCGATGCTGTTAAGCCTTGTGAAGACGATGTTGACGGTAGTGTCTGCCAGTATCTCCTTCTTCATCTCAAGACCGAAGAATACCTCCTTGTTGCTTACAGGCAGGGAGAGCGACGTGGTGTGTGACTCGCCGGCATTGTCGGTAACGTCAGCCACAGTCTCGATGGAGTAGTAGAAACAGTGTCTGTGGTCGTTGATAGCATTTTGCGGCAGTACCATAGGCATACGCACTGAGAAAGAGCCGTCGGCATTGGTGAAGACGGTGTCGGTGGCTATTGTCTCTGTGCTTCTGGAGAAATCATAATCGTAATAGTTTATCCAGCGCAACCACCACCACGGAGTCTTGCGACTGACCTTATAGGCTACCTTCGCATTTGCCACTGGCACACCGCTGTATGTCTTTGCCATGCCCTTGACGGTAATGGTGTCGCCAGCCTTGTAGGCAAAGTCTGGCTTCTCAAGTGTCACCTCGTATGTAGGACGCTTATATTCCTCCACGCGGAAACTTATGTTTGCATTATTCGTAAGTATGGAGAAGTTGCCGTTGCGCTCACCTTCGGGAATGATAAAGTCAGCCGATGCCATACCATATTCATCGGTTGTCACCTCTTTCTGGTCTATCACCTTGTAGTTCGCATTGCGCAGTTTTAGCGGCATGGTCTTGCCTGCTAAGACCTTTGTATCCTTGGCATGTTCAAGAGAACTGTATATCAACGCCACGTGTACCGTCTGCCCTGGACGGTAGATGGTGCGGTCGGTATATAGATCCGTGTATGTGGCGTAGTCGCGCTCCTTGGAATAGTAATATGAGTTATACAGGTGCCGCTCAGGCATGGCATAGTCATCGCCCTTGACTGCGTAAACATAGTAGTTGTTGTAGTCTTCCTTTATTATGCACTCACCGTTCTCGTCTGTCTGCTGTGCAAGCTCAGACACAGGCTTCTTGTTCTTGCGATTGGTGTAACTCTGTTGCTCTTTAAGATGCAATGTGGCACCTGAAACGGGATGGCCTGTCACGCTGTTTACCACTACATAACGACATTTGTTCTCTGGCTGGTCCTGCTCTATAATCTTCATGTCGGTGATGTAGATGTATCCGTTGGTCTGTGGCACCACGCCGTCAATGTCACTTACCGTTACCTGCCATACGCCATAAGGCAGTCTGCCAAGCGACAGCGAGTCATTATATGTCTCGTATTCTTTATGTGACTTGAAGGTGTGTGTGAACGTACGAGTATCGGCACTTGTACCGGTCATCGGTTCATATTGCCCCTTCTCGTTCTCGCGCTGCATCTTGCTCAGGGTGACCTTAACTCCCTTCATATTTCTGACAGAGTTGAAATATAGCTTCTGCTCAATGTCAGAGTTAGACACTTCCTTCTTGATGTTGGTATGGAACTGTGGCAGAGTCAGCTGCCTGCGTTTGTCCTTTAACAAGTCAATGTTACGCCAACCTGGCCAACGTTTCAGCGCCTCGTCTATCCATGCCAACTTCTCAGCCTTCTGGTTGTATTTGTATGCTTCGGCTTTAGCTATGGCAAGCTCGCAGCACTCTGGCAGGTCCTGATACAGACTTATCAGAGAGTCTAACTGTTTTATGCTCTTTGTGTCATGCGTGCACATCATGGCTGTGGCAAGACACGCTGCGGCACGGTTGCCAGTGCGGTCGTAGTAGTCCTTTAATGCCTTATGCTGTCCCGTGTGCATGGCAATGACACTCAGCAGGTCGTGGTTGAAGTAACGGCTGTCTTCCTTGATGTCAAGGAATGGGGCGTAACCTTTAGCCACGTTTGCCTTGGTGTATGTCTTGGCATCGGGCGAGGCGAGCAGGGAGTCTATATCAGGCTTGGAGCTGACACGCATGGAGTCGGTACTGAGCTCACTGGACATTATCGTCTGATACAGGGTAGCGATGACACCGTTGGTGTGTTTCCATTTCATCCACTTGATGCGTATGCGCTCACGACAAGCCTTGGCAGAGTCTGGGGATATGTCTTCTTGCATATCCATCTCTCTTGACAAAGCGAGGAGGAGGTCGCCATACATCTTCTGCTTCTCAGCCTTGCGCTGTATTTCGTGTAAGTGGCCTATGGCGGTCTGAGGCAAGTCATTCTCAGCGGCTTTCTTGTATGACTTCCACAAAGAAGATATGGACTGTGCGGAGACTGCTATCACAGCCACTGCAAGCATCAAGGTGGTTATGGAACGTTTCATCTAATTCATATTTTTAATTCATAATGCATAATGCATAATGCATAATTCATAATGCATAATTCATAATGCATAATTCATAATGCAAAACTCATAACTCATAACTCTTAATTATTAATTAATTATTCATGTGTCTTCACTCGCTCTGTCTTTGCCTGCTCGGCATTGCGGCGGTTGGTGACCGTCACCACGCTCTGTGCCAGTGCTATGAATGCCTGGCCTACGGGTGAAGCCACGTCGAGGGCGGCAGGGGTGCCGGCATCGCCATTCTCGCAGATGCTCTGCACGATAGGTATCTGTGCCAATAGTGGCACGTTCATTTCAGCGGCGAGGTTCTTGCAACCCTCCTTGCCGAAGATGTAATACTTATTCTCTGGCAGTTCGGCAGGCGTGAACCATGCCATGTTCTCCACCAGTCCGAGGATAGGCACGTTGACCTTGTCGTTGGTGTACATGTCGATACCCTTGCGGGCGTCAGCTAATGCCACAGCCTGTGGTGTGCTGACGATTACTGCGCCGGTGATGGCGAGAGTCTGAAGCAGTGACAGGTGGATGTCGCTGGTGCCCGGTGGTGTGTCGAGGATGAGGAAGTCAAGCTCGCCCCAGTCGGCATCGGCTATGAGCTGTTTCAGTGCGCTGCACGCCATGCCACCGCGCCACAGTGTGGCGGTGTCTTTGTTTACGAAGAAACCGATGGAGAGGAGCTTCACCCCATACTGCTCTACAGGCATGATGAGCTGGCGGCCGTCCTTCTCTACGGCATACGGACGCACATCCTCCACTTGGAACATCTTAGGCACTGACGGACCGAAGATATCGGTGTCGAGCAGTCCCACGCTGTAGCCAAGGCGTGCCAGTGATATGGCGAGGTTGGCGCTGACGGTGCTCTTGCCTACGCCGCCCTTGCCGGAGCTTACGGCGATGATGTTCTTCACCTGTGGAAGCAGATGGTCGTCATCAGGACGTGGAGCCGACTTGAACTCGGTCTTTATCGTTACCTCTACCTCCTTGCCTACGTGGTAGTGTATGGCAGCCTCGGCTGCCTTTACCGTAGATTTCAGGAATGGGTCGGTCTCGCGTGGGAATATGAGTATTATCTCAACTTTGTTGCCGTTAATCTTTGGCTGGTCAGCCAGCATCTCGCTCTCTATGATGTTCTTCTTTGTACCGGCATACGTTACGGTTGCCAGTGCGTCAGTTATTAGTTTTGGATATAGTGTCATCGTTATATCGTTATGTCGTTATATCGTTATATCGTAATTTCGTAATATCGTTATAACGTTATTTCGTTATGCCGTCTTGTCGTTATAACGTTATTTCGTTATTTCGTTATTTCGTTATTTCGCCTGTCTCCATTATCTTCTTTATCTCATCCTCTGTCTTATACAGTTTGTTCTTACACAACTTTATAAGTGATTGCGCTGTCTTCAGTTCCTTGGTGAGCGAGTCAATGTCAAGTTCTCCGCTCTCCATACGCCGTACAATGTCTTCCAGTTGCTTCATGGCGTCGCTATAGTTCTTTTTCTCCATATATATCGTTTTACAGGTTTCTTATTCTCCATTCTGCAGGATACAGGTTGTTGGCGCGTGTGCCGATGTTCTTGACAAAGCCGAGGGGCAAACCACCGTATGTCACGATGACAAAGCCGCGTGGAACGCTGTCGGGTAGGGTGACAGCCTCGCGGTGGAGGTATCTCAACGCATCTTCGCGTGACAGCTCTGTCATGGGGTATCTGTCCTTGTCAAGATTGATGAGCAGGGCGTCAGCATGTGCGGGCGCCTGTTCCTTCTCCTTCTTATGGCTGTGGTGTGACTGTTCCTTCACTTTGCCCGTCTGGCGCGGTGCACGGAGATTGTCAAGCTTGTCGGTGCGTAACTTACCGGTACACTGTGTGGTGTCGGTCTTACGCAATACAGCCATGAACAGTCCCTCACCCCTTGTAGTGCCGGGGATGAAGCGATAGACAGGCTTGTCCCATCCTGATAGCAGCGAACCCGTGATATGCCATTCCTCATGGGTGGCAACGGGTAACAACTCGGCGCCAAGCTCTTCTGTTATCCAACGTACGTTCTCCTCGTCCTCATGGGTGTTGAACGTGCAGGTGCTGTAAACCATAATGGCACCAGGCTTCAGGCATGGCCATATATCTTTTATTATGCTGCGTTGTAACTCCTGACAGTGCATCACGTTTCTCAGGCTCCACTCGGATATAGCACCGCTGTCCTTGCGGAACATACCCTCGCCAGAGCAAGGGACATCGCACAGGATGAAGTCGAAGAGCATACGCGCATCGGCATAGTCGCGAGCCAGTCTGCTGGTAACAACGACATTGGGGTGTCCTTGCTTCTGTATGTTCTCCAACAGGATGTTGGCTCTTTTCCTGTCTGGTTCATTACAGTAAAGAGTTACGTCAGACGGCAGGGCAGCGCGCAGCAACGTGGACTTGCCACCAGGTGCAGCACATAGGTCGAGTGCCGTGCCTTCTGTAATATCTACATGTTGTCTGATTACCTCGTCAAGAAACATAGATGATGCCTCCTGTACGTAATACGCACCGGCATGAAGCATCGGGTCAAGGGTGAAGTTAGGACGCTCACTGAGATAGAAAGCATTACGACACCATGGCACCCTGCTCTCCACCTTGTCAGAGAATGCGAGTTGCTCAGCACCATCTGTCTTCCAAGGGTTAAGTCTGATGCTTACGGGCACCTCTCCGTCAAAAGCGGTAATATATTGCTTCCACAGTTCCTCTCCGAATAATTTCTTCGTATAACTTATAAATTCCTCTGGTAAAGTCATAAGGGCGTTATAAATTAGTTCGCATTCTCTGAGACATACAACAGGCGTATCAAGCGTATGTCCTCCTCAGAGTAGTCCTCTGCCAACTCCTCGTATGCTTCAGTAAGAGAGTCGGTCTCTGCCTCCTCAAAGTATGCATAGATGTCATCAAACTGCTCCTCGTCCATCGCTTGCTCTACGTAGTATCTCAGGTCAACGCGGGTGCCGCTATATACTATTGCCTCAAGTTCGTCCAGCAACTCGGAGAACTTCAGGTGTAACGACTGGGCTATCTCATCCAAAGGCATCTTGCGGTCTATGCAGCCTATTATCTTTACTTTGCCTACAGATTTGTTGGCGATGCTCTTGACACGTATATCCTCAGGGCGCACAATGTCGTTCTCCTCGCAATAGAGCTTTATCTGCTTGATGAAAGGCTCGCCGTAACGCAGGGCCTTGCCGCGGCCCACACCTTGTATCTTCTGCAGCTCGTCCATCGTGACAGGGTACATGGTGGCCATCTGCTCGATGGATGTGTCCATGAAGACTATATACGGTTGCACTCCTTTCTGGCGTGCCACATCGCGTCTCAAGGCCTTGAGGATGTTATACAACTGCTCGTCAAGGGCTCCGGTATGAACGGCGCTTTCCTCGTAGTCGTCATTAAATACGTTATCCTCGGTGACATAGAACGGTGCTATGTCTGCCGGTGATTCCTTGGCTGCCTTATACCATCTCTTGCCGGCGGCAGTCAGTCTGAGCGCACTGCCGTTCTCTATATCCTTCTTTATGTATCCGTCAACAACTGCTTGCTTTATTACGGCGCTCCATAGGTTGTCGGCCAGTCCCTCACCGCAACCGAAATCCTCATGCTCGTTATGATGATGGGCCTCTATCTCATCTGTAGGACGTCCTTTGATAAAGTCAAGCACATAGTTGGCACGTTGTGCTTCTTTCAATGCTGTAATGGCAGTGATGAGGGCCTCAAGATATGCCTTGGCCTCTATCTTCTTCTTCGGATGTCGGCAGTTGTCACAGTTGCAGCAGTTGTCTTTGTCATAGTCTTCGCCGAAGTATCTCAGCAACATCTTACGGCGGCAGATGGATGCCTCGGCGTATGCTGACATCTCTTGCAGCAGATGCTTGTTGACCTCCTGTTCCGTGGACTGCTTGCTGTCTGTCAGTTTCTCCAACTTCTGCAGGTCGCTGCGTGAGTAGTAGGCTATGCATACACCCACGCCTCCATCGCGACCGGCGCGTCCTGTCTCCTGATAGTATCCTTCCAAAGACTTTGGTATGTCATAGTGTATGACATACCTCACGTCGGGTTTGTCTATTCCCATACCGAACGCTATGGTGGCGCATATCACATCGATACGCTCTGACAGAAAGGCCTCCTGCGTGTCATTGCGTACAGAAGTCTCCAGTCCGGCATGGTAAGGCGCTGCCTTGATGTCATTGGTGCGTAGCACCTCGGCGAGTTCCTCCACTCTCTTTCTTGACAGACAATATACTATGCCGCTCTGACCTTCATGCTGTTTGATGAACCTCACAATCTGCTTGTCCACGTCATGAGTCTTTGCCCTTACCTCATAGTACAGGTTAGGACGGTCGAACGAACTAAGGAAATCCTTTGCCGCAACGATGCCGAGACTCTTCTTTATGTCCTGACGTACCTTCTCTGTAGCTGTGGCCGTAAGGGCTATGACAGGGGCTCTGCCTATATTGTCGATGATAGAGCGCAGGCGTCGGTATTCAGGACGGAAGTCATGGCCCCATTCTGATATGCAATGGGCTTCGTCTATGGCATAGAAAGATATCTTTATGCTGCGTAAGAAGTTGGAGTACTCCTCCTTGGCAAGTGACTCCGGTGCCATGTATAGTAACTTTGTAACACCGTTCCTTACATCTGCCTTGACCTTCTCTATGGCTGCAACGCCCATCGTGGAGTTGAGGCAGTGAGCCACGCCGTCACGCTCGCTGATGCCGTTGATGGCGTCCACCTGGTTCTTCATCAGTGCGATGAGAGGTGACACCACGATAGCCATGCCGTCCATCATCAGCGATGGCAACTGGTAACACAAAGACTTACCACCGCCCGTTGGCATAAGCACAAAACAATCATTACCATCAAGCAAATGCTTGATTATCTCCTCCTGCTGACCCTTGAAAGTGTCGAAGCCGAAGTAATGCTTGAGTTGTGTGGTTAGGGCGTTCAAATCCGGTATGTCTTATTAAGTCAGAATTTCTTTTCCAGTTGTTCTTTTGCGTACTCTTTCGTTACTTCAAACTTGTTGATACCCTTTGACGGTGCATTGTACATGGCATCTGTCATTATGGTCTCAACAATTGAGCGCAGACCGCGCGCACCGAGCTTGTACTCTATCGCCTTGTCAACGATGAAGTCAAGTGCCTCTGTGGTGAACGTCAGTTCTATCTTGTCCATCTTGAAGAGCTTGATGTACTGGCGTACGATGGAGTTCTTTGGTTCCACCAATATGCGGCGCAGTGCATCTCTGTCAAGAGGGTTAAGGTGTGTCAGTACAGGCAGACGACCTATGATTTCGGGTATCAATCCGAATGACTTCAGGTCTTGTGGTGCCACGTACTGCATCATGTCGTTCTTGTCAATGCGCTTTACGTTCTGTACACTGTTATATCCTATGGTATGGGCATTCATGCGCTGTGCTATCTTACGCTCTATGCCGTCAAAGGCACCACCGCAGATAAACAGTATGTTTCTTGTGTTAAGATGTATATACTCCTGGTCAGGGTGCTTGCGTCCACCCTTTGGCGGTACGTTGACGATAGTGCCCTCAAGCAACTTGAGCAGTCCTTGCTGCACACCCTCTCCGCTTACGTCGCGTGTTATGCTTGGGTTGTCACTCTTGCGGGCTATCTTGTCAATCTCGTCAATAAACACGATGCCTCTCTCTGCTGCCTTCTGGTTGTAGTCGGCCACCTGCAGCAGGCGTGTAAGGATGCTCTCCACGTCCTCGCCTACATAGCCGGCCTCGGTGAATACCGTGGCATCGACAATGGTGAAGGGCACGTTGAGCAGACGGGCTATGGTGCGTGCAAGTAAGGTCTTACCCGTACCGGTGGAGCCTACCATTATGATATTGCTCTTCTCTATCTCTACCCCGTCGTCTTCCTCTTTCTGTGACAAGCGTTTATAGTGGTTATATACTGCCACTGACAGATATTTCTTTGCGTCGTCCTGACCTATGATATATTCATCCAGGTAAGCCTTTATCTCCTGCGGTTTAGGTACGTTACTCATATTCACGGCCTCCAGGTCCTTTGAACCGGCTGCCATCTCGGCTATCTGGTTAGAGGTGAGGTTTTTCTCCGCCGCCTCCGCTCCTTGTCCGTGAAACACCGTCTGTGTTATCTGATATGCCTGAGCCGCACATTCATCACAGATATACCCTTGCATACCTGTGATGAGCATGTTCACCTCGTCTTCTCCTCTGCCGCAGAAGCTGCAGCAATTTTGCTTTCTTTTAACCATCTGTTTGGTCGTTTATTCGTTTGGTCGTTTGGGGCAGTCTCCCCTTCCTCGCTTTGAGGATAAGGGCGGGTCTGTTGGCTGTGTTGCCGTTAGGGACTGTTCACCTTTCCCTCACTGCGAGGGTATGGGTGGGGACTTCCCTTATCCCTTCTTTACCAACACCTGGTCTATCATACCATACTCCTTGGCCTCCTCTGCCGTCATCCAGTAGTTGCGGTCAGAGTCCTGCCATACCTTCTCATACGGTGTGTGTGAGTGGTTGCTTATTATGGTGTAAAGCTCTTTCTTGAACTTCTGTATCTCCTTTGCCTCTATCTCTATGTCTGAGGCCTGTCCCTGTACTCCGCCAAGAGGCTGGTGTATCATAACACGACTGTGGGGCAGGGCCTGGCGCTTGCCTTCCTTGCCGGCCACGAGCAACACCGCACCCATAGAGGCTGCCATACCGGTACAGATAGTAGCTACGTCACTTGATATGAACTGCATGGTGTCATATATGCCAAGACCTGCCGTAACGCTGCCACCAGGGCTGTTGATATAGATAGAGATGTCTTTGTCTGGCTCTGTAGAGTCAAGGTAGAGCAGCTGCGCCTGTATGGTGTTTGACGTGTAGTCGTTTATCTCTGTTCCAAGGAAGATGATACGCTCCATCATAAGTCTTGAGAAGACGTCCATCTGGGTAACGTTGAGCTGGCGCTCCTCCAGAATATAAGGGTTGAGATACTGGTTTCTTGCTCTCATTACCTCATCAAATGCCAGACCGCTCATTCCGGTGCGGTCCATGGCAAACTTGCGAAAATCACTTGTAATATTCATTTGTTCTATTCGTTTTTTACTTAAATGTTTTCAGGGCTGCCTTCACGGTGTCGTCATATCTGTTAAGATATTCCACCCAGGCTTGCTCATTCATTATATTATATATTATGCGTGAATTAATATACTGTTCCAACAGACTATGCGACTTCTTTATCATGAGATTGCGACGCTGTAAGCCGTGTGAGTCGCCATAGGTAGCAAACTGCTCCACTGTGTTCTGTTTTACCAGGTAGTCTGCCAAGGCGTTCATCTCACGGAAGGAGTTTAGCTTGAGCCTGTTCTCGTCTGTATATACAAAGGCAAACTGCATTATCAAACCTGTTATTGACGCCTCCTTGTAATAGGATGTCACGTTTGTGGTGTCCTCAGCCACGAAGATGTCAGGTGTGATGCCACCGCCGCCAAATACTATGCGTCCGCCTACAGTCTTGTACTGCGGTCCCTCATGCTTTATGCTGTCCTGGTTGAAATACTCACCGTGCTCATATCTCGTGATAAGGTCCTTCTGGTAGTCATCGCCGCTTCCCATAGAGTAAGGTTTCTGTATGCAGCGTCCAGACGGAGTGTAGTAACGTGCCACGGTGAGACGTATTATGGAACCGTCAGGGAAACCTATCTGCTGTTGCACCAGTCCCTTGCCGAAGGAGCGTCTGCCTACTATCATCGCCCTGTCATTATCTTGCATAGCACCGGCGAATATCTCGCTGGCAGATGCTGATGCCTCATTGATGAGCACCGCTAACGGCATCTGCTGGTAGGAACCGCGGCCGTCACTCTTGTAGTCCTGGCGCTGTACCTTGCGTCCCTCTGTATATACTATGAGACGGTTCTTTGGCAGGAACTCATTGGCCATCTGCACTGCTGCCTCAAGATAGCCACCGGCATTGTCGCGCAGGTCAATAATCAGGTGGTGCATATTGTGTGATGAGAGTGAGGCCAGTGCCACGAGCATCTCTGCATAGGTGTTCTCGCCGAAGTTCTTTATGCGTATATAGCCAGTATCTTCGTCTATCATATAGCTGGCGGTAACGCTGTGTGTCTTTATCTCTCCACGTGTTATTTCAAATGTCTGTGGCTTGGTGGAACCGTAACGCAGCACCGTGACCTTTACCTTAGACTTGTCTGGTCCCTTCAATCTGTGTACGGCCTCCTCATTGGTCACCTCCTTGCCTACGAAAGGTTTACCGTCAACCCCTATTATCTTGTCGCCGGCTATAAGACCTACCTTCTGTGCCGGACCGCCCTCTATCACATTCTGCACATGTATGGTGTCCTGTCGGATGACAAACTCTATGCCTATGCCGTAGAAGGAACCCTTCAGGTCATCGGTGGCATCGCGTGCTTCCTTGGCAGAGATATACACCGAGTGGGGATCAAGCTCTGATAGTATCTGTGGGATGGCTTTCTCCACCAGCGAGTTTATGTCAACCGTATCTACATATTGGTCATCAATGATGTGCAGCAGGTTGTTAAGCCTGTTGGAACCCGAATTGACAATGCTCAGCTTGTTACCCGAGAAATGATTGGCATAAAACGTGCCTATAAGAATACCTATTATGACACACAATGCCATAATTAGGGGCATATATCTGTTTTTGCTGTTCACGCTTATGATTTTTTGTATTGATTATATTACAAAGTTACATTTTTTTTTCTAAATAACAATGTTTTTTGTCCTTAAAAGTGTATGCTAAACAGTTAAAAAACATTTTCAGGTCAATGTGCGTGTACATGGTTGATAGTAAGTAAGCTGTTTGTGAATCTTAGACAAGCAGGGTATGTTGCAGAGCTGCCATACTCTAAAGGCTTTTATAATGAATGCATGATTGCCATAATAAACAGGTTGCCTGTGTGCTGACAGATTAGAGAATCTGTAGTGCTGGTACTTCTATTATTCCTCTGCGTAGTATGATTTTCTCCTGTTGCTGCATCTGGTTGAGTGCCACAGACACCTCAAGACGTGAGATGTTGAGTTCGTCAGCCAGTTGCTGCATGGTGATGTATAGAGTCTTGCGACCGTAGGGGTAGCGGCAGCGGTGCTTGATGAAGTTGGTGATGCAGTGACTTGGGTCTGTATTGTTTCCTTGCCATGGCAAAGACTCATAGTGCTGTGTCTGCCGGCTTATCGCATTGAGGAAGTTGAGGCGTACGATGAGATGCTGTGCGAAGAGCGACAGCAACTGCTCCTTGCTGATGGACAGCGTGTCACATGACGTCTGTGCTACATAGGATGACAGGTAGTTGGTGGTGAGTCCGAAAAGTTTGTCGGGTTCTATCATCAGCGGACTGTCCACACGTTCCACCATGCGGTAGCCGTGGTTGTCAGAACAGGTGTTGATGTCTGTCCATCCGTGTGTGGTGAGTACCAGTGACTGTGCCGCGTCATACTCCTTGATATACGTGCTTCCACGTTTGTGGTGACGTATATTGAAGTGTGTGGTTGTGGTAATGTCTGCCAGTTGGCTCTCAGTCATGCCTGTGAAGAGTGGCAGACGCTTTATGTCATCGGTACTGATGAACATGAGACACGAATGTTTTTGCAGCTGATTAGTTTTAATCCGTTGTGATGTACTTCTTCATCTGTGGGGAGTGCCATACGGAGTAGTCTCCCTTGGCATCGGTGTAGATGAAATATGCCATCATCTCAGGGTGACGGGCAAGAATCTTTTGGGCCTCCTCCAGTCCGAGCACCATAAACGATGTGGCATAGGCGTCGGCTTGCATACATGTGGGAGCCAATACAGTGGCTGACAGTATGTTGTGTTGCACTGGTCGTCCGGTATGCGGGTCTATGGTGTGGGCGTATTTCTTGCCGTTACGATAGTAGAAGTTGCGGTAGTTGCCGGAGGTGGCCATGGCTACGTCGGTGAGCGCCAGTATTGTCTGCAGTTCGTTGTCAATAGACAGCGAGTCGTCGTCAGGACGTGTAACCCCTATCTGCCATTTGTCTCCTGTGGGGTTCTTTCCGCGGCATACTATCTCGCCGCCTATCTCTACCATGTAGTCTGTTATGCCTTTAGAGGAAAGCATTTCCGCCACCTTGTCCACTGCGAAGCCCTTGGCTATGGCGCCGCAGTCGAGCATTACGTGTGGGTCTGCCTTGGTAAGTGTACCTTTTGAGAGTGTAATCTTGTCATATCCCACAAAGGCACGCAGGCTGTCTATCTGGGTATCAGAAGGCATGGAGCCGTTCTTGAAACCGAAGCCCCATGCGTTGACCAATGGTGCTACGGTGATGTCAAAGGCGCCGTGGGTGTCGCGGTACACTTTACCTGCCTCTGTGATAACGTCTTCGAGAAGTTTGGTGACGATAACGCCACTGCCGTCGCTGTTGTTTACGGCAGTGATAACCGACTGCTCGTTGAATGGTGACAGTGAGGAGTCTATGTCATGAAGCACTTTCTCTATGTCAGCCTTGTGATTGTCGGGGCAGAGGTAGGTGATGTTATATGACGTGCCAAAGATAAAGCCGGTGTCCTTCTGCCAGGAGCCTTTGCCGTTACATTTTCCAAACGCCACAATAGCCACGAGGGTAGTGACGATGACGGGTAGCAGTATGGTGACGAGTGTCTTTCTGTTCATAGCGTCTTCTTATTCTTTCTTCCTAACTCAAAGATAATGTTGAATGTTCCTCCCAACTTGTTGCCGTTCTTGCCGAATCCTGGTATGTACCACAGGGAGTTTGCTCCCATGTCTGACTGCGCCAGTTTCATGCGGTAGCGGAAGCTCCATCCGAGGCGTAGTGGTCCCCATATATAGGCATCGACGGCAAAGAGCAGTTCCGCCCAGTGAAAGGCACATCTCTCTGTTGTGACGGAGTAGGGGACTGTGCCACCCCAGTAAGGCACGTTGATGATGCCCTCTGCTTCTGTCTTGAAAGATGTGAAACCATATCGCGCGCCTACCAGAACACGGTAGATGTCATGCTTGTTCTTAGCCATGTTGAGGTCGCAGCCCAGACGGAAGTAAGGTGCGTTGACCTTAGCCCCTATCTGTGTCACAATATCGGGCTCATGGTTGGCAGAGCCGAGACCGGCCTCAATGGTAGGGAAGTAACGGTCGAGTAGGTTGACGCGCAATGCTGCTTCATACTGTCCGTAGTCGCTCACCATGCGCATCACGGTGCCGGCAAGGTCGTATGACACCGCCACTCCCCTGAAGAGTTGTATGCTGTCGCGCTCGTTTTCCTGTACGCGGTTGCCCTCTGCGGCTGCGCATTGAGGTAGCAGCAGACTAATAGCTGTCAGCCACACGTATAATGATATTCGTAACGTTGCCGTCATTGGTTACCTTCGGATTGTTTATTATAATGTCTTGAATGAAGTTGCTGGTGTGTGTCACGCCGGTAATGGTGTGGTTGTAGCGTGCGGCGCAGTCAACGGACTCGAGGTATGGCTCGTTGGTCTTGCTGATGTGTATCTGGTCGCTTATCACCATAGAACTGTCTATAGACAGTGTGAGGGTGATGTCATCCACGTCGCCGTCATAGCTCATAGGCAGGTCAAGGTATGATGTGTTAGCCTGCTGGTTGATATACACTGTGTCACCCTTTGTTATCTTACGGTTGAGTGTGACGCTGACGGGATATACCAAGGTGGCATCCTCGCCGTCGGCTGTCTGTATGACATAGTGGCACAGCACTGTACCGTTGAGCTTGCAGTCAATGGAAGAGCAGGCGCACAGTAAGGCTATGGCGGACAGGATTATTAAAAATCTGATTTCTTTCACTCTGTAATATATGAATGTTACATCCGCAACCCCTCCCTCTCATGTGAGGGTGGGGTGGGGGCTTTATATCGTTTTCTCTATCTGGTACTCATTCCTTCCTTGTGAAGAACGGCTTACGAGGTCAGCCACGAAGCCTGTAAGGAAGAGCTGAGTGCCTATTATCATCATTGTGAGTGATATGTAGAAATATGGGGAGTCGGTGACGAGACGTTGTGGTACTCCGTGAGCCAGCGCCCATATCTTGCCTACGCCGATGATGCATGCGGCAATGAAACCGATAAAGAACATCACGCTGCCGAGGAAACCGAAGATGTGCATAGGCTTCTTGCCAAAGGTAGAGAGGAACCACAGGGTGATGAGGTCCAGGTAGCCGTTAACGAAACGGTTCCAACCCATGAATTTTGACTTGCCGAACTTGCGAGCCTGGTGGTGTACGGGCTTCTCGCCTATCTTCTCAAAACCGGCGTTCTTGGCAAGGTAAGGCATGTAGCGGTGCATCTCGCCATATACCTCTATGTTCTTTACCACGTCAATGCGGTAAGCCTTCAGTCCACAGTTGAAGTCGTGCAGATTATGTATGCCGCTTACCTTGCGTGCAGTGGCGTTGAATAGTTTTGTCGGTATGGTCTTTGACAGCGGGTCTCCTTGTTTGCGGTTCTGCTTGTATCCGCTCACGAGGTCATAGCCGTCCTCACGTATCATACGGTACAGCTCTGGTATTTCGTCGGGAGAGTCTTGCAGGTCTGCGTCCATGGTTATGACCACGTCGCCCTGTGCAGCCTCAAACCCGCAGTAGAGGGCGGGCGACTTGCCGTAGTTACGGCGGAATTTGATGCCGTGGACGTGGTTGTCGTTGGCGGCAAGCTCCTCTATGACGTTCCATGAGTGGTCAGTGGAACCGTCGTTGACAAATATCACCTCGTAGGAAAACTGGTGCTCCTGCATCACACGGCGTATCCATGCGTAGAGCTCAGGTATTGACTCTTCCTCGTTATATAAGGGTATTACTACTGATATGTCCATTTAGTTATGAGTGGTGAGTTATGAGTTATAGTGGTGGGTTATGACTTGCTTACGCGCACCTTGCTTCCTATCATGCTGAGTAGCAGGGAGAGTATTATGCCTGATACCAGCGTATTGAAAAACATGCTGAAGGCAATGTCTATAGGGCGTGTCTGCGAGAATATCTGCATCTGCTTGTCAATTTCCTTCAGGTCCACCCCTGCCTGGGTGAATGTCTCTTGTATCTCGGGCATGGCAAGGCTTTGTTGCAGACTTGACATAAACTGCCCGTGGTCAAGGAAATAGAAATAGATGAAGGTGGCTGCTGCGAGGATTATCGACGCGTCAACCACTACATACGCAAGGAATGCGAAGGCGCGCTTGAACGATATTGCGCCTCCTATTATCTTGTCGCGGTAATGTTTCAGTCTGTAATAGATGATGAAGGGCGACACAATCACTCCAGATATGAAGCCAATCTGTAGTCCGGGTTCACTCATGCTGCCTACGAAACAGGCAAAGGTGAACACCCATAGTAATCCGATGAAGAAGCCGTCCTGTCGTGCGAAGGCTTTCAGTTGTGTATATTCTGCAAGGGAAATCATGCTACAAAGATACTTATTTTATTTTATATTATTGTCCTTTGTGTTGTTCTGAATCTTAATAAACCTTAAATATGTGGCTTTTTGCGTCTGTAACGTTTAATATGTGCAGAAAAATATGTACCTTTGCAGTCGCTAAATAAAAACATGGGCAAGTCTTGCACGACCAGCTCCCTCGGAATCCTCCAGGACGGGAACGTAGCAAAGGTACTTGGTTGTAGCGGTGCGATGTAAGTAGCTTGCCCACCTGCCTCTTTAGCTCAGTTGGCCAGAGCACGTGATTTGTAATCTCGGGGTCGTTGGTTCGAATCCGACAAGAGGCTCACAAGACGAGCGGTGTTTCTTGAAAGAGAAACACCGCTCGTCAGTTATAAAGAGACCCTCCCCGTCCCTCCCTGTGAGGGAGGGGGCGTAGATTGAGGGATATGCATTAGGAGTTATGCATTATTAATTATTCAAGTTTCGCTTTGCTCTGCTTGCTTGGTAGATAGAGGAAGTAGGAAGGAGATAAAAGAAGATAGAAGACAATTGTTTTCTCCGTTTACTGCTTGAAACTAACAAATGGTATTGTCCTTTAACTCCTTATAACTCCCTTTAACTCCTTATAACTCCAAAAGTTGAGTATTTACGAAACTTGAGTTAATTATAAATTATGCATTATGCATTATGCATTATGCATTGTTCAATTCTTAACTCATAATTCATAACTTAAATAAAAAATCCTGTCTATTGCGATAGACAGGATTTTTTTATTTACTGCATTTCCAAAACTATTCCCATTATCTTCTTGCCGAGCTCGTCAGCCTCGTCCATGGTGTGTGCCTCGCTGTAAACGCGGATGATTGGCTCTGTATTAGACTTGCGCAGGTGTACCCATTTGTCAGCGAAGTCTATCTTCACTCCGTCAATGTCGTTTACTTGGGCATCAGGCTGTGCGTTGTACATCTCCTTTACCTTCGCCAATATGGCGTCAACGTCTGTGTCTGGTGTGAGGTCTATGCGGTTCTTGGCTATGAAATACTCAGGGAAGGTCTTGCGCAACTCGCTCACCTTACAGCCTTTCTGTGCCAGTGAAGAGAGGAACAGCGCTATGCCTACCAGTGCGTCACGACCGTAATGGCTCTCAGGGTATATCACTCCACCGTTGCCCTCGCCGCCTATCACAGCGCCTACCTCACGCATCTTGGTGGTTACGTTTACCTCACCCACTGCAGCAGCGCTGTATGTGCCGCCGTGCTTCTCTGTCACGTCACGCAGTGCGCGGGTGCTTGACAGGTTGCTGACGGTGCTGCCCGGTGTGTGTGTTAGTACGTAGTCTGCCACGCTGACGAGGGTGTATTCCTCGCCAAACATCTTGCCGTCCTCGCAGATGAAAGCCAGACGGTCAACGTCAGGGTCAACAACGATGCCGAGGTCATAGCCTCCGCCGCGCAGGGTGTCCATTATGCCGGTGAGGTTCTTCTCTAAAGGCTCCGGGTTATGTGCGAAGTCGCCGTTGGCCTCGCCGTTGAGGAAGGTGTATGTCACGCCGAGACGGTCGAGCAGTTTAGGCAGGATGATGCCGCCTACGCTGTTGATAGAGTCAACGACAACCTTGAAGCCGGCTTTCTTGATGGCCTCACGGTCCACAAGCTTGAGGTTAAGTACAGCCTCTATGTGGCGCTCGTCGAAGTTCTCCTCTGTATATTTGCCTATATGGTCAACGTCAGCATATTCAAAGGCCTCCGCCTCTGCTGTTGCCAATACCTCTGCTCCGTCGGCAGCGGTGAGAAACTCGCCGCGGTTGTTCAGCAGCTTCAGAGCGTTCCAGTGGCGTGGGTTGTGTGATGCGGTGATGATGATGCCACCGTCGGCACCAGCCATCGTTACTGCCAGTTCGGTGGTCGGTGTAGATGCCAGTCCGATGTTTATCACGTCATAGCCCATGCCGAGCAGAGTGCCGCATACTACGTTCTTTACCATCTCGCCAGAGATGCGTGCGTCTCTGCCTACCACAATCTTGTTTGAGCCGTTTGGCAGACTCTTACGTATGAAGGTGGCGTATGCTGATGTGAACTTTACGATGTCTAAGGGGTTGAGCGTGTCGCCCGCAGGTCCGCCGATAGTACCGCGGATGCCTGATATTGATTTTATTAGTGACATTGTTTAATTAATAATTAATAATAAGAGACCCACCCCAACCCTCCCTGTGAGGGAGGGGGCGCAGACTGAGGGAAATGAATTATAAATTAAGAATTATAAATTAAGAATTATGCATTGTGTATTATGAACTGTGAACTGTACACCGTGAACTGTGCACCGTGAACCGTTCTTAGTTCCCTCTTTGATATACAATGTCATAGAAACATGCATAGACATTGCTGGTGGCGTTAGGTTGTCCCTGGTTGTGCGGAACGATAATCTTGACGTGTGCCAGACGGTCCTCGTCTGATGCCAGTCTGCCCAGGTTGATATACCTCAGCGGTATCAGCCATCCTGAAGGTACTGAGAGTGTACCATAGATGTTAGGCATATTGCCGTAAACGAAAGAGGCGGTGAACGTGCCGCTGGTATTGCGCACTGTCATTTTCTCACACAGGGTGGATTTGCTGAAAGAGTTGTCGTTGGTGCTCTTCAGTGAGTCACCGTTGATGTTGTATTCTGTGTATCTGCACAATACGTCGGCGCTCTCGCCGTTATCCAATTTCTTGAACAACTCGCCAGTGCCTTTCTCCACTATCTGCATATATACACCAGTGGAGCTGAACAGCACATACTCGTTCTTGGCTGTGTCGGTAGTCTCGCCCTGAGCCTTGAAGTCAGACTCGCTGATAACCCTTATGGCTCTGCGGTTAATGTTGCAGTTGCCGTTGATGAAGTTGTTTATGTAACCTCTCTCGCGTTCCTTCTGCTCAGCGTATGTCTCCTCTTTATTACAAGAGGTGAAGAGAGTGATGCCCAGCATGATTGCGAGCAGGGTGTAAAGTGTCTTGTTCATTGTCTGTATGTTATTTTAGCTTGTCGGCGTATGCCTTTATTGCTTTGTCAACGATTTCCTCGGCTTCTTTGAGTGAGCACTCCAGTCTGCCTCCTGCAGCGTTCTTGTGTCCTCCTCCGTTAAAGAAACGTGCGGCCATCTCGTCGCATGGGAAGTCATCAGCAGAGCGTGTGCTTACCCATACGAGGTTATTTTTCTCTGTGTCCTCGCGCAGTGATATGGAGAGCTTGTGACCGAGTATCTTCAATGGTATGTTGACCAATCCCTCGGCATCGCCTTTCTTGAAGTGGTACTTCTTCATGTCCTCTTTTGAGAGGGTGAAGTAGGAGGCGTGGTGCGGAGGATATTTCACCTTCAGGCTTTTGTTCAACACGTATCCCCACAGTCTCAGTTTGTCCACGCTGAACACATGATATATGTTGCGGTAAATCTTGTCCTTGTCTATGTTTTTGGCAAGCAGGTACGCTATGATGAGGAATATCTCGGGTTTGGTACTGTTGTAGGTAAACGCTCCCGTGTCGGTCATCATACCGCAATAGATGTTGACTGCCATGTCTTTTGTCATGGCGTCATAGCCGCCCAACTGCCATATCAGTCTGAACACCATCTCTGAGGTGCTTGACATCGTTGGGAATGACACAGTCATGTCACCTTTGATGTCGGGCTGCTCATGATGGTCTATGAGAATGACCTTGCCTTGGCAGAGCGACAGGTCTGGTTGCAGCTCCTTGCCTACGCGTGACGTGGTGTTGAGGTCAAGATAGCATATAAGGTCTGAGTCCTTGAGCCATTGCCTTACCTCCTCCGTCTTCTTGTCATAGCGCATCACTTGCTGCTGCATACCGGGCAGCCACTGCAGGAAGTCAGGAAACATATCGGGAGCGATGACGGCTGTCTCCAGTCCCTGTTGCCTGAGGTATGCTGACCATGCCAGTGATGAGCCGAGGGCGTCGCCGTCAGCGTTCATGTGGCATAATATGGCTGCTTTCTTTGAATTGTCGATGAGGTGACGCAGTGATGTCACCTCATCGGCATTCAGTAAGTTGATATTCATCTTTAGAACAGTTTGTTAGGATATACGCCGTCCTCCACAAGCTTTGCTATGCGTGCGACGGTGTCAGGACGGTCCTCAGAGTAAGTCACGCCAAACCATTTGCTTGTGGTGTCAAGCACCTTGCAGGTGGCTGTGCCCTCATTGATGAGTTTGTTGACCATCAAAGGAATGAAGAACTCTGACTTCAGGTTCTTGATGTTCTCAGGGTCAGAGAGGAACTCCTTGAAGTACTCCTCGCTGTGCTTGAAGTAGTCAGGTGTGAAGCCCCACATGTTCATTGACACAGGTGCGTTGTCGTCTATGTTTACCCACTCGCCGTCATCCTTGTTGTCGGCGCGGTAAGCCACCTTGCCGTCCTCCAGACGTGCTATCTTCGTGCGCTCCACGCATGTTGTGAGACAGCCGTTGTCGTCTTTTGAGCAGATGCCGCGGCTTACGGTACCGTTCTCTGACAGTGTGTTGCCTACGCGGAAACCTACCATGGCATACTGACCTGTTGCACCCTCTGGCAGTTCGCTGAGGAACTTGCCTATCACCATGAATGCGTCACGGTTATAGAAGTCGTCGCAGTTGATGACGCAGAAAGGCTCCTTGATAACGTCCTTGCCCATCAGTACGGCGTGGTTGGTACCCCATGGCTTCTGACGGCCTTCTGGTACGCTGAAGCCCTCTGGCAGTGCGTCTATAGACTGGAAACAGAGCTCGCATTTTACCTTACCCTCATACTTGGAGAGTATCTGTGTGCGGAACTGCTCCTCGAAGTCCTTGCGTATAACCCATACAATCTTGCCGAAGCCGGCCTGTATGGCATCATAGATGCTGTAGTCCATAATGGTCTCACCGTTTGGGCCGAGACCGTCAAGCTGCTTCAGTCCGCCGTAACGGCTGCCCATACCTGCAGCGAGTAGAAATAGTGTTGGTTTCATTTTTTTTAGTCTATTAGTTAGTCTTTATACTATATTCTTTATTAATTATTATTACTCTTCCCCCTTACTTATGATTAATTTTAATTATTCAAGTTTCTGATGTTAATAAACGACCACAGATTTAAGGATTACAAAGATTTTGCCACTTCCTAAGAAAACTATTTCACTGATATGTTTTTTATTTCACTGATTATAACCATGCGGAGCCATCCGTGTAATCAGTTGTTTGCAGTTTTGTTTATCGTATGAAAATCCGTGTCATCTGTGTCATCTGTGGTTCTTATTTCTACTTGCAAAAGTTGAGTTATTAATTATTAAGCGGGTTCCATCCCTGTGCCAGGAGGTCAAACTCGTTGCCGTCGCGTGAGATTAGTTTCATTCCCAGCTCAGGCTTAGTTATATGACCTATCACCTTCACGCCCTCCATCTGTTGTAGAGTCTCGTTGTCGCCTATCGGACAAGTGAAGAGCAGTTCATAGTCCTCGCCGCCGTTGAGGGCGCAGGTGGTCACGTTCATGTTCAGTTCCTCTGCCATCACTGCCGTCTGGTAGTCTATCGGCAGGAACTTCTCAAACACCCTGCAGCCTGTGCCAGACTGCTTACAGATGTGGTGCAGCTCAGATGACAGTCCGTCTGAAACGTCCATCATGGCCGTAGGGTGTATGCCTGCATCGCGTAGTTGCTTGAGGACGTCGCCGCGTGCCTCTGGCTGCAGCTGGCGCTGTACAAGGTATTCCTTGCCGGCGAAGTCGGGCTGCCACGCCTCGTTGAGCTGGTTGCGCAGCGCCTCTATAGCCTTGGCGTCCTTAGTCTCTTTTATCTTCTCCTGTATCTTGCGCACCTGGTCGTAATACACCATCTTCTCACGCTCAAGCAACTGCAGTCCCATGTATGCTGCTCCGAGGTCACCCGACACGCAGATGAGGTCGGTGTCTTTCGCTCCGTTGCGATATATGATATCCTCCTTGCGTGCCTCTCCTATGCAGGTGATGCTGATGGCAAGGCCCGTAAGACTTGATGTGGTGTCTCCGCCAATGATGTCGATGCCCCATTTCTCGCAAGCCATGCGCAGACCGTCATAGAACTCCTCCAAGTCTTCCACCTGGAAGCGTTTTGACAGTGCCACGCTTACCGTCATCTGACGTGGTGTGCCGCCCATGGCGAAGATGTCGCTGATGTTTACCATCGCCGACTTGTAGCCGAGATGGCGCATGTCCACGTATGTAAGGTCGAAGTGCACGCCCTCCATCAGCATGTCGGTGGTAACGAGTGTCTCTGTGCCGTCATAGTGTAATACGGCGCAGTCATCGCCCACACCCTTCACGGTGGAGGCGTTTTGTGTCTTTATGTCTTTGGTCAGGTGGTCTATAAGACCAAACTCACCCAGTTTTGCTATTTCCAAGTTGTTTATTATTAGACCCACCCCGACCCTCCCTGTGAGGGAGGGAGTCGTTAGCGAAGGGGAATTAGACCCACCCTGGCCCTCCCTGTGAGGGAGGGAGTCGTTAGCGAAGGGGAATTAGTCGTTAATTATTAATTATTTATTATTTTCATTATTAATTATGCATTATGCATTATGCATTATTAATCACTCCCTTGAATATCTCCGTCATCAGCGGCTGTGCCTTGTTGGCTGCCTCCTGCACTTCTTCGTGCGTGGCTGTCTCGGGCGTGTCGCTTATGCCCATATTCGTTATTATGCTGATGCCAAACACACGAATGTTGCAGTGGCGTGCTACTATTACCTCGGGCACTGTGCTCATGCCCACCGCGTCGGCTCCCATCGTATGGTAGGCACGGTACTCCGCCGGAGTCTCATAGCTCGGTCCCTGCACGCCTATGTAGGTGCCGTGAACCAGTCGTATGCCCTTCTCCGCTGCTATGCGGTCGGCGGCGGCAATCAGCTCATGGTCGTACGGCTCATGCATATCGGGGAAGCGCGGTCCCGTAGGGATGTTCTTTCCCCTCAGCGGGTGCTCGGGGAAGAAATTGATGTGGTCGGTGATGACCATCAGGTCGCCTACGCGGAAATCCTTGTTTGCTCCGCCCGCGGCGTTACTTACGAGGAGAGTCCTGATGCCCAGCTCATACATCACGCGTATGGGGAATGTCACCTCCTGCATGGAGTAACCCTCGTAGTAATGGAAGCGTCCCTTCATGGCCAATACCTGCTTGCCGCCCAGTGCGCCGACGATGAGGCGTCCGTCATGTCCCTCCACCGTTGATACGGGGAAGTTCGGGATGTCCTTGTATGGCATCTCCCATACGGTGTCTATCTCAGAAGCTAATTGTCCGAGGCCTGTCCCCAGCACTATCGCTGTTGTCGGCAGGTTCTGCGTGGTTATCTTCCCTGTGGATGTCATCTGCTGTGACAGCCACTGTGCCGTTTGTTGTATTTTCTCGTACATAGCTTAATATTCTGTTGTTAAATCTCTCTTCATCATCCTGCATGAATACCACGTGGATGGGCTGCACGTATAAGGCTTGTCTCACCTCCGCTGAGAGGTTGGGCAGGTGCTCCAGTCGTGTGGCATCCTTTTCCGTGGTGATGATGATGGCAGGCTTGTTCATCATCTTAAACTGGGTGTTTATCGCTTCCGCGTCAGACTTCGTGTACTGGTGGTGGTCGCTGAAGTGCATGGGCGTGATGCTCGTGCACTTGCCTTTCATGTCAACCATTATCTGCTCAGGGGAGGCTATGCCGCTTAGCAGCAACACATTAGGCAAAAGTCCTGACATCTCCAGAGGCTTGCCCTCCTTGAATAGTGGCTTGAGCGGCTGCTGCTCCATTGTGGTGAAATACAGCTCCTGGTAAGGGTATAGGTTCATAGCGCGCTGTAGCACCCTTATGCCCATAGGCGTGATGTCCTTCGGACATTTGGTGACTATCACGATATCGGCACGGTCCTTGCCTCTCTTCGACTCGCGCAGCCTGCCTACGGGCAGCAGCTCGTCATATACTATCAGGCGGTGGTAGTCCACCAGCAGTATGTTGAGGCCGGGCTTGATGTATCGGTGCTGGAAGGCATCGTCAAGTACTATCACCTGTGTGTCGCTCGTGGCGTCGTCGCCGGTAAGGCGGTCTACGCCGTGACATCTGTTTGCATCAACGGCAACATAGGCATCTGGGAATTTCTGATGCATCTGGTAAGGCTCGTCGCCTATCTGAGGCATGGTGGTGTCGGCTTTTGCCAAGTGGTAGCCGTGCGACTTGCGTTTGTAGCCACGGCTGAGCACTGCCACCTTGAACTCCTTGTGCAGCAGTTCTATAAGATACTCGGCGTGAGGAGTCTTGCCAGAGCCTCCCACAGTGATGTTGCCTACGGAAATAATGGGAATGTTGAAGGAACGTGACTTCAGTACCCCGTTGTCAAACAGCATATTGCGTATGCCTACCACCGCCCCGTATATCCAGGACAGCGGCAGCAGCCACTTGTTCAGTTTTATGAAATCGCCTTCCTCGCTCATCATTTGTCAGGAAAAGCCCCGGCTGTTCCTTTTTCTTTAATCCTTAATCCAACTTGCAAAGTTACGAAAAAGTTTTAAGACTGTGAAACTTTATTACATTTTATTTTATGTGCGTTAGTGTCAAAATGTCAATATTTAACCTTTTTTCGTAACAAAGTGTCATTTTGTGAATTTCTGTTCGGAAATGCGAAATAGAGTGAATGTAGTGGTGTTTTTGCCCTTTTGCAGACACAAAAACCGTGTTTGGAGTGTGAAGTGATAGCTTTCATGTTGTCATTCGATAGCTTTTACACTGTAAAACGATAGCTTTCACATCATGAAAGCATAGCTTTTACGACGTGATTTGATAGCTTTTGGCGGCTTGTGTAAAATTGAAAAAATGGAAATAACTGATTGTCAAGTGGTTCTAAAACACGAATTTTTGGTGTTTTTCTATCCTGTTTTGCGTTTCGTTGAAAAAATCGCAAGAAAATGGAGTCTATAAAAAGCACTTTGCTATAAAAAGTGTCGTTTTTATAGCAAAGTGTAATAATATAAAATTATTAGTCGCTATTTTTTTTTGAAACGAATTACCATAATTAGAATAATTCGCAATCCGTGTAATCCGTCTTAATCCGTTGTCAAAAAAATAATCCCTGTAATCCCTGTAATCTGTGGTCGTATAATTTAATCCGTGTCATCCGTCTTAATCCGTTGTTTAAAAAAATCCGTGTCCATCTGTGTAATCTGTGGTCGTACTATTCGGTTTGTCCGTTGTCCAAAAAATCCCTGTAATCTGTGCTATCTGTGGTCGTTTTCGTGTAATCAGTGTCAGTTCACCGGTAGTATCCACTCGCAGCGTGCCTGTATCGGACTCTGTTTCTCCAGAGTGCGTACCATGAGCAGTGGCTCATAGAACACCCCCAGAGTCTCGTGCATCCGTTCATCGAGGTTGTTACCGTTGCCGCTGATGGTAGCAAACAGTTGCTCTGTCCATGAGGCAGGGCGGGGGAGCGGTGTCACGGCATAGTCGTCCACCTTGGCCAGCCGCGCCGCCTGCTTGATGGCATCGGTCAGTCCGCCGAGCTGGTCCACGAGACCTATCCGCTTGGCATCGCCGCCGGTCCATACGTGTCCCTGGGCTATGGCCTTCACGCTGTCCGTGGACATGTGTCTGCCGTCAGCCACACGCTTGCAGAACAACTCATAGCCGCGCTCGATGTATCTCTGCAACATCTGCTGTTCGTCGGCATTGAACGGGCGCGCCTGCTGTGCGAAGTCGAAGTCGGAGTGCTTATTGGTCTTCACAACGTCATAGTGCAGTCCCAGCTTATCCTGCATCAGTCCGGTCATGTCGGGGAATACACCGAAGATGCCGATTGAACCTGTCAGCGTAGTGGGTTGTGCCACTATCCATGATGCCCCGGCGCTGAGGTAGTAGGCTCCTGATGCCGCCATGCCACCCATTGACACCACTACGGGTTTCTTCTTGCGCAGCTCTGCCACGGAATGCCATATCTCCTCGGAGGCGAAAGCGTCGCCGCCGCCGGAGTTGATGCGTATCACCACCGCCTTTATGTCATCGTCTTTGGCAAGGTCGTCAAGGTCACGCACCATGTCTTTGCTTATGATGCCAGCGTCGCCCATCAGGGTGCCTGCCGCCTGACTCTGTGCTATGGTACCTTCGCAGTAATACACTGCTATCTGGTCTTTTGCGGTTGAAGGCGCATAGTTCTTCATCTCGCCGCAGGTCACCTGTGGTATCTCGTCGTTGTCGTCAAGTCCCAGTTTCTTCTTTATCTCTCTCTTTACCTCGTTGGCATACATGGTGCGTGTGACAAGGCCGTATTTTATAAGCGTCTTGGTGTCGGCGAGTGTCACCATGCTGTCTGCCAGCTGGTTTAGCGTGGCGGTGTCTGTCTTCCTCGTGCGGCTGATGTCCTTTGTCACCACGTCCCACAGGTTGCTGATATAGCGTGTCACCTGCTCACGGTTCGCCTCGCTCATCTCTGTCTCGGTGTACTGCTCAGTGGCACTCTTGTATTTGCCTACCTTTACTACCGTCATTTTCACGCCTACCTTGGCGAGCAGGTCCTTCAGGTACATGGGTTGTGACGCTATGCCGTGCAGGTCTATCATGCCCTGCGGGTTTATCCAAACCTCGTCGGCAGCAGAGCAAACGTAATATGCTCCCTGTGTATATTCGTCACCGTAAGCCACTACGAACTTCCCTTTGTTGTCGCCCTTCTTTTGTGTCTTTATAATCTTGTTCTTCCCTTCCTTGTGGGCGGCGATATCATCGCCGCCGTCTTTGCTGCCTTTGTCGCCACCTTTCTTGTACGCGGCGATATCATCGCCGCCTCCATCGCCGCCGTTCTTAAACCGCTCCACTGCGTTGCGTATCTCCTGCAGAGAGGCATAGTCGGTCTGCAGCAGTCCGGCCTCTATGTATAGTCCCTTAATCTCCGGGCATGCAGCGGCTTTGTCTATAGCCTCAGTGATGTCGCTCAGGGCCTGGCTCTCCACGCCGCCCATGCCGAGCAGTTCGTTGATGGCATTGTCGTCAGTCCGCTCAGTTATCTGTCCCGACAGCTTTACCACGAGTACAGAACCGTCCTTGACGGATGTGGCAGGTTGTGATGACGAACATGCGGCGGCGGCTATCAGCGTGCATACGCCTATTACCGTTATTACGAAAAACGTAAGCAACAGGCCTGTGACTGTTGCGAGAGTGTATTTGAGAAAATCTTTCATTATGTCGGCAAAAGTACAAAAAAAATGTTGTGTGGACGACAAAAATCCCTTATTTATATGTTCGCGTGCAAAAAAATGGCTCTAATTATTCCTTCATTCAAAATAAATTCTTAACTTTGTAGAGTTAAAACTATATATATGAAAAAGACTATACTAACTATTCTATTCTCTTGTGCTTTGGCAGTAACTACACATGCTGAGGCTAAAACCTATGATTTTAATAAGTCTGTGGGAGTCTATTCCTCGGCAAATGACGCCGGGTGGGATTTCTCTGACGCGGCAGACCAGGGTGCGCGCCTGACAGGACGCTCTAAGGCTTTGCCTTCTGCTCCGATATATTTCTCTGTTAATGTGCCTGACGGTAACTACCGTGTCACTTTGGTGCTGGGCAGTAAGAAACGTGCCGCTGAGACATGGGTGCGTGCTGAGAGCCGCCGACTGATGTTACAGGGTGAGAAGACGAAGAAGGGCGAGTTGCGCACTGTGTCTTTCGTCGTCAATAAGCGAAATACCGTTATCGACGACAAGCAGAAAGTAAGGATAAAGCCAGGCGAGGTGGGCTCACTGACGTGGGATGATAAGCTGACGCTTGAGTTCTGCGGTGCTGCTCCTGCTGTGCAGAGCGTTACCATAGAGCCTGACACCACAGCGGTCACCCTCTTCCTCTGCGGTAACAGCACCGTGGTGGACCAGGGCAGGGAGCCGTGGGCTTCATGGGGACAGATGTTCCCTCGTTGGTTTACTGACAAGGTGTGTGTGGCTAACTATGGCGAGAGCGGTCTTACCGCCACCTCTTTCCTTGCGCAGCTGCGTCTTGACAAGATACTCAGTGAGATAAAGAAGGGTGATTATGTGTTCTGCGAGTTCGGTCATAATGATGAGAAAGAGAAGGGCCCGGGCCGTGGAGCATGGTATCATTACAGCATGGCGCTGAAGACTTTCGTTGACCGTGTGCGTGATAAGGGCGGTAACATCATCTTCTGCACGCCTACCCAGCGTCGCTTCTTTGAGAAGGACGGTACTGTGCGTAACACCCACGGTGACTTCCCGGCAGCTATGAAGGCAGTGGCAGAGCGTGAACAGGTGCCTGTCATTGACCTCAACGCCACAACAAAGACTCTCTTCGAGGCTATGGGCGAGGATGGTTGCCGTAACCTCTTGGTACATTATCCTGCAGGCTCTTTCCCTTGGCAGGAGAAAGCCTTTGCTGACAATACCCACTTCAATCCTTTCGGTGCGTATGAGCTGTCAAAACTCATCGTCATGGGGCTGAAGCAGATGGGCAGTCCGCTGGTATCATACCTGAAGGCTGACTGGCAGGACTTCTCTCCGTCACAGCCTGACGTAAGGACAGATGACGGCGTGTTCCCGTCACCAGCTGTGGGTAAGTTCTTCCCCTGGCCGGAGTCCATATTCAACGACAATCGCAAGCCTGACGGCAACTGATAAGAATTGTTGGGTGGGTCGCAATGGTTGAGTCAGTCTCGGCTGTTGAGTATGCTACTGCTGTTGTGTATGTTTCTGTATTCCCCCCGCTGTTGAGTGTGTCGCAGTTGTTGTGTATGTTGCATCTGTTGTGTACGCTGCATCTGTTGTGTATGTTGCATCTGTTGTGTATGTTGCATCTGTTGTGTACGCTGCATCTGTTGAGTATGTTGCTGTATCACAGCAACCCCAAATAAGAAAAACAACTAAAAATCAAAAGATAATGAAAGTACGAAAACTATTGGTAATGATGCTGGCTCTGTTGTCTGTGACAGCAGTGCAGGCACAGCGCTTTACTGACAAACTGGACCGTGGCGTGGTGGCAGTAAACACCACCGGCGGCGTGTTCGTCAGCTGGCGTATTCAGGCAGAGGAGTACTACGGAGTGAAGTACAACCTCTATCGTGGCGATACTAAGATTGCCGAGAATCTTACCGTCTCCAACTACAAGGATGCCGGAGGCTCTGCCTCAAGCACCTACTCTGTGGCTGCCGTCGTTAACGGCATAGAGCAGGGCAAGTCTGAGCCGGTAGCTACATGGGGCACCGACTATCTGGAGATAACTCCAAAGCATCCTAAGGAGATTAAGTCTACCCTCAGACCTAACGATGCCACCGTGGCTGATGTTGACGGCGACGGCATTGTGGAGATTATCATGAAGTATGACAATCTGAGTGAGAGCAGTCAGAGCTACCCTAAGTATGGTCCTGCATTTGACGGTGTGGACAGTCATGAATACTCCATCTTCGAGGTAATGAAGCTCGACGGCACCGTGCTGTGGTGGATTAACTGTGGTCCTAACATGGGCGACTTCCAGAACAATGAGCAGAACATTGCTGCCTATGACTGGGATATGGACGGCAAGGCTGAGTGTATCATGCGTGCCGCTGACGGTACCACAATTCACATGGCTGACGGCACTACTTATACCGTAGGTAATGCTAATGCCAATGTGCGCAGCGCTACGGGCGGCGGCACTAACTGGTTCGTTATCACTAATAATGAGTACCTGCTCTATATGAACGGTGCTACAGGTAAGCCTTATCAGTGTCTGCCTTATCCACTCAAGCTCCTTGAGAGTGATGAGAGCGACGTGAACAAAGCATGGGGCGACGGCTATGGTCACCGCGCTTCAAAGCATTTCTTTGGCGCACCGTATCTTGACGGACGCAAACCATACATATTCCTCGGACGTGGTATCTATACACGACATAAGTTCATAACGTACGAGGTGGATACTCTCACTCATGAGCTGAAAGAGAATTGGCGCTGGACAAACAAACAGGCTGGTTCTCCTTGGTACGGACAGGGCTATCACAACTATGCCATTGCCGACGTTGACTGGGACGGACGTGATGAGATATGTTTCGGTTCTATGGTCATCGATGATAACGGCTATGGCCTTTCTACTACAGGCTATGGCCATGGTGATGCACAGCATCATAGTGACTTTAACCCTTACGTTCATGGTCATGAGATTTTTGCTTGTCTGGAGGAAAGTCCAGTGTATGGTAACAACTATCGTGATGCCACTACATCTAAGGTGTATTATAAGTTTACCGCCACAAGTGATGACGGACGTTGTATCATGGGTAACTTTAATAATTCTGTGCCCGGCTGCTTCGGTTCGTCAGGTGGTGACTGGGCTACACCAGTTAGTTCTATTACTAATTCAAAACTTTCTGATTATGGTACCAATGGCATGGCGCAGAACTTCAACTGCTATTGGGACGGTGACCTCTGCGAGGAGACATTCAATGGTACAGGTGGTGACTACAATAAAGCCAATAACGACAATTATCCCGGTGGTATATATAAGTATGGTCAGGGAAAGATTAAGGAGTTTACGGGTACGTTTACCAATAACTGGACCAAGGCTACTCCTTGTTTCATGGGTGACTTCCTCGGTGACTGGCGTCATGAGTTCATCGTGCGTACGGCCAACAATAACATACGTATCTATACCACTACCTATGAGACTCCATGGCGTGTGTATTCTATGTGGTATGACCACCAGCAGCGTAATGCTACCGTATGGCAGATGAACGGATATAACCAGCCGCCTCATACCTCTTACTTCCTCGGTGAGCTGGAGGGTATCACCACTCCGCCACCTGCACTTACCATGACTGACCGTACGGAGGTGGCTAACGGTAAGACCATCAGCCACAACGGCAAGACTGTCATCACTTGTGAGACTAATGACATGACTGTTGCAGTGGAGGATGGCGCTACACCTTATATATATATAGATAACGCTCCTTCATGGGTGCAGGGTTCTGCTCCGTCAGAGTGTACCACCAAGGATACGCCTATATCATACACTTATTACACCCATACTCTTACAGGTGGTGCCTTCTCAGGCGATATGCGCCTCGTGAAGCAGGGTGACGGTATCCTCACTCTGCCTAACGTTACTCAGACATACACTGGTCCTACAGAGGTGTGGGCAGGTACTCTTAACTTCGACGGTACACTGCAGAACTCACGTCTGTGGCTCAACCGTTTCGGTGAACTGAATACTGACGGTGGTACGTTCGCCAAGGGCATACAGGCAGACTATGCCTCTATCATCCGTCCTGGAGGTAAGGAGGCAAAGGCTTCTTCTATTACCACAGACTCGCTGATACTTAATATGGGCGCTATCGTAGAGCTTGATATCTACAGCGACGGTTTCGCAGCCGACCAGATCAATGCTAATGTGTTGACGATAGAGAAGAAGAACTGGGAGTATGGTCCGGAGTACTCTACTCCTGTATTCCGTGTTAATGCTCATGCTGCGGCTGGCAAGGAGGCTATCGCCGATGGTAAGTATGTATTGGGTACAGTGAAGAAGGTGGTTGGTAACCTCAGCGACATCGTGGTTGACAACCTCAGCAACCAGAAGGCTGAGCTCTCTCTTGAGGGTGACAAGCTCTGTATGACCATAACAAACTTTGAGGGCATACCGATGACATGGAATGGCGATAAGAGCTCTAACTGGAACCTTGACAAGGAGGCTAACTTCATAAAGAACGATGGCGGTGACGAGACAAAATTCTTCACAGGCTCACAGGTTACGTTCAATGATGTGGCTGCAAACTTCAACGTCAACATCGACGGCAAGGTGTCTCCTCGTGAGGTCATCTTCGATAATACCAAGCAGTACACTGTGTCTGGTGACAGCATCGTGGGCCTCCCTGAGTTCCTGAAGCGTAACACCGGTTCGGTATATCTCAATAACCTCAACCGTGTGGGTAACACAACCATCAGCGGTGGTCGCGTCTATGTGTCAGCACTTGCCAACAGCATAGGTACTGACGTAGGTTCTCTGGGTGATATCAACAAGACCATCACCCTCACAGGGAACGGTACACTGGGTATAAGCAATTCTATCACTAATGGACAGAAAATTATTTGCGCTAATGACAATGGTGTTATCAACACTCCATCAGGTGTAACCCTTACACAAGTTGCTAATATAGCAACATATAAGAATGGCGCTCTTACAAAAACTGGTGATGGTACACTGATTACTAGTGGAACACTTACACCATCGGGTATTACACTTAATGGTGGTACATTTACTCATAATGGTACGGCTTACACAAAGACTGTAACCCTTGTTGGTAATGTAAATATATCTGGTACAGGCTTTAATAGCTCAACCTTTGCTGTTGCTGATGGCGCAAAGGCTGTGTTCACAGCAATTAATAGAACTACGGCTTCAAATACCATCAGTGGCGGTGGACAGATTACCGTATATTCTGCAGCAGATAAAGGTACTAACTATTATGCCACACGTACGCCACTTCAGTTGAAACTTTCTAACTTCACTGGTACTCTCGTGGCAGATGCTGTATATTCAGCTGATGGTAGGTTTACATTTGACACAAGCACAGGCTCAGATAAGTTTACACTCAACATTCCTGCAAATCGTTACGTGCAGAACAGTGGTAAGACGCTGCGCATAGGTCAGCTCTCAGGCACGGGTACTCTGGGCGGAACATGTTCATTCACTCAGTCAGGAGGTACAGCAGTCAACACCTGGAACGTAGGTAATGACAATGACTTTACCTTCGGTGGTTCAGTGGTTGATAATGCGAACTTCACTAAGATGGGCTCTGGTACCATGACGGCTTCTGCAGCATGGACTACCACAGGAGCGGTGAAGGTTTCTGAGGGTGAGCTGCGCTTCAATTCAGGAGTTACATTAGGTACGGGGGTATTGACCGTGGCTGAAGGTGCCACACTTGCTGGTCTTTCTAAACCGATAATTGGTCAAGCAAGAAAAACTCCTATTACAAACAGCTCGATAACTATAAACGGTACACTTTGGCCATCAAGTAGTGCTTCGTCTGTCGATTATAGTTTCCTGAGTGTGGGCAGTAAGACTGTAAATATATCTTCTACTGGTTTATTGAAAGTCGGGTTGCGGGAATGTTCAACTACTTCTGTAAACAACACCTGTCTCGTGGGTGACGGCAGTAGCGCGACTGTTAATTTCGCTGATGGTGCTACTATCGAAGCTTATGTGAACAGTTCTTTTGCCCCGACCGCTACAGAGGAGAAAGCTGACTCTTTCAAGGTGTTGGTTGACATTCCTAACATCAATGTGACAGGAACGCTGAACTATAACCTGCCAGCCCTGCCGGCACACTACTACTGGAAGAACCTCTATGACTCTTCTCTCTTTGCCAAGACTGGCTGTCTCTACATAGGTTACATTGCCCTGCCTGGTGATGCTGACGGCGACGGCAAGGTGACAATGGCTGACGCTAACATGACAGTCAACGCCACACTGAAGGGCGCTGCAAATATCCCTGGCTTCAGCATAGTCCATGCTGATGTTGACGGCGATGGAGTGATAACCATGCAGGACGCTTACGAGATTGTCAACATCATATTGGGAAAAAGATAATGGAGAAATAAGCATTCGTTGAATATACACGGCGAGATTGTAAGTTAAATGTTGCAATCTCGCCGTTTTTTGTGTTAAAACATTTATAAATAAAAAAAAACAGGCTTTTTTTTTGCTAGTTCTATGAATTTTCGTAAATTTGTATGTAAAATTTTAGGGGGAGGGCTTAAACAATATAATAGTTGTCGGAGAAAAATTATCTAACAATATTATTAACTAACAACAAAACAATTATGAAAAAACGTTTACTACTTAGTGCAGCGGTAGCCTTGACTGCAATGTCTGGTTTCGCACTTGAGAATGGTGATTACGTGTATGCGCCTCAGGGACGATTCTTGATAACAGGAAGCGCGGGTGACGTGACACTCAATTTGACGAATCTAAATGATTTTACAGCTGTCATAAGTGAAGGAAGTACTTCTACGCTTGCTTCTCTTTTTAATACGGGTGTGGATGGTGATAATAATGGCTATTTTCAGGCTGTTACAAGTGTATCAACAGCTACGCAAAGTGCGTCTGCGGCTTTTGAAGACTATCCGGCAGAGGGAATGTATTATAAGTTACCGACTTTAAGTGGTACTTATATCGTTAGCTTCAAAATAAAAAGTGAGAATGTACCTACAACTCCACATACGATAAATAATCAAGTGGACTGGAAAGGTAATAATGGTAAAGGAACTTATTATCGTGGTGCTTTGGAGAATTACATAAACATATTCTCTACAGCGAGTGGCGAAGGTGTTAATGGAGAAAAAATCAAAACTTACGGCGCAGAGTCACAAATAAGTAGTGAGTGGCAGACAATGTGTTATGCAGTAGAGTTTGATGGTGTTAGTGACTATTATTTGGAGTTCCTTTCTATGAATAGTTCTATCCAGGTTATGGATATAGAGGTGAAAGCTGCTATGGAGGTTCCTGACGATAGAAAGAAGGTACAATTGTTGAATATAGCTAAAGCCTATGCTAACTGCTATACATGGCCAGAAGGGGATCTTGTGGATTTGAAAGATAATATAGAATATCTTGAATCTATAAATGACGAAAGCACTTTGTCAGATTTTAACGAGGCTTACGGTTCTCTTGACAGCTATGTTCAGGAATTCCGTAATTTATATATGGATGATTTGTTCTATACTAATGCTGAGAATAAGTTACCTTCGGGAGATAAAATACAAAAAGCGGGAACTGTTGGTGATTGGACAAATGTAACAGGTAAACGTGCTTTCAGGTCTGCGGGTGATTATTATGATCTCGGTCACTGGGGTGTAGGTTATGTATGGTCAGCAGGTGAAGGCGGAGCAGAAGGACTCTATATGAAGAAAACGCTTAAGCCGGGTTCTTATGTGTTCTCTATAGATGCTTTGGCTACTGTACGTGAGGTTACGACTAGTTCAAACTGTTGGCAGAATAATGGAGGTCTTAATATAGCGTACGGTTATTTATACATTACAAAAGCTAATGGTGATGAAGTGGATACTGTAGCTACTACAGGTTACTATCCTCTCAATCCACGTGAATATACAAGTAATGTGCTTGTCGCAAATATTACAGAGGCAGGTGAGTATGAAATTGGTATTAAGGCTTATGCCTATGATGAACTGAAGGCGCTAAAGTACGGTGGTGCACTTTATGTTAAGAATGCACAGTTATATGCAAAGACAGAGTCAGAATATTCAGATGCGGAACTTAGTTATTTGGCTGATGTTCGTGAGCAGATAACGACAGCGCGTAACGCCTTGACAACAGCGGCAGAGAATCTTGTAAATCCTGATAAACCTTGGGGACATTCTGAAGTTATAGCTTGTGTAGATACAATAAAGCCTGTTGTTGAGGCATACGAGTTGCAAAGTAAAACGGATTCTGCATCAATAATTGCTACGTTTGATAAGGAGGCTTATGTCCCAGCTAATAAAACAAAGAACGCTGAAGATGGTTTGATGGTGTATGAAGTATATGTAAAGGCTGCAAAAGATATATTGGCTGCCAATAATAAGTTTAAAACGATAAATGATTCTCTCGGACTTTTGAATACAGCTATTACAAATGCAGAGAATCTTTTGGCAGATAGAACTTATGCTGCTTCTACTAAGGCTGCAGAATTGCAAAATGCTATTAATTTAGCCAAGACTGCCTATAGTTCACTTAAAGCAAGTGAGTATTCTGAGGAGAGTAGAGAAAAGATTGTAGAAGAGGTGAACAAACTTTCACAAGTATGCACAGAGTATACCACTGCAATACCTGAGGACAAGGTTGCTACGCTTGTTGACATTGACTTCAGTAATAAAGCTGTCTCTGTAGATGGCACAGACCTGTCAGAAACAGCAGGTGCTGCTACTATAACTGGTGTAGCGGGAACTATGACATTAAGTTCTTATATTGGTACATCTGCTGGATGGAATTTTGGTCAGGGTGTTGATGTTAATGGAGAGCGTCAGTTTGCTGATATTCTTCTTGTAGGTGGTAACGGCGCTACAGGAACAGTTCCAGTTGATTTGGGTGAAACTGCAAGTAATATTTATACAGTATCTATGGATCTCTATGTCGGTATGCTTGCTAATAGCGATGGAGACCTTGTAGGCTTCTATCTCAAAGATGAGAATGAAGAGAATGTTTCTGGAATCTATTTCCGTAGTGGTAAATATAATTATGATCCATGTGGTTTAGGTAGTGTCGGTAATTTCTGCGCAAATAATGGAGGTAATGACAGAAATAGTATAGAAAAGACTTGTACAGATGCTTATAAAAATCATTTTGTCATGTATCTTGACTATGGCACGAACAAGGCAAAACTCTCGTGTGTCTCAGCTAATGGTGAGTTCTTTACCGATTGGGTGGAGTTCAACGGAAAACCATTTACTAATTTCGTACTTACATGTGGATATTCTGGTAATGCATATCAGCGTCGCTGCTGGTTTGACAATCTGAAGATTCAAAAGATTACCGCCGACGCTCCTGACGCAGTTTCAGAGGTTAAGGCTGCTGACGCACAGGCTAAGGCTGTAGCTAAGAAGGTGGTTAACGGTCAGCTCGTAATCGAGACCGCTAAGGGCACATTCAACGCTGCCGGCGCACAGGTGAAGTAAAAATAGTAATAAGATACTAATTACAGTGGAATAATTAATCCTCGCATTACATACGTAGTGCGGGGATTTTTTTCTTCCGTTTTGTAGCGCGAGGATTTTTGTTCCGTTTTATTTTGCCAGTTCAATCTTTTATTCGTAACTTTGCATAGAGAATGGTAATGTATTCTGCGTATGCGAAAAAAAGTCGATATCATAAATATGATTAGAAAGACGGTTCACGATACAGAGCCGTTAGCGCAGGCTTATCTGTTTGGGTCACGTGCACGTGGTGATGCCAAGAAAAAGTCAGATTGGGATGTTGTTGTAATTGTTGACTCGCCCAAAGTGACGGATGAGCAGTTTAAGGTGTTAAATTATGAGCTATGGGAGAAAGGGTTAGAATTAGGCGAGGAGATAAATACCATATTATATACGCGCGAACAGTGGGTAAATGCACGCCCTACGTTGTTTCAACATAATATATTAAAGGAAGGGGTGAAACTATGAGCCTGACTACGGAAGAGAGACAAGCCATAATCGAATATCGTCTTGAGAAATGTGAAAGTACATTCTCGGATGTTGAGAAAGCTACAGAATTTGGAATGTATAATACTGCGGCTAACCGATTATATTATGCTTTTTATTATGTTGCAAGTGCACTTTTGATTAGCAAAGGAGTTTCTGCACATACACATTCTGGTTTGCAATCAATGATACATATGCATTTTATAAAAACAGGTACGTTAAGCACAGAAGATGGTATATTGATGCGTAGGTTGTTCTCATTGAGACAAGAAAGTGATTATGATGATTTTGTTACGTTGACAGAAGATGATATTAAACCTCTTCTTCCGAAGACCCGAAAATTTATAGATAAAATAAAATCTTTAATTTAATAATTTTTATTGACCTATAGCTATTACTTTTAATATTAGTAGATACACTAGAGACTATGAGTAGAATATTATATTCTGAATTTTTTCGTGATCTTGCTGTGATAGCCGAGGATGAGAAGCTGTTTGCGAAACTGCAGAAGTATATGAAGCGTCTTGTTGCAACAAAACGCAATGTTAATTTATGACGTGAGTGAGAGAAAAAAAACTTCGGATTTCCTTGTGTGATAAATATTTTTTTTTGTAACTTTGTAGCAGAATAAAAAAGAACGACTTACAATGAAGAGATTTTATACACTGATAGCCGTGTCAGCAATGGCATTTCTGAGTGCTAACGCCGAGGCAACAGATTTGTCAAGCGTGAATGACGCTTTGTATTTCGACCGCGTAGAGGTAAAGGCGGGAGATAATGCCACGTTGCAGATAAAGATGAAAAATGCAAGCAGTGTCGGCACGTTCGGTACAAAGGTAACGATGCCAGAAGGCTTCTCTTTCGGTACAGACGGAAATGACCCGGATGTAAGCCTCCTGACAGAAAGGACTGGTAGCAGTACCTTTGCTGTTGCCAGTGCATTCCAAAGTGACGCCAATGCAATAAAGATAGGTCTGCTGCAGACAGAGGGCGCTAACCTCGGAGGTAATGACGGTGCCGTTATTGCTATGAACGTAAAGGTAGGTGCTGATGTGCAGGTAGGTTCTTATGAGGTGCTCTTCTCAGAACAGGAGTTTGTAGAGGCACTATCTTCTGCTAATTATTATCCTGCAGATGCAACGTCTGTTATTGTGGTTACCAGCGCTGACGGTATTGACGGCGTAAGGGCTGACGGCACAAAGGCTGCTTCACCGGTTAAGAGGATCGTTGACGGTAAGCTTGTCATCGAGACTCTCAATGGTACATATAACGCTATGGGTGCTCAGACAAAGTAAAGATTAACAAAATATAATATGAGACTACCGAATGATACCGTCATTCGGTAGTTTTTTCGTTTATGACTGCTCAGGGGACAAAAACACAGATGACAGAAGGTTTAATTTGTTCTAAGAAATTTTAAAAATATTATGTTAAAAATTTGTATAATTAAAGAAATATTGCTTATTTTGTAGTCTAAAACTCAAGCAAGGGCGTATTGCGTCCGCTTATTTCGATGACCTAAGAACAATAACGCTTTGATAATAAATAAAATAAAATAAACTAACTACTTCAATCTTTATGAAAAAACTCATTTTGTATGCATCTCTCATTTGCATCGGAATGGCATCTTGCTCAAAAGACTATGTTGTCGATGAGGAAAGTATGCCAGACTGGTTAGGTGAGAGTATCTACGGAGAACTGAAGAGTCCGAAGTCGCTCAATGGTACGTTTAACACATACCTGCGTCTTATTGACGACTTGGGATATACAGAGGTTCTCGGTCATACGGGTAGTAAGACCATCTTCCCTGCCAACGATGAGGCGTTCGCAGAGTATTTCAAGGATGGTAACAACCGTTATGGAGCACGTAGCTACGACGACTTGACTAAGAGTCAGAAGGCGCAGCTGCTCTTCTCTTCAATGATCGATAATGCCATTCTTATCGGCAATATCTCAACTGAGCAGAACGCTAACGGTGACCTTCTGCAGGGCAGGGCGGTGAAACACTCCACCAACCTGCAGCTTGTGAATACTATTGAGCCTCTGTATTCCCAGAATTTCCCAAAGAACAACCCGTTCTTTGACAGGTTCGTGGAGGCTGGATCGCTGCAGGGTATCTATGACAACACCGTGCCTCCTATGGTTCACTTTACTGGTGAGTATATGCTGAATAACTCCATGACGGTGGTAGGCGATGACAACGACTTCTCCGTAATCACCGGCAATAACTATAACGACGGTGATGCATATGTCTTCAAGAATAAAGTGATAGCAGGCAATGTTACCTGTCAGAATGGTTACATACACCAGCTTGACGGTGTGCTTGAGCCACCGGGCAACATGGCGCAGGTGTTGCGTGAGGATACGGAGAGCGGCTCTGGTACGTCTCTCTTCTCACGTATGCTGGATTACTTCTGTGCTCCTTTCAATGATGTAGCCACGAAGAATCTTTATGATGCATGGGCTATCGAGAACGGAGAGCCAACCATCGGTAACGTGTATGCCATACGCTATTTCAGCCAGTTGTCAAGAAATGCCGTGAAACTTGACCGCTATACAGACGATGACGGCAAGACAAGCAATGTGCACACTGAGTCACAGCTGCTTAACTTTGACCCGGGATGGAACCAGTATAAGCCAAGTGCCACAAGTTCACAGAATGAGGACATCGCAGCAATCCTCGCGCCTACAGACGATGCTATATGGGAATATTTCAAGGAGAATGGCGGCGGCGGCGCCTATATCATAGAGAACCTCGGAAATCCGGCATTGGAGAACACGCGCGAGAACCTCGGTGAGAACTTTGACGCTGTTTATAACAATGACCCTACGGTGTTCACCAATATGCTGAACAACCTGATGAAGGCATATTTCTCAAAGACCGTGCCCAGCAAGTTCTCTACAGTACAGAACGATGCTTTTGAGTTCATGGGCGTGACGCTTGATGATGTCCATAAAAACGCGTCAGGCAAGTATGATGTGAAGATAGCCAACAACGGTGTCATCTACAAGATGGACAAGTTCTTCGCACCACAGCTTTACAACTCTGTACTCGGTCCGGCATCGGTATATCAGAATATGCGCACAATGGGACAGATGCTCAACGACCATGCCGTTACCGCCGGTGAGGTGCCTGCGCTCGGTGTGAATATGTACTACTACCTCATGTCAATGAAGTCGAAGTACGCGGTGTTTGTTCCGGAAGACAACAGCACCTTTATATATATAGACCCTACGTCTATCTATGATGCGGACAATTACGGTACTAAGGCTCTGCGTTTCCGCTTCAACTCGGATGCGACTGACGCTAAGTTCAATGTCATGGTGCAGAAAGGTGTGTATGAGAACGGAGTGTTCCAGGAGTTGGGCGAGTACACAGAGGAGAATATAGAGAATGGTACATATTCTACGCAGATACAGGATATGCTTAACTATCATGTCGTGGTGCTTAACAGCAGTGAGGACGGACTGAGCGGCAACCATTTCTACAAGACGAAGCACGGTGGCGCAATCTATGTGCCTGACGGCTTCGCGCGCAACGGCAAGACTGTGCTCGGCGGCGCTCAGGTGGAGGGCAATGCTCCTGCCGCCAAGGTGATTACACAGTACAGTAAGACTGGCCGTCAAGACGCAGACCCTGAGGCTAACATCGAGAATGGTACATGTTACTTGATAAATGCTCCTATTCAGCCTACGACAAGAAGTACCTATAAGGTGCTTTCAGAGAAATATCAGAAGTTCTATGAATTTATGAACGGATTTGAGGGTAATACGGATATCTTGACGTTTGCCGGTATCAGCAATGTTATTAACGAGAAGACTAAGAAGTCTGAGCAGACAAACTATACGATGTTCGAGGCAACAAACAACAATCCTCTGCGTCCTGATCTGTATGATGCCCGTATGCGTATGCTCGGTGCTTATAACTATACTGTATATGCACCGACAGATGATGCGATGGAGAAGGCATACGCTAAGGGACTGCCTTCGTGGGACGAGATAGAGAATTTGTATAAAGTATATTCGGAACTGTCAGAAGGCTCGTCAGAATATGCGGCTGCGCAGAAGGAGATACGCACAAAGATTGACGTGATGCGTCAGTTCGTGTTCTATCATATACAGAATAACTCCGTGTTTGCCGACAACACCATCAGCAGTGGCTCTTACCAGACATTCTGCACAGATGACCTCGGCATTGCTCAGCCGCTTAACATCAGCGGTGGTAATGGCACGCTGAATGTCAGGGATATAGCAGGACAGAGCATCAGCGTGGTTTATGGTAGCGAGAACGCTAATATCCTGGCGCGCGATATAGTAACAACATCTACCAATAAGGGTAAAGCCATAGACTACTCTTCATTCGTTACTATCCATGGTATTGACACACCGCTTTGCTTTAACCGCAACGGCAGATATGACGGAAAGTGGAGTGGCGCACCTGCTGCCAAGAGGCGTTAACAGCATTTTGTATAAAGAATAATAATAAGAAGTCATGAATAATATGTCAAAACAAAAGTTTCTAATGACATTGATACTCTCTGTCATCACCCATATAGTGATGGCGCAGGGGGTAGTCATATCAGGAACGGTGGAGGACGCTATGGGGCCAGTCATGCTTGCCAATGTGACGGAGCGTGATGCCAATGACCGTATCGTCAATGCTACGCAGACTGATATGATGGGTAACTTCTCCATGGAAGTTAAGAGTACCAAGAATATGCTTGTCGTGTCGTACGTGGGCAGCAAGACATGGAAAAAGAAAATAGGTGACGAGACATCGTTCGCCATCAAGCTTGAGGATGAGAAGACTACCCTTAACGAGGTGACGGTGCGCGGTCGTCGTGCCAACTCTGGTGGTCTGAACATTCAGAAGAAAGAGATATCTGTATCACAGCAGACGTTCAACCTCTCTGAGGTCGAGGGTATGGCATTCACCTCGGCCGACGAGGCTCTGCAGGGTGAGATCGCAGGTCTGGATATCGTAAGTAACTCTGGTAACCTGGGTTCTGGTTCTACCATGCGCCTGCGTGGTGTGTCATCTTTGTCTGGCAACTCTCAGCCGTTGATTGTTGTTGACGATAAGATATTTGACTATAGCGAGGGTGACATCGATATTGAGAATGCGGATAATGAGGCTTTCTCTTCTCTGCTTGCAGTCAGCGTTGATGATATCGCCAGCATTACGGTGCTGAAGGATGCTGCCGCTACCGCTATCTGGGGTTCACAGGGCGCGAACGGTGTCATTCAGATTACTACTAAGCGTGGTAAGCGTGGTAAACCGAAAGTGAATCTCAGCTACAAGTTTACGGGTACATGGATGCCGGCTGGCTACAAGCTGCTTAACGGTGACCAATATACCATGATGCTCAAGGAGGAGTTCTATAATCCGACTCAGAGCGCAGCGGCTACTGCCGATGTGGCGGAGATTAACTATGACCCTACGTATTCTGAGTATAACTACTGGAACCGTAATACAGACTGGGTGGATGAGGTTACACAGTTCGGACAGCAGCACGAGGCTAACGTCAACATTACGGGTGGCGGTCAGAAGGCTACTTTCCGTATCTCTGCGGGATACAACCACCAGACTGGTACCATCATCAAGCAGCGTCTTGATCGTCTTACCACTCGATTAGTACTTGATTATAATGTGTCAGACCGTATCAGGTTCTCTACCAACTTCGCTTTGACATATACCGATAACCTGAAGAACTATACCTTTGGCTCAAGCAAGAATAATGTCAAGACACACAATAGTATTCTTGCTATGGCTCTCGGCATGGCTCCTAATATGGCTATATATCGTGACAACGGAGAGTACTATCTGATGAATCCTAACCGAACAGGTATGACTCCGTATGACGGTAACTACAGTTCCCTGAAGATGAATTCGGTGTATCTCATCGGTAACCCTGTCGCTTATGCCAATTCTTCATGGCAGAAAGAGCAGACCTATAGTATCGTGCCTGACTTTAACCTGAAGTATGAGCTTCTCGGTACTGAGTCTAATCAGAGCCGTCTGACATTCAACGGGCGCGTGTATTTCGATATATACGCTTACTCTCTGCCTACATATATGCCGGGCAGCCTCACTAACAATGAATATACCAGTGACTTGTATAACTTTGCTACGAATACGGAGAGGAACAACTTCAAACTCGGTGCGCGTGCGGAGCTTATCTTCACTCCTTATTTCAGGAACCAGGATTTCAGCCTTACGATGCTTGCGCGCTATGAGTGCAACACTGGCAGGTATTCTTATCAGTATGCCGCAAAGAGCCAGTTGCCTAATGGTCTGGAGACCATTGAGGCTTTGGCTAATAACCGCAGTATGAGCAACACGCTCTCTACGGTTAAGTCAGCCTCTCAGAACTGGGTATATAATGCCCACTTCTCTTACAAGGAGCGTTACAATCTCAGTTTCTCACTGCGTGGTGACAGCAACTCCGGCTTCGGTCCTGACAACCCGTGGTTCTACTCACCATCAGTATCTCTGCGTTACAACATCAGCGACGAGAAATTCTTTGAGCCTTTGCGCAAGGTCGTTTCCATGTTGGGTATCCGTGGTTCATGGGGTATATCGGGTAGCACCAGTGCGAGTGCCGCCTCGTTCTACAATACATACACCATGGCCGCAGGTTACTACGGATTTGATTCTGCTATAACGTTGTCTGGATTGAAACTTACGACCTTGAAGCCACAGAAGCGTGAGGGTCTTAACTTCGGTCTTAACCTTGGTTTCTTCAATGATGTCATAGAGTTAGACCTCAACGTATATAAGGAGAAGACTTCTAACCTTATTGTTAAGAATGCTCCGTTGCCGTCAACCACAGGTTTCACAGGGTTGAGCTTCGCTAATATCGGTAAGATTGAGAACAAGGGCTGGGAGCTGAGCATCACAGGTAATAAGTTCCTGAAGGTAAAGAAGTTCTCTTTGTCCGCAAGCTTCAATATGGCACAGAACGCCAACGAGTTGCTTGAGATGAACAAGGATGTGCTTGCTACATACAATACCAAGTTTGAGGATGTGTATAACAAGCGTGGTAACGGTGGGCGTATGAACAAGGTTGAGGTAGGTGCTCCACTCTGTTCTATCTACGGCTATCAGTCAAAGGGCGTGTTCCAGTATTCATACGAGTATTTGCAGAACTACAACACCAAGATGAAGCAGCAGAATCCTAACTGGACATCAACGGACTATGAGAACCAGATCAACCAGTGGCTGGCAGAGGGTAAGTCTTTCCCTGTCGCTACTGATGCTAACGGTCATGTCATAATGACAAACAACGGTGAGCCGCAGCATCTTGTATATCGCTACGAGAACGGTGCCGCAGAGTATCAGTTCAAGGGCGGTGACGCTTACTATGAAGATATCAACCATGACGGTCAGATTAACGAGCTTGACATCGTATATCTTGGTAATTCTCTGCCAAAGTTGCAGGGTGGATTCTCGCTCACAGCACAGTATGGCAACTGGAAGATGGTAGCCCGTTTCACCTACCGTTGGGGTAACAAGATACTCAACGCAGCGCGTATGGGACTGGAGAGTATGTACGGAACAGACAACCAGTGTGCGTCTGTAAACTATCGTTGGCGTAAGGATGGTGACGTTACCGAGTTGCCACGTGCGCTTTACAACGAGGGATACAACTATCAGGTAAGCTCACGCTTTGTAGAGAATGGCGCGTTCCTGCGTTTCCAGAACCTGCAGATTTCTTACAGCTTCCCAAAGAAACAGATTAAGAAATGGGGACTTAACAGCCTGTCGGCTTATGTGACCATGAATAATCTCTTCTGTCTGACTAAGTACACTGGTATCGACCCGGAGGTTGCTGCATCCACATACGCTCCTGCCATTGATACCTCTAACACTCCGAAATCAAAGTCTGTCACTGCAAGTCTCAGCTTCGGATTCTAATTAATAGATGACAATATTGGTTTAACAAATATAAAACAGACAATATAATGAAAAAGATATTATCCATAATAACTCTCGGTATGTGTCTTGTGTCATGCGTTGACACAGTCATATTGCCTGATGATAAGATTGTGGACGAGGATATGTGGCAGACTAAGTCTGATGTGACTGGTGTCGTGGCGGCTGCTTATAGTCAGTTAAGGAGTGAATCCTTTCAACTCAGCCTTATTGTGTGGGGTGACTATCGTTCTGACGAACTGCAGATGTCTAACTCTGTCGCTCTTACCAACAATACGGCTTATGTACAGGATCTCAAAGAGATTTATTCTTTGAATATAATGCCAAGTAACTCGTTTACGAATTGGAATGTGCTGTATTCAGCAATCAACTATTGTAACCTTGTCATGGAGAAGGCTCGCGGCGTAGTGGATATCGATCCGAACTATACCATGGGAGATTACAAAACAGACATCGCAAAGGTGAAGGCATTGCGTGCGCTGTGTTACTTCTATCTGGTGCGTGTTTTCCGTGATGTGCCTGTAAGCACCACAGCCTATATGACAGACTCTCAGGATACCCAGTTGGAGCAGAAAGCACCGGCAGAGGTTCTTGAGATGTGTATTAATGATTTGAAGGAAATAGAAGGTGACGCTATTCTGTCTAACGTCTATGGCGACTGGCGTGACAAGGGCTATATGACAAGAGATGCCGTACGTGCCCTTCTTGCTGACATCTATCTGTGGCGTGCATCTGTAAATCATCAGGACAATCCAGCTCAGGCTCTGGCTGACTATCAGGCTTGCGAGGAGTACTGCAACAAGGTAATTGAGGCAAAGAGAGATGCTCACCAGAAGACACTGGGTGAGACTGACAAGGAGTATTATCTCGCAGACTGTGATGATTATTACAACAGTGTGTTTGCAACAAATCCTCCAAGCAAGACTTTTGGAAGGTCATTCATAGGAATGAACTCAGAGGAAAGTATCTTCGAGATTCAATACCGCTCTTATTCGTCAACCAATGGTATCTTAAGGACATTTGCGAATCCTGGTATCGTAAAGATGTATTACAAGTATAATGGCAATAATAACGGCGCCACTCCTTACTTGATGACAACTGGCAATTACGGCAAGTATAGCGGAAGTACTTCAGGTACGGCTGTTTTCAAGAACGCAGAAGATATCCGTCAGAACGAGTTCATATATGCGGCAAACTCTGACGTGGCGCAGTATCAGGTGCGTAAGTTCATTGCTACGAGATCATGTGAAAAGAAGGTCGAGACATCGGGACCGGATGTTTCTAATGTAAGACCAAACTGGGTAATATATCGTCTTACCGATGTCATGCTTATGAAGGCGGAGGCTTTGGTTCAGATTAATGAGTTGATTTCAGGTGACGCTGGTGATGACGCTGAAAGCGGAGACATAACGGACGGTAACGAGGAAGGCGAAGAGGAAAGTTCAAAAAGGGACTACCTGCAGGAAGCCTTTGACTTGGTGTATGCTGTAAACACACGCTCGCTGACAGATGGAGATGCTTCTACTAATATCCTAAAGTTCAATACTTACAAGGACAGAATGGAGACACTGATACTTCTGGAGCGTGCACGTGAACTGTGCTTTGAGGGTAAGCGTTGGTTTGACCTGATGCGCTATAACTATCGCCACGTTTCTGGTGTGCAGTATGACAAGACATTTGCTCAGCAGGGCGGAAACTATGTCAGCAACTACAGTGAGATGCTTTCTCTGGCAATGTCGGCCAAGTACACCTCACCTGCCGTAATGGCAACAAAGATGCCGACGGAGCCGTATCTCTACTGGCCTATCAATACTGCACAGATGGATGTGAATAGTAAGTTGGTACAGAATCCCGTATGGCAGGCATCAGCTTCTTCTGCAAGAAATTGATGGATAAAGGTTTTCTCTGTAAATATTAAAAAGTAATTATTATGAAAAAATATATAAAGAACAAAGCACATTCTCTGCTCGCTCTCGTTGTGATGGGCGCTCCCCTTATGGTGTCATGTGTGGATGAGCCTGATGCTTCCAACCTCTATAACGCGTTGGAGCTTACCATTGAGCAGACGTTGGAGAATGATGAAGACCTGTCGGCTTTTAACGCTATATTGAAGAAGACAATATATGCAAATACATTGTCAACCTATGGCAACTACTCTTGTTTCGCACCAGTCAATGAGGGTGTGTCACTGTATCTTGACTCGCTCTACAACGATCCATCGTGCGACGGAATTGTAAAGCCGCTGCATAATGGCATAACAGAGACACCGGGTTTTGAGAACCTTGATGTTATGGAGAAAGTGGAGTTGATGCCTAAGGATCTATGTGTGGATCTTGCAAAGTATCACCTCTCTGGCGATGAGTGTACGATATCAGAGGTATCTGGTCAGACAACATGGAATACCATGTTGCTCGGACGTTACGTTAACGTTCGTATTGACGGCGGCAAGACATGGCTCGGACCTGATGCTTACATCATCGATGCCGATATTTCCTGCTCCAATGGCTTGATACAGAAAATATCAAGCATGGTGCGTCGTGAGGATCGTCTGATAGCTGAGCAGTTGTCAGTTGACGAGAACTTCAAGATATTCTCAGAGGCTCTGAAGCTTACGGGCATAGACATGGAGCTGGCAGTGGAGAAAAAAGATACTGTTTACAAATTGGCTGAGACCAAGCCGACTGACCGTGACGGTAATCCTCTATACTGTCCTACAGAGTGCAAGGTAGGCTTTACCATTTTTGCCGAGCCGGACGAAGTGTTTGAGGCCGCAGGCATCACAGATATAGAGAGCCTGAAAGAAAAGTGTAAGGAGTGGTATGCAAATTCTTCTCTGTGGTATAACTATCTCAATGAGAAAGGTATCCAGGTTTCTACTGGCGATGACTACACTAATGAGTGGAACGTACTCCACATGTTTGTAGCTTATCACATACTTCGCGCAGGCATGCCTGTTGACCAGATTGTATATGAGAAGACAAACAGCAATCAGTCTGTGTGGAATGTATCATTTGGATATGAGCCTCAGGAGTATTTTGAGACGATGTTGCCTAACACTCTCTTGAAGGTATGGGCAACCGATCCTAATTCACAAGGTAAAGAGCCTAAACTGTGGATTAACCGTTACCGTCAGAACAATACTCTGACAGATGAGTATGGCACGTTTGGCTCAGACGCTACTCACCCGATTATCTTCCCAGGTGTCCAGATAGACCGTACATACAACAAGCAGACTCTTAACGGATATATACATAAGATTAACGGCATACTGAAATATGACCAGCAGACCGTGGCTTCTTTCTATGAGCGTATTCGTCTTGACTCCTCTACGTTCCTGTATGAGTTGATTAATAACGGTATTCGTAATGCGACAGCTTCTCAGGTGTCAAACATGAATGGTGGTGGTGATGGTAACCGTGTAGCGTTTGATGTAAACTACTTCGATAATATCGTATGTTACAATCCTAATACGGTTCTGCGTTTCAATGTACTCGGTGCATGGCGTGCCCACAACTCAGACCAGTTCCAGGGATGGGATACATACGACATAGCTTTCAAGCTGCCGCACGTGCCTACCGGTGAGTATGAGTTGCGTATCATATATCCTCCTATGATCAGAGGTGGTATGATGCAGTTCTATCTCGGTGAGTCAAGCAGTCAGGCGGAGATGGTAGCACAGGGAACTCCGTTTGATGCTCAGCTTAATCCTTACGAGAATGCATCTTTCGGTTTCATTGATGTTGACCCGGATAATGAGGAGTATGGTATAGAGAGCGACCAGGTGATGCACGTACGCGGATATATGCGTGCTCCGGCATCATTCTCTCGTGCCACTTACAATACTAATACAAACAAGCTGACTGTGACAGCAGATGACCCATACGCTGCTTGTAAGCAGATGACAGGAGGTACAAGTTGCCGTACGGAGTCAGGATATGGCACAATGATGTTACGTCGTGTTATCTGTACACAGCAGTTCAAGCAGGGAACAGACTACTGGCTGCGTATCAAGAACCTTATAACCAACGCGGCAAACCTTGGTTGGTCGTTTGACTTCGTGGAGCTTGTTCCTACAGGTATCGTAAACAGTCAGAGTATGATGGAAGACTGGTATTAATCAGTTGTCTCTGACATTAAGATTATAAAGAATAATAAAAAATTGTTCGTATGAAATACACAAAAATAATAGCAGCGACAGGACTGACACTTGCCATGGCATCGTGTACGGATTTCTCTGACTATAACACTGCCCCGGATGATTTCGGCGCAACCGGCGGCAAGACGCTATGGCAGAATCTTAGTGAGAACAGTAATCTGTCAAAGTTTGCTGAGATAGTGGAGAAGTCGGGTTTTAAGTCAAATCTCGATGTTCCGACGTACTATACGCTGTTTGCTCCGTTAAACGGAACCTATAATGCTGACTCCGTATTGCAGATATTGGAGTCAGGCTTGACAGAGGATACTGCGAGGGTGCTTAAGGAATTTGTCAAACAGCATATAGTGCAGTATAATTATCCCATAAACGGTGCGGTAGAGGAGAAGAAGTTGCTTTCATTGAATGCAAAGACTCACTTGTTCTCACCAACGCATTACGGTGATGCGTCATTTACAAGTAACATAAATTTACCGGCCAGCAACGGTGTGATGCATATCACTAACGGTAAAGAGAACTTCTATAGTAATATATATGAGTATATTAACAGGATAGAAGGATGTGACTTATTCCGTGACTATGTGATGGAATATGATGAGGAGTATATTGACGAGTCAAACTCAATTCAGGGTTCCATCGTTGATGGAGTTCAAACCTATGAGTATATAGAATATGCACATCGTAATACGGTAATCAACAGAATCCTGGGAGCACAGTTGGAGAATGAGGATAGTACGTACACTATGCTTATGCCTAATGATCAGGCTTGGACAAACTCATATAACAGGATTAATGGCAATTTCAAGTATTTGCCGAAGCTAACTTATAATGATTTGTCCAAAGTAAGTGGAGCAGCTACGGAAAAAGCTTTTCCGACAAGTGGAAAAACTGATATAACAATTGGTACGCAGGAATATGCCGAGTTCCTCGGGGATTCTCTTACAAAGAGAAATATCCTGCGAAACCTTGCCTTTTCTCATGGCTATCCCTGCAATGACGTGTTGCTGACAGGAAATGGTACTGTTACGGACAGTGTGCTTACTACAAGCCGCAATTTCCTTGTAAGTGCTAAAGACGTAGAAGATCATACGTTGGAGACATATCGTATGTCGAACGGTTACGTGAGAACAGTTGATTCAATACCTTACCAGCCATGGCAGACTTTTGAACCCATAATAAGTTCTACCAATGTTGGACGAGTATTAAACTGCACTGGATATTCAGGTCTTTCTGCTCTGAAAGAGGTCTTTAGAAAGGGCGGAGAGCGTGATACACTGTTTAAGTACGTGCCTGAATATTTTTATGACCGCTTGATCGGAAAGAAGAGTGGTGACTCCAGATATTTCGGTTACGTTAATACGATTAGCTCATCTAATAGTGCTGTGCCAGAGTTGGATATAAAGTTGGTGGCTGGAATAGGTAATTCTGGTGGAGTATTATCTACCACGTACCATATTTATGTTTTAACCATCCCAAACCAGATACTTGACAATCCTGAGGAGGGTATAACTTCAAAGCTTAAGCCATATTATCTGAGTTTCTATCTGAACTATACCGATGAGAATAATACCCAGCAGCAGAAGCAGCTGTTCCTCAGTGAGGATGCGGATCCGTCATGGGGACCAAGGTCAGAGGTCGTTAGTAAGGTGAATCATATAATAACGGTACCGGGTTATGCTCAGGTTATAGACTTGGGTGAGTTCACATTCCCTGTAAGCTATTATGGACTGGAGGCATATCCAAGTTTGATGATGTGTCATACACAGAAGTTTAACACTGCGACGAAGCGTAATTCTTATGAGCATGAGTTGCGTATTGCGGGAGTCTATCTGGTACCAGTGGAGGCTAATGATTACTTCATAAAGAAATCTGCTGAATGAAGAAGAAAACAACAACGTTTAACGAAGAATGATAATGATGAGCAACATATATGACATTTTGCAGCGTTTGAGCCAAAGGCTTATGCTCTGCTTCATAGTAATGGCTGTGTCGTGTGCCGTGTATGCCCAGGATGAGGAGATAGACCCACTTGAAGAGGACGAGGCTCCTGTGCAGAAGCAACCCAAGCGTAAGGCGGCAACCGACAATATTCCTACTTGTGACATAAAGGGTAAGGTTGTTGACGAAGCCACAGGACAGCCATTGGCCGGTGTCCGCATACAAGCGACAGGTGACAACCGCTTTGCTGCCATGACGGACGCGAAGGGTGAGTTTACCATAAAGGTTCCTGTTTTTGTCACCTCCCTGTATTTCCAAGCACCGCGTCATTTGTCACAGCAGGTCGGTATAAAGGCAAATGACGGTAATCAGACGGTAAATGTCTCAATGCTGACTGATAACTTCCGTCAGATGTATGACGAGGGTACGACCTATACGTCGCAGAACTCGTTCATATCAAACGGCGGACGACTGTCAATAGACGATGAGATTGGCGCAAACCTTGGTGCTGATATCCGTACGGTGATGCGTAACGGAAACGAGGAGCAGGGAGCACTGATGCTTATACGTGGTATCAACTCTATCAATGCCAACTCTCAGCCGCTGGTGATCCTTGATGGCGTGGAGCTGGATATGCAGCGTAACCGCAGTTCGCTGCACTTGGGAGATTACTTCAACATCCTCTCTGCCATTTCGCCAGAGGATATCGACAAGGTGACGGTGCTGAAGAATGCTACCGCGCTCTATGGAGCGCGTGGCGCCAATGGCGTAATACTTATAGACACCAAGCGCGGACACTCAATGGCTACCCGTATTGATGCCAAGATATATGCGGGCATAACGACAAAGCCGTCGTTGCCTACGATGATGAACGCGAACCAGTATCGTAACTATATAGTGGAGCAGTTAGGTACTGTGCCGTCATTGCAGGAGTATCAGTCATCAACGGGTGAACTGATGTCATTCCGTTTTCTGAATGACGAGAAGTCAGGATATTTCTATCCTACATATCACAATGACACGAAGTGGACGGACGACATCTATCGCACTGCCGTGACACAGAACTACAGCATCAATGTGCAGGGTGGTGACGATGTAGGTATGTATCACCTCTCAGTAGGCTACACATCAATGGACAAGAGCGTGAAAGAGACATCATTTGACCGTGTCAACGTACGTTTCAATACAGACATTAATCTGTTGGAGAATCTGGTGACGAAGTTTGATATGTCATTCTCACGTTCAAACACATATCTGTTTGACGACGGCTTTGCTGAGAATATGTCGCTCAGTACTGTTACCTCGCCAACACAGATGGCATTGATAAAGAGTCCGTTGCTCAATTCTCATCAGTACAACCATTCAGTCGGCGGCTTCACCTCATTGCTTAGTGAGGCAGATGATTTGTTCTCTGCATTGGGTTCTTATGAGGGTCGCGATTACCAGTACTCTATCGGTAACCCAGTAGCTTTTATAGAAAATGCCAATGGCGAGCGTAAGAACAAGAATGAAAATACATTCTTCAACGTTGCCGTGGCTCCGACATGGAATATACTTCCTAATCTGTCAGCTACGACACACTTCAGTTATTACCTGAACCGTAACTCTCAGGCTTACTATCGTCCTAATGGCGGTATGCCGGCTTTCTATGTCGAAAACCTGGGAACAGTATATAGCAAGGTCGCATCAATATTTGCCAAGGAGACAAATATCATCAGCAATACTCATATAGATTGGAATAATAAATACGGTGCGAATAACGTTGCTGTGACAGGTGGTTTCCGTTATACCTACTTCTCATACGATGGCAGCGACCTGAGCTCACAATATACTACGCGTCAGGAAAATGATAAGAATCCATCAATGGCAGTTGGTCAGCGTTCAAACATCACTGGTAACAGTGATATATGGAAGAATATGCAGTGGTATGCAAGTGCAGACTACAGTTATGCCAACCGTTTCTTTGCTACTGTGTCACTGATGTTAGAGGCTAACAGCCGTTTTGGTGACAATGTAAGCAGTAAGGCAAGTATCGGACTGGCTGGTGTGCGCTGGGCCATCTTCCCAAGCATACAGATGGGCTGGGTAATGTCAAACGAAGACTGGTTCCCCAAGAATGCTTTTGTAAACTATCTGAAAGTGTTCGGCGGATTTGATGTCAGCGGTAATGATGACATATCCAACTATGCAGCACGCTCTTCATTCTCTACTGTGAAGTATAACAACGACCAGATAGGTGTGAAGATCAGCAATGTGGGTAACGACCTCGTGAAGTGGGAGACTACACTGAAGTATAATGCTGGTTTCAAGGTCAATATGCTTAACAACCGTCTGAGTCTCGGGGTTGACGCATACTACCATCGTACTAAAGACTTGTTGTCTCTCAAGACCTTTGACAATCCTATCGGTGGTATAAACAATTACTGGGTAAACGACGGTATGGTGAAGAACTTTGGTGTTGAGGTAGCAGTCAGCGGCAAGCCGATAGAGAAGAAGAACCTGCATCTTGAACTTGGTGCGACATTGGGTTCTTACAGCAATAAGGTTGGTCGTCTGGCTGACGGTGAGTTCACCACGTCTGTATATGGTGAGAAGAATATCCTGACACGCATAGGTTCATCAGTAGGTGTGTTCTATGGATATAAGACCGCAGACAATGTGTTCAGCACAGAGGCAGAGGCAGCCACCGCACACAATGGTACAGACTATCTGAAGTATAAGGATGAGACTGGAGCAGACCAGACTTTCAATGCCGGTGACGTGCACTTCATCGACCAGAACGGTGACGGCTACATAGACGAGCAGGACAAGGTTATCATCGGTAATCCTAATCCTGACATCTATGGTAACATCTTCGCTACGCTGACATGGAAACGTTTCACATTCAACGTAGGCTTCAACTACTGCGTGGGTAATGACGTGTACAACTACCAGCGTTATATCCTGAACTCAGGTGCGTCGCTCTATAACCAGCAGGTGGCAGAGATAGGTCACTGGCGTTATGAGGGACAGGTGACAAACTTGCCTCGTCTTGCATTTGGAGACCCTAAGGGTAACAACCGTTTCTCTGACCGTTGGATAGAGGACGGCTCTTACCTGCGCATGAAGAGCCTGAGCATAGCTTACCAGATTCCGGTTCCGGAAGCCTGGCAGTCATGGTTGCAGGGTATCTCAGTATGGGGTGAGGCGCGTAACCTGTTCACTCTTACAAAATATACTGGCAACGATCCGGAGTTCAGCGTTGGCAACAACGTTCTGTATCAAGGTGTTGACTGTGGCAATATAGCACAGAGCCGCTCTTTCGTACTCGGTGTGAAGATTAACTTATAAACCAAAGATTTGCACAATGAAAAAGATATTATATACATTTTTAGCAGCTGTAGGCTTGATGTGTGCTGTCTCATGCTCTGATATGCTTGAGACAGAGAGCAACAGTCAGCTGTATGACCCGTCACTGTCAGAGAAAACCGACTCTGTATTCTATGCATACGGTATTCTTCAGGCAATGCAGCAGTTGGCTGACCAGTATTATTTCCAGAATGAGTTACGTGGTGACTTGGTGAAGACAACCAAGTATGCCACCACAGATTTGCGTGACCTTTCTACATTCTCTGCCGATGCAAGTAACAAGTATGACAGTGTGTATCTCTATTATCAGGTGATAAACAACTGTAACTATTACTTGAAGAATCGTAAGACAGACCTCGTGACAGGCTCGCAGTATGTGGTGATGAATGAGTACATCGCTGTTGCGGCAATACGTGCCTGGACATATCTGCAGCTTGTGCGCCAGTATGGTGACGTACCTTACATCACAGAGCCTGTGATGTCAATATCAGAGATAAACGCTCAGAAGTCGGCTACGTCATCAAGTGTTATCCTGCAGTCAGAGGCAGAGTATCTGGAGAACCTGAAAAATACGTGGGGACCAGATTACTGCTCTGTGCCAAACTTTGGCAAGACGAAGGAGATACAGATAGGAGGAAACGGCTCAAGAGATAAGTATATTCTCCCTTCTAAGTGTTTTGTACCAATATATCTGGTGTTGGGAGACTTATATCTTGAGGATGCGAAATACGCAGCTGCTGTAAAGTCTTATTATGACTATTACTATTATTGCTCGGAGACTGAAAAAACAGCGGTGTCAGAAGGTGTGCTGAGAATGGGTACCTTGGAAAAATATGGACCAGAAGAGGTGACATTACCTTCTGATATAGAAACATACACACCAAGTACTCTTGCCAACATACTTAAAGACTGGGAGGATCTTTTCAGTGCTTCTTCTGCTCCAGCTGATGTGATATCATACATACCAATGGCAACAAGCGCACTTCAGGGACAGACAACAGAAGTTCCAGAAGCATTTGGATATTTATATTATGAGGGAACTGGTGGAAGCAGAATATCATATAGCTCTTCATCTTCGGCTCAGACCCCAAATGTGCAGGTAGAACCATCTGATGAATTCAGGGAGAAGTCAAATAGTCAGCCTGTTTACTATAAGGTTATATCATCATCATCATCTGCCTTGCCTGAGTTGTCAAGCGCGACTTTGGGCGATATGCGTATGAATATATGTTCGCCAGGTAGAGATCCTTATTCTGACAGAACGTATGTATATAAACCAGGTCTTGGCAACTTCTTCCTGTATCGTAACTCAACGGTGTTCCTCAGCATTGCGGAGGCACTTAATGGTATGGGGTATCCTGACGCAGCGTTTGCCGTGTTGAAGAATGGCTTGGACAAGGGTCTGGTATCATTTGTTGACTCAGCTTATACCCATCAGACATTTAATAATCCAAGAATCAGGGTATTTGGCAAAGACCGTTACTATTTGTCAACTAAGTCGGCAGAGATGCTCAGCAATGGTGCGGACGGTTATGCCTTTAACTTCCTGCCACGCGGATTAGAGAGTGGTGGTAATGATGGTACTGGCTTGTTTGCCGCCGGTACACTCTGTGGTATTCACCTTCATGGTGCCGGTTATGTAGTTGACGAGAGCAATGTTCAGTCACCTTATAATTACTTTACAGTGTTGGACAAAAAACTGGCTGAGCTGGCTGAGAAATATCCAAATACAGGGCTGAGTGCCAAGATTGCGAAGTATGAGCAGGAGAAGGCGTTATACGAAAGCTGGCTTAATATGTTGAATGAGGACAAGGAAAATGCCCTGACTACGATATTGGGCAAATATACCAAGCGTACTCTTTGCGGACTTACTGATGAGGAGATAGCAAGTAAGACAAGTGATGAGAAGACAGAGCAAGAAGTAATAGACGAGGCATTTGAAAATATGTCAAATTCTCAGATTGCGGTGGCAGTGGTAAGGCAGACTTATCCTAACTTCGTAGAATACTATAACACAGAGTTTACGACAGAAGACAGGGTAAATGCCATGGAAGACCTCATTTGTGATGAGTATGCCTATGAAACGGCATTTGAAGGACGTCGTTTCGGAGATTTGCAGCGTATAGCACGTCATAAGAATGAGCGTGGTCTGTATGGCGGAGGATTTGGTAACCGCTGGCTCCAGGACAAACTTGGATTCAAGGGATTCAATGGAGTATGGTATCTGCCGTTCAAGTGATAAGGTGGCGACTAACTGAATTATAATATGCTAAAACGGCAGCTGCCTAAAACGGCAGCTGCCGTTTGTCTTTCTGATGCAAAAAAGACAGATGTAAGATGTCAAGATGAGTCAGGCCGTGTTGATTATGACAGTGGTCAAAGGTATGCAGTCACGACTTATGAGGGGACGCCAAACGGTTAAACCTTATTCCCGCTTGCTGCGTCATAAATATAATTTTAACCTAACAAAACAAATCGAAAGAACTACATTAGATAACCTAACAAAATGAAACAAAAGACACATTTTTTGTACCTTAAAATTAAAACTGCTATGATAGGAAGACTGAGATTGCTTTTTTGTTTGCTCGTAGTGACTTTGTGTGCAAAGACTATGGCTACTCCGATTGATGACCTTGAGACAATGTTGCGTGATAACCCTCAGGTGCAGGAGAAAATATACGTTCACACAGACAACAGCGCTTATTTCGTCGGTGACACACTGTGGTATAAGGCATACGTTGTTAGAGCCGATGACCTTACTCCTACTAATATGAGTAAACTATTGTATGTGGAGCTACTTACGCCCGACGGCTACCTTGTGGAGCGCCAGCATATCGTTGTCAATGGCAACGGCTATACCTGCGGACAGTTTATACTTGAGGACTCCCTCTATTCCGGGTTCTATGAAGTGCGTGCTTATACACGTTGGCAGCTGAACTTCAACGTCAAGGAGAGAGAATATACCCATGACGAGGAACTTAAGTTCTATGGAAAGAAAAACGCCGCTGATTTCTACAGAGACTGGGACGGACTTTACTCACGTGTGGTACCTGTATATCAGAAACCGACGGAGAAAGGCAACTATATTGACCGTTATATGTCACACCGTCCAAAGACACGTATCCTGAAAGACAAGGACTATCTCACCATGTCCTTCTATCCGGAAGGCGGCCAGCTGATAGAGGGTGTGCCATGTAATGTAGCCTTTGAGGTAAAGGATAACCACGGAGAGAACTTTGACCTTGAGGGAACGCTCAGCAATGGCACCAAGATAAAGACACAGCATCTCGGTATGGGACAGATGACCATCACACCTACCGAGACACCCCTTACGGCTACTTTTAACTGGAAAGGAAAAGACTATACCTTCAAGTTGCCTAAAGCGCAGAAGCAAGGCGTTTCATTAAACTATGATGCACAGAAAAATTCAGTGGCATTATCAGCCAAGGGTGTCACTCCTGCCGCATACGCCGTGTTGTGCAGAGGAACACTGGTTGCCTTCCAGCGTATTACGTCAGGCAATATACAGTTGAACAAATCAGAACTGCAAACCGGCGTAAATGAACTGATAGTATATGACGAGAACGCCCAGCCGCTTGCCTCACGCCTTTTCTTCATTAATAATGGCGACTACGGCAAGCCAGTGAATGTCACCTTGCGTACGGCAGGTGCAGAGATAGGGGCAAAGACAACCGTTGATGCTTATGCGCCTATAGACGTGAAGGTAGAGGCAGGTGAACAGCATCCCGCTACCATCTCCCTGGCAATACGTGACGCGCAGACTGACGAGCGTGGATATGACAACGGAAATATCATGACCGATATGCTCCTGAGCTCAGAACTCAAGGGGTTCATAGCCTATCCCGCATATTACTTTGAGAGCAATGACGCACAACACCTGTCAGACCTCGACCTGCTGATGAAGGTACAGGGATGGCGCAGGTATAAGCGTGCAGAGCAGCTGCGATATGAGCCGGAAAAGGGACTGACCTTTGAGGGAACAGTATATACGGTACCAGCCGAGGCCAATATATTGGAATATGAAGACCTTGCAGGAGTAGGCAAGAAAGCCTCCACTATTGCTGACAAAATGCGTGCAGAGCAGGGTATAGATGCCTTTGACTCGCCTGTCGTGGCTCAGACGGAGACAGTATTTGATACAGAAGAAGGCAGCGAAGAGACGGTAGAGTACTCTGAGGGTGATGGCGACGGAACTACCATTATGAGTGGCAGGGCAAGGAAAAACATACTCGTGGAGGCCGAGATAAACAAGAACGGCGAGATGGCAGGTGCCATAGCACGAACAGACCGTTACGGACACTTCAAAATAAATATGCCTCCATACTACGGATGGGCTTACCTCTTTGCCAAGGCATACAACCGTAGCGATTCTCTGACAAAGAACATGCAGACGGGGAAGCATGACAAAGACTTCCTTAACGAGCGTGCCTTCCCTGACTTTTTCGTAAAGCAGGATGTATGCTTCCCTCGTTTCTGCAAACCATATTCATGGTATCAGACAAACTCTCCACAGTTACAGTTCGTTGACGAGGATGATGACGAGAACATACCAGAGTCCAGCAAACTGGCTGGTACGCATCAGTTGCAGACGGTGGTGGTGAAGTCGCGCCGTCGTGGTCGCCGTGCTATAGACATGAAGAAACCAGCCATAGTGATGGATGCATACGATTTGTATAATGAGTTGTCAGACCGCGGACTGATGTGTGGCATAGTTGATTTCCGTGTATTCCCTGTCATGGCCGCAACGTATCTCTTCGGTAATATGGGCCGTGATAATCAGATTAACATACGTGCGCTGGTTAAGGGTACGTCATTCTACCGTAACTATACTCCTGGTAATAACGAGTTTGACAAAGATGTGTCACAGGCGGACGTGTTCAATACTCTGCGCCTTGAGCGTATGCAGTATGTCAAGGCATACACCGACTATGAGCTGCGTACCGACTCAGGCGACGTGGTGGCTGCAAACATCGCTGACGTGACGTTCGATTTCGTGCCGATAGAGAATGACGGCAAGCGTCCTACATATCGTGACCGCCGCTATATCATGGACGGCATAGCCCGCCCGGAGGAGTTCTACTCTCCTGACTACAGCAACGCCAAACCGTCAAAGCCTACGGATTACCGTCGTACCCTTTACTGGAATCCTAACGTGAAACTCAACAGTGACGGTACGTTCAGCACCACGATATACAACAACAGTCGTGAGACGCGCGTAACGGTCAGTGCGGCAGGCGTGGGTACAGACGGACAGATGTATTACAAGTAAGTTATGAGTTATGAGTTATGAGTTATGAGTTATAAGTTATGAGTTATAAGTTATGAGTTGTGAATTAAAGTCCTTTTACCATGCTGGCGTCATAGAGGCAGGATGCGACGAGGCTGGGCGCGGGTGCCTTGCCGGCAGTGTGTATGCCGCAACGGTTATATTGCCCCCAGACTATCATAATGACCTGCTCAATGATTCCAAGCAACTGACGGAGAAGAAACGCTATGCCTTGCGCACAGAGATTGAGCGTGACGCCGTGGCATGGGCTGTTGGAGTATGTACAGCGCAGGAGATAGACCAAATAAACATACTCCATGCCTCATACCTCGCCATGCACCGCGCACTTGACAAACTCCGCGTGCGACCGGAGGAACTTATCATTGACGGTAATAAGTTTGATGTCTATTATCCTGCCCCCCTCCTGCTGTCAGAGGCAAGAGGAGGCGCTGATGACAATGTGCTGAGTGGCGTTCCGGGTAAGGACGAGCGAAGTGTGGAGGACTTTCAGAAGAACAGACAGCAGACCATACAGCATGATTTGTTTGGTAATGAGGTGGAAATGCCTGTGAAGAAAAAACGCAGCAGCGCCGTTTCCTCTGGAGGAGGGCAGGGTGGTGCCCTTCCCTTTACCACCATCGTCAAGGGCGACGGCAAATACCTGAGTATAGCGGCAGCCTCCATACTTGCCAAGACATACCGTGATGACTACATGAATATGCTGGCAGAGCGGTATCCGCAGTATGACTGGTTGTCAAACAAAGGCTATCCTACGAAGAAACATCGTGCTGCAATAGCCGAGTACGGACCAACACCATACCACCGTATGACGTTCACTTTGACGTAAGAAAGAAAACTACATAGAATAGGACAAAATCGTTTTTTCACTGTCTGAAAAACATCCATAAAAAAACTTAAACTAGGAAGAAAAACTCCCTCTGAAGGCATGAAAATCATGTTTCGGAGGGAGTTTTTTGTATTTTTCATCCTAAAGTGATAGCTTTTACACTGTGAAAGCTATCACTTTAACCTCTAAAAGCTATGCTTTCATGAGGTAAAAGCATAGCTTTTGGAACGAAAAAAGGGGCTTTTCAGCCCCCCTTTTTATATCCCTATACTGATTATCAGATAGTTACAATTCTCTATAGATTTCGCTGTACGCAACCAACTGGAAATAATTTTGAAATATCGCAAGCATGAGGCGTTAAAAAAAAGCACAAAATAGGACAAAATCGATTTTTGCGAAAAAAAAGACCGCTCGAAAATCTCATTCGAGCGGTCCTTTTCTATTACATACGGAACACTATTTTATCAGTGTGCCGTTGATTCTGTATTTCTTGCCGTTATGCAGTATGATAATCTGCTGGTTGCCGGCATACTTGCCGTTGCTCTGGGTGGTTGTCTCGTTGCTGATGTCAGATATACCGGTAATGTCTTCTTCCTCCACATACTCGCCAAACATAATCTTGGCGTTAGTGGCGGCCGGTCCTACAAGGTAAGCAGAGTAAGCGTTGAGCTTAGATGCAGCACCGCCCTTCATGATATTGGCTATATGGTCTGCCGCATTGTTTACCACGCCATACTTGCCGTGCATGGAGAAGCCAGGAGTGTAGTTGCCATGCATTGACCAGCTGCTGGAATAGAAAGTTCTTGTCTCTGGTGTAAATACAGGCTTTTCAATGAGAGTGGGGTTAGACAGCCCCTTGCTAAGATAGAGAATGTATGGGGTGTTGGCTTTAATCTCTGTCGTGTTAGAGAATACGAGTGTTGTCACTCCATTGTCCTCCTTTACATCGCTCAAGTAAGCTACGTATGCTTCGGTGTCACCATTTGTGAATTCTGATACAGTAGTGTTAAATGGTACGCACAGTGTAGAATAACCTGCGTTAAATTCTCGTGCCACAATTACAGAGTCATATACTGCTTGCTCATAGTCCGTAACTGTTGTGGGAGACAAGGTGAGTTTGGAGTATCCTGGAGCACGTGTAATCTTTTCTATTGTATAATAGTTGCCATTCGCTGTTCTTGTGACGTTTAATCCTAATGTCCCATCTTCAGTCATAGTAAATGTATAAGTATGACCAGATACAGAAGTCACTGCATTGCCTGTATTTACAGATACCACTGTATTATCTGTGCCATATACAGAACAAACAACCGTTATAACATCATTTTTTGCGAGATTGGTTATGCCGAGGGTACGTGTATTGGTTCCTTGATTTCGAAGGCCTTCTTTTACAATTCTCCAGATGTTATCATCTTTTGTTACATCGAATAATAAACCGTCAGTCCCTTCTGTCGTACTGTTTTTACATATTATATTTGCAACAGTCGTTTCTTCTTCTCCGATAGCGAGGTAAGAGCTGACCTTGTTGAACTCCGTTGCAGATATGGACTTGAAGTCCCATGTCTGTATAATGTCTTTCGTATTATTTATTGCGGCATTATTGGTTGGCTCTTCAAGTTCAACATCATCAGTAACGTTTAGATACAGATGCCCTTCCTGTACGGTGATCTCTTTGTTAGAGTATATGCTGAAGTTGTTTCCCTCTATCGTAAAGTTTACGTTGCCATTTACGTTTGACACATCCCCTAACAAGTAAGTGCCTGCTGGTATTTTGGATGGGCTGTTTATCTCTATTACTGGATTCAGGTATTTCGGTCCATATTCCCAATCTTGAGTACGAAGTGACAAAGTACCAACATTTAAGGCATCGGCTTTATTGTTTTCCGGGTCAATGTTCATAATTATACGTGCGCCCTCATGCAGGTTAAGTGCACTGAATGTTGCTGACGTATATTCAGCCTCGGGCAGTGTGCCGTCGGCGGTGGCGTTGTCCTTACAGATATAGAGCTTAGAACCGTACTCCATAGTGACAGGCTGGGTGAACGTGCCGGCGGTATAGAGATTAGTGTGGCGGTTCATCCAGACCTCACTGTTAGGCAGCGTGCCGCTGAAAGCGAGAGAGCCTTCAAATACTTCTGTATTGCCTGTATAGCTGAGGGTACGGTCAGGCATATTAAGTAAACCACCTCCCTGCTTTGTTACTATCGTTGCTCCAGTGATGTCACCACCATTGGCAGTGCCGAGTGTGGTCGTGCTGTATGAGTATGTGATGTTGGCATTGTCATCATTGCCACTGACAGACGAAGGCACATTCATTATAATGTTTCGTGGTGACACGTCAGAGGTAATGCCTATATTTCCAGCATCGGTCACAAGTATGTCATTGCCGTTGTTGGCTGATGTTATGCTGCCGCCATTATTTATCAATGTGCGGTTTGTATTGGTCAGAGGTACTGGCACCTTAGTGAGACCTTCCATCTCGCCCATGAAGAAGCTGACATGAGGAGGCTGGTTGTAGGCGCACATCTGCCAAACCATGGACTGACGATACTCTGGGTCATACCACAGTGACGGTATTGCATAGTCAGTAGGTGTGGTGGTGGTATATATGCGTAACTCTGTGTTTTCCGTATTGCGTAATATAAGTTCCTCGCGCCAGTCGCCCAGTATATCGCCTTGGAAGCAAGGATTGTTTTTAGAATCATTGTTCAACTTGACGCCGGAGGTCTGCATAATTCTGTTTCCACCAGGTTTGGCCACTACACAGTCGCGTTCTGTTCCAGGGCTGTTTAGGTATTCCTCACAGAGGTCACCATCCCAATATATTCGTCCATTAAGCCAACTCCAGGTTATGAAGTTATCGGCAGAAGAGAAGGCGTCAACCGTTTCGTGTGTTGCGGAGGATATCACTCCTGAAGTTACGCTTCGTCCGAGACATCCAGGGTAGTCATTGCTGAAGTTACCCATAAGCGCCCTGCCATCGTCGGAAGAGGCTATATCGCGATGATATATATAGCTTGTCGTGGCATCGCGCAGATTATTGGCTGGTCTGTCCTCATTGCAGGCGAACACCTCCATACCCTTTGTGAATGGGTCGAGGTCGCTTACGTGTAGAGCATCGCCGTGACCGAGGCCTGTGGATGATAATCCTTTGCCGTTATTGTCAATTGTCATAGAGCCATATATAATCTCGTCGCAACCATCGCCGTCAACGTCAGCTATGCTGAAATTGTGGTTACCTTGTCCGTGGAATGGTGATGTAGCATCACTACATGCCCATGTCCATTTTGTGGTGAAGGCGTGTGTGGCAGGGTCAACGTCAATCGCTATCATTTTGTGGCGGGTGTAAATGCCGCGTGCGAGGAATATGCTGGCTTTCTTGCCGTCAAGGAAAGGTGCACCAAAGAAGTATTTGCTGGAGCGATGACCGTAATTATCACCCCATGCTGTTCCAACTGCATTAATATATGCGTTGAGTTTGTCAGTTTCTGGATTCTCCCAGTCTATCTCATCAGAGTATTCTGATGTCTCAAGTCTTTTCAACGGAAATTCTGTTACGCTGTATGGATTGGCTGTCGCTCCCTCAAGGTACAAGAGATATTCATTGCCAGTAAGTGTCCACGCATATTGTGAATCGGAATGAGAGGTCATGTGATTACGAGTGTTTACATTCATATTGCCCACCTCGTAAGTCGTATTGTCACTTTTGTGAATAATCATATTGTCAGCACCTCTCAATAATACCTCAGCTTTACCATCTTGATCCCAGTCGTATGCAACAATGTTAAGCTCTGTGGAGTTTAGACTCACCATGTTTGGTCCGCAGTCAATCCACCAAAGACGTGTGCCGTCAAGTTTATATGCCTCAAGTATGACGTAAGCTCTTGTATTAGTCGCTGAATACATTTCGCCATTAAATGACAATGGGTATTTTACTCCATCAATAGTAATAGAGTCCTTCGTACTGGCATCAGAGGCGTTTAAGCGTTTAATAATGACTTCAACTTCCCCATCACCATCAAGGTCAGCAACAGAAGCGTCATTTAGTGTGTATGTTTGTCTAACACTAACAGATGGATTATGTTCTCCGCATGAGCAGAAAACGATATCACCGTTGCGGTCAACGATATCTTTCATGGGGATAGTAAGATAATTAGGTGCCCCGGCAACGCCTTTTGCACTGTATTGTCCGTTACTCCAAACACTTACAGCATCACATGCTTCTTTCTCTGTGCCATCAATTACTGCCTTTACGGTGTAGGTGCTTGATGTGTTACCTCCGGTATCTGTGTAGTTGGTGACAGAAAGCGGTGTGGCATTTACTTTTGTCCCGTTGCGGTATAGGTTATAGGTTACGTCGTAGTATTCATCGGCTTGCTGACGCCAGCTTACGAATACTCCGTTAGAAACTTTCACCGCCACCAGTCCACGGTCCAGCTGGTCGGTCTTTCTCTGCGCGCTGGCAGTCATTACAGTAATCAGGGCGAGGACTATTGTTATGATATGTCTTTTCATCTTCATTTTGTTTTGTTGTTTTGCAATTAAAGAAAATACAAGTCCTGGGTTGTTTAGTCAAACCATCCGTTAAACTCTCCGTCGTCATCATCGATGTAGCCGGAGGTTGTTCCGTTGCCGTTGTTCCTGATTTTGGTGTATTCCCTTGACGCCTGCAGTAACCGCGGGACAGTTACTACATAGGTCTTGAGAAGGGGAATAATGTAATCCTTTTTCTTAATCATAGAATAATATATTAGTTGTTATTTTGTCGTATCGTGATCATTCTGTGAAGACAGTGTTTGAATATCAATATCATGTTCTTTATGGTCGGAAATAATTTACAAAGTTACTATTTTTTGTCTTTTCTCTCTATATTATAATGTCAGGAGATGTTAGTATTTAACATATTTTAAGGACGATTCGGGTGTATTTGTCTATGAAACAGAACTGGGTATGAGTATATGTCTTGTTAAGGTTCTGTCAGAGTTGTACTTAACGACAAGACAGACTGTCAGGGTACTATACTCTAACAGCCTGTCTTGTCACCGTTTTGTAAATTGTATGGTGTGGTTTTATGTATCTGTATTTTATCAGTCCATTCGGTCGCGGTAGTCCTCATACGAGTAGTGACGTAACGTTTCCAGTGTGCCGTCGGTGTGCAGTAAGGCTATGTCAGGATGGCTTACGCCGTTGAACATGGTGGTCTTCACCGTGGTGTAGTGGTTCATGTCCTCGAAGATGATGTTCTCGCCAATCTGCAAGTCGTGGTCAAACTGCCAGTAGCCCAGGTAGTCGCCGCTGAGGCAGCTGCATCCACCGAGACGGTAGGAGGATTGAGGGGAAGATGTCTCTTTGGCTCCGCGCACAGTGGGCATATAAGGCATCTCAAGACAGTCGGGCATGTGGCATGTAAACGATACGTTGAGGATGGCGGTTCTGATGCCTTCATCCTCCACTATGTCAACCACTTGTGCCACAAGTGGGCCTGTCTGCCAGCCGAAGGCACTGCCGGGTTCAAGTATCACGTGCAGCCACGGGTAGCGGCTGTGGAAGTCGCGCAACAAACTTATAAGCAACGGTATGTCATAATCGGCGCGAGTCATAAGGTGGCCGCCGCCGAAGTTTATCCACTTCAGTTGTGGGAACCATGGTGAGAAACGCTCCTCTATGTGTTGCAGAGAGCGTTGGAACACATCGCTGCCGCTCTCGCAGTGGCAGTGGCAATGAAAGCCGGTGATGTCCGGTGGCAGTTGGGTGGGCAGGGCAGTGGAGCGCACCCCGAAGCGTGTGCCCGGCGCGCATGGGTTGTAGAGCAGCGTCTCGACCTCGGAATACTGAGGGTTGACACGTAGTCCCAGCTGCAATTTAGGATTCTGTCGTGTGGCGCGCTCGTGGTACCGCTCGTATTGGGAAAGGGAGTTGAAGGTGAGATGGCTGCTTATGCGCGCTATGTCGTCAATCTCGTAGTCGGTGTAGGCGGGCGAGTAGGTGTGGGCGGGAGTGCCAAACTCCTCGTATGCCAACCTGGCCTCATGCAGTGAACTGGCGGTAGTGGCACCGATGTATTCCCTGAAGATGGGGAATGTCCTCCAGAGAGCGTATGCCTTGAAAGCAAGGATAATCTCAACGTCGGCTTCCTTTGCCACGCTCTTGATAAGCGAGAGGTTGTTACGCAGTTTCTGCTCCTCTAATACGTATGTGGGGCGGTTTATCTGTTCGTATATCATTTCTTGTTCCTTTTACGAAAAACGAATAATAAGACTAAGGCTATGACAGATGTTAATGCAAGTGTAAAAACTCTGTTTTTCCAGTCAATCATTTTCCTTTTGTCAAAATTTTACTGCAAAGTTAACTTTTAATTTCTATAAAATTGCATGATTAACATTTTTTTCTTAATTTTGCAGTTGTGAAACTGATAATAATGACTCAACCCACGTATTTCGTGGAAGAGGACAAAATACTCACCGCATTGTTTGACGAGGGGTTAGACTTGTTGCACGTCAACAAGCCGGGCTTGGAACTGACATATGCGGAGCGCTTGCTGTCACTGCTGCCACAGCGGATATTAGATCGCATCAGCGTGCATCAGCATTACTTCCTGAAGCAGGAGTTTGACCTTAGGGGAATACACATAGACCGTCCGGAGGATGCCGTTCCGGATGGGATACGCAGGCATATAACACGTAGTACATCTGATGTGAATGACTTGAAAGCCATGAAGAAGCAGTGTGACTATGTGATGCTTCATTCATTGTTTGACTCACTGCATGACGGTGTGAAAGCATCGCTCTCAGAGGCAGAGATGCGTGAGGCGCATAAGGCCGGACTGATAGACAAGCATGTGTATGCCCTTGGAGGAATGAGCCTGGAGACCATACCATACGCCAAGGACCTTGGCTTCGGTGGCGTGGTGATATGTGGTGACTTGTGGAACCGTTTCAGCATACAGCATGAGGTGGACTTCCACGGGGTGATAGAGCATTTCAAGAAACTGCGTAAGGCGGTGGGCTGATGTCGGCAGAGTGTGATTAACAGTTAACTAATAATATCCTACATATAAATGGAAAAAGATTCCTTTCTTGTATTCTCTGGCACGGCTACGCGTTATTTAGCCGAGAAGATTTGTGCCAGTTTGGGTTGCCCTTTAGGCAATCTCGTTATTACACGCTTCAGCGACGGAGAGTTTGCTGTAAGCTTTGAGGAGAGTATTCGCGGTCGCGACCTGTTCCTGGTGCAGAGTACATTCCCTAACTCAGACAACTTGATGGAGCTGTTGCTGATGATAGACGCAGCCAAGCGTGCCTCAGCCCGTACCATCAATGCAGTGATACCGTATTTCGGCTGGGCCCGTCAGGACAGAAAGGATAAGCCGCGCGTGTCTATCGGCGCAAAGCTTGTTGCCGACCTGCTCAGCGTGGCTGGTATAGACCGTTTGATTACTATGGACTTGCATGCAGACCAGATACAGGGCTTCTTTGATGTTCCTGTTGACCATTTGTATGGTTCAGGTGTAATATTGCCTTATCTGGAGAATCTGAAACTTGACAACCTTGTGATAGCTTCTCCAGACGTTGGCGGTGCAAAGCGTGCCAAGAGTTTTGCCAAGTATCTTGACTGTCCGTTGGTGCTGTGTAATAAGACACGTGCCCGCGCCAATGTCGTAGCAGAGATGCAGATTATAGGTGATGTGAAAGACAAGGATGTTGTTATTGTTGACGACATGGTTGACACAGCCGGCACCATAACAAAGGCTGCAAACATAATGAAGGAAGCCGGAGCACGTTCAGTGCGTGCGGTAGCAAGCCACTGCGTGATGTCAGGTCCGGCAAGTGAGCGTGTGCAGGAGTCTGCCTTGGAGGAGATAGTATTTACCGACTCCATACCTTACTCTCAGCGTTGTGCCAAGGTTAAGCAGCTCAGCGTTGCTGATATGTTTGCGGAGACCATACGCAGAGTTATCAATAACGAGAGTATTTCGTCACAGTATATTATATAATAAAAGTTATGAGTTGTGAGTGGTGAGCGGAAGACATCTTTGTCAAAGCTTACAGTAACTCATAACTCATAATTTATAAATCATATTTCATAATTGAGAAAACTTGGGCCGCATTAACAATATATGGTATTATCTCTCGCGTCATAAGTATTTCATCACTATTGTGGTGTGTGTGGTGCTTGTAGGGGTAGTTGACGAGAACAGCGTGCGCTCTCTCGTTATGTTGTCGATGCAACTAAGTGAGAAAAAAGAGCAACTGCGCTCTTATGAGGAACAGTTTGAGCGTGACTCCATAAGGCTGAGCAACTTTGAGGCGAGCCTGAAAGGCGTTGAGACTATAGCTCGTGAGAGATATAAGATGAAACGTCCTGACGAGGATGTCTTTGTATTGAGTACAGAGAAGAACATCGGACGTGAGGATGAATAGTCCACCTTAATATATAAGAAACAAAAAGAAACGATGAACATTTTAGAACTGTCAGAACAAGAGATTGGTCGCAGAGAAAGTCTGCAAGAATTGCGCAACATGGGCATAGACCCGTATCCAGCTGCAGAGTTTCCTGTGGATGCCTTTTCAACAGAGATTATAGAAAATTTCGTTGACCTGCCAACAGAGAAAGACGAGGAAGGCAATGACGTGCCAGGTAAGGCTACGGCAGAGAATAGTCGTGTGGTATGCATAGCTGGCCGTATGATGAGCCGTCGTATCATGGGTAAGGCAGGCTTTATGGAAGTACAGGACTCTAAGGGACGCATACAGGTGTATGTGCAGCGTGACGCCATCTGTCAGGGAGAAGACAAAGACTTATATAATAAGGTGTTCAAGAAGTTGATGGATATAGGTGACTTCGTTGGCGTGAAGGGTTATGTGTTCCGCACTCAGACGGGTGAGATTTCCGTGCATGCCATGGAGCTTTCCATATTGTCAAAATCTCTTAAGCCACTGCCTATCGTGAAGTATAAGGATGGTGTGGCATACGACAAGTTTGATGACCCGGAGTTGCGCTATCGTCAGCGTTATGTTGATCTGGTGGTCAATGACGGTGTGAAGGATACATTCCTGAAGCGTGCCACAGTGGTGCGTACACTGCGCAGAATACTTGATGAGGCTGGCTACACTGAGGTGGAGACACCTACACTGCAAAGTATTGCCGGTGGTGCGAGTGCACGCCCGTTCATCACTCACTTCAACGCTCTCAATATACCGATGTATATGCGTATAGCTACTGAGCTGTACCTGAAACGCCTTATCGTGGGTGGCTTCGAGGGCGTATATGAGATAGGCAAGAACTTCCGTAATGAGGGTATGGACAAAAACCACAACCCAGAGTTTACCTGCATGGAGTTGTATGTAAGCTATAAGGACTACAACTGGATGATGTC
>DFLE01000015.1:0-80502 GCA_002373375.1 Prevotellaceae bacterium UBA3627
AGACCCACCCCAACCCTCAATGGTCTTTACACCCCCTCCGCTTCGCTTCTCCCCCGTTTCGCGGGGGAGGGCAACCCTGTGAGGGAGGGAGCGTGAGTTAGGGGGGAGTGGAGATTAATTATTAATTATGAACTATTAGTTATGAACTGTGAACTGCCCTACAGTTCCGCCTCCTTCATCTTCTCCGCGTTCTCAGCCACGGTGAGTGCGTCAATCATCGGCTGTATGTCGCCTCCGAGGAAACCGCTCAGGTCATGCGTGGTGTAGCCTATGCGGTGGTCGGTCACGCGTCCCTGTGGGAAGTTGTATGTGCGAATCTTTGCAGAGCGGTCGCCGGTTGAGACGAGAGTCTTGCGTCGGCTTGCTATGTCGTCCATATACTTCTGGTGCTCGCGGTCATATATATATGTACGCAAGCGCGAGAGCGCACGTTCCTTATTCTTTGGTTGGTCACGTGTCTCTGTACACTCTATCAGTATCTCTTCTGTCTCGCCGGTGTTAGGGTTCTTCCACATATAGCGTGCGCGCACACCAGACTCCACCTTGTTCACGTTCTGACCGCCTGCGCCTGAAGAGCGGAAGGTGTCCCACTTTATCTCGCCCTCGTTGATTTGCACGTCGAAAGGCTCAGCCTCAGGCAATACTGCCACGGTTGCGGCTGATGTCTGCATTCTGCCGTTTGACTCTGTCACTGGCACACGCTGTACACGGTGTACGCCCGACTCATATTTCAGTATGCCGTACACGCCGTCGCCGCTCACGGCGAAGTCTATCTCCTTGAAGCCGCCCACGGCGCCTTCGTTGGCGTCGGTGACGCTCAGGGACCATCCCTTGGAGTCGCAGAAACGCTTATACATATTAAAGAGGTCGCCTGCGAAGAGACAAGCCTCGTCACCGCCTGTGCCGGCGCGTATCTCCATCTGCACGTTCTTGGCATCCTCCGGATCCTTCGGCACGAGGGCTATCTTTACCTCCTCCTCCAGTCCGGGCAGAGCAGCCTCATTCTCGCTGAGCTGCTCGCGCGCCATCTCCTTTATCTCGGGGTCTGTCTCGTTTATCAGCAGGTCCTTGGCCTCTTTTATGGCCTCCAGGCAACTTATGTAGCGTTTGCGTATCGCCATGATGTCACCCAGGTCCTTGTATTCCCTTGTCAACTTGACGAAACGCTGTTGGTCGGCTATCACTGAGGGGTCGGTGATAAGTGTCGTCACCTCCTCGTAGCGAGCCTCCAGTCCGTCAAGCTTCTGTAATATGCTATTCATCTTTTGAGTTGTGAGTTTTGAGTTATGAATTATGAGTTGCGCCCTGCAAGTCGTGGTTTTATACTCAGTTTTTGAATTTCAGGACACTCATAACTCATAACTTATAATTCATAACTTGTTAATATTCAAATACACCATACTCGCTCTTTATTGTCAGCGACTTCTGTCCCTCCTCTATGTGTCCTATCACCTGTGCGTCGATGTTGAAGCTCTTGCTTATCTCGATGACCTTCTCCGCCTGCTCAGGGCTGACGTATATCTCCATACGGTGTCCCATATTGAACACCTTGTACATCTCCTTCCAGTCAGTGCCGCTCTGGTCGTGTATCAGCTTGAACAGTGGTGGTACAGGGAACATATTGTCCTTTATCACGCGGCAGTTGTCGTTGACGAAGTGCAGCACTTTTGTCTGTGCACCGCCGGTGCAGTGTACCATGCCGTGTATCTCAGGGCGCATCTCGTCAAGTATGCGCTTGATGACAGGTGCATAGGTACGTGTCGGCGACAGTACCAGCTTGCCAGCGTTCACAGGAGCACCCTCTACTTTGTCCTCAAAGCGGCAGCCGCCAGAATATACCAGTTCCTCAGGCACTGCATGGTCATAGCTCTCAGGGTATTTCTCGGCGTAGTACTTTGCGAATACGTCGTGGCGTGCAGATGTCAGTCCGTTGCTGCCCATGCCGCCGTTGTACTCCTTCTCGTATGTAGCCTGTCCGAAGCTTGCCAATCCCACAATCACGTCGCCCGGACGTATGTTGGCGTTGTCTATCACGTCGCTGCGCTTCATGCGGCAGGTTACGGTAGAGTCAACGATGATGGTGCGTGTCAGGTCGCCCACGTCAGCTGTCTCGCCGCCGGTGGCATAGATACCGACACCCATCTCGCGCATCTCGCTCAGCAACTCGTCAGTGCCGTTGATGATGGCGCTGATAACCTCGCCCGGTACCAGCATCTTGTTTCTGCCGATGGTAGAGCTTACGAGAATGTTGTCCACTGCACCCACGCAGAGCAGGTCGTCGGTGTTCATGATGAGGGCGTCCTGTGCTATTCCTTTCCATACAGACAGGTCGCCGGTCTCTTTCCAATACATGTAGGCGAGGCTTGACTTTGTGCCTGCACCGTCAGCATGCATGATGTTACAATACTCCTCATCACCACCGAGAATGTCAGGGATAATCTTGCAGAAAGCCTGTGGATAGATACCCTTGTCAATGTTCTTGATGGCGTTGTGTACGTCTTCTTTGGCGGCACTTACGCCGCGCAGCATATATCTGTTGTCCATTTTGGATGGTTTTTCTTCGCTTATGTTTTTTTTCTTCGTTTAAGGATATTATACGATACAAAATTATAAAAAAAATCTATAATACACAAGTTTGAAACCTTTTTTTTCTGTGTGCCATATAGTATCTAATTGACAAAGTGTCATGATAATTCGCGTTTTTCTTTCATTGTGATATTTCCGGACTCGCGGCCTGTAAGTTTAATCTGGAGAATGATTTGGTGTCAGATGTCTGCAAGTCGCTACAAAAATTCCTGTTGGTGACGTTTTTTGTTGCGAAAGCTATCACTTTACGGTGTGATTCGATAGCTTTCATGTCCTGAAAGCATAGCTTTTACACTGTGAAAGCTATGCTTTTATGGTGCTTTTTGCGTCGTTATGCTAATGGAAAGTTTGATGGCGTTTTTGTAACTTGTTGATTTTTAAGTGTGTGTAAAATTCGTAAAAAGTGGGTGTTTTTTGTCCTGTTATCGGTTACTTTATAAATTCGCCAAGCATTCTGTGTTGTGGAAAATCAGAGTGTCAGTAAAATCAATAAATAGTTAGCAAAATGTCATATTCTTTGCTTTTGTGTGCCGTTCGAAAGTTATCATTATTTAATAAACATAAATTTTGTGTTATACAAAAAAATTACTACCTTTGCGTTTGATTAACCAAAAAAGCGAGGGGCACGCCCCCCGATACCATAAGCAATATTCAATAATAAAATGTACAGAAGAGAACTGCCTGACTGGAAGTCAGAATATCTTGATCCGGAGTTAGAGACCATGTCCCGTGAGGAGATAGAGAAGTTGCAGGTGGAGCGCCTTAAGGCTACGGTGGCTCACTGCATGAATAATCCTTTCTATAAGAAGCGCCTTGAGGAGGCTGGGGTGACACCAGAGAGCATAACAAAGGTAAGTGACATTCGCCGCATACCGTTCACCACCAAGCAAGACCTGCGCGAGAACTATCCGTTCGGATTGGCGTCTGTACCGCTTACGGAGTGTGTCAGACTGCACTCGTCATCAGGCACCACGGGTAACCCTACTGTCATACTGCATACGCAGAAAGACCTTGACGAATGGGCTAACCAGGTGGCGCGTAACCTTTGGATGGTGGGATTGCGTCCTAACGATGTGTTCCAGAACTCATCAGGCTACGGAATGTTCACCGGTGGACTGGGTTTCCAGTATGGTGCGGAGCGTCTCGGTATGCTCACCATACCGGCTGCGGCAGGCAATTCTTTGCGTCAGATAAAGTTCATGAAGGATTTCGGCACTACTGCCTTACACGCTGTGCCGTCATACGTGACACGCCTCTACGAGGTGATGCAGGAGACAGGCGTGGATCCGCGCAGGGATACCAAACTGAAGGTTCTCGCCATTGGTGCGGAGCCTCACTCTGAGGAGCAGCGCAAGCGTATCGAGCAGATGCTGGGTGTGAAGGCGTATAACTCTTTTGGCATGAGTGAGATGTGCGGTCCTGGTGTGGGCTTTGAGTGTAAGGAGCAGAACGGTCTGCACTTCTGGGAGGACTATTACATCGTTGAGATAGTTAATCCTGAGACCCTTGAGCCTGTGCCTGACGGCGAGATAGGCGAGCTGGTGCTCACCAGCATCAACCGTGAGGCTATGCCGCTGCTGCGTTATCGCACGCGTGACCTTACCCGTGTGCTCGGACGTACTTGTAAGTGTGGCCGTAACCATGTGCGCCTCGACCGTATGAAGGGACGCTCTGACGATATGATGGTGCTGAGGGGCGTCAACATTTTCCCGATACAGATAGAGAAGATACTGATGCAGTACAAAGAACTGGCAAGCAACTACCTTATCACCCTCACCACAGACGAGAACAACGACAACATGACCGTAGAGGTAGAGTTGGAAGACCAGTTCATCGACGACTACCCACTTCTCGCTAAGTTGCAGAAAGATGTAACGCGTGCCTTGAAAGACGAGATACTGCTTACTCCGATTGTCAAGCTTGTGCCTAAGGGTACGCTGCCTGTAAGTGAGGGCAAGGCCGTCAGGGTGGTTGACAAGAGAACGGTATATCAATAAACAGATATCTAATAGGAAGTAACTCAGGAGGCAACGCCAGCGTTGCCTCCTGATTGTTTAAGCGCCCTGAGTGTACTCCTCATTTATAATATCTTGGGAATAGTTGAAGACCATAATCAGTCAAATAGAATTGTGTGGTATGTAAAACTAAATATTCGTGTGAAAAAACAATTGGTTAAATTTGTCAGTTTGACAGTTTATTATTACCTTTGCCGCTCGAAAGAAGAAGATATTAACCGATGAGAACAATTAGCTTTATTTGTGTAGCAGCCGTAATGATAGGCTGTACCTCTACACCGAAGGTGGTAACTGATGTGACGGAGATATTACCTCCGAGAAAGACTACTGACGTGGTGGTATATGACGTCAACGATAGTATGCCAGCAAATGCCCGGAGTATAGGTAAGTTGAAGGTGACAGACGGAGGATTTACGCCTACAAGAAAATGTCAGTTTGTTGATATGCTCTCTATTGCTTTAGGACAAACAGCTGAAAGTGGTGGTAACGCACTGCACATTGACGAGCACAGGTATCCTGATTTGAGATCTACATGTCATCGTATATGGGGTACAATGTACATCATCCCCGACAGTATTGTTAATAAATACCCCTCACAATCTATACAGGAGGTGGAAGAGAGGTATGATGAAGCCCTGTTGGAAGCGATGGTGGCAGCGCAGCTCGAACAAGAAGAAAAGAGGAAGAAGGAACTTGATAATCCGAAGAATGTAATCATGGTCAATGCTGGTGTATCATGGATTACATCTGAAATTCAGACACCACTCCACTTGTATAAGAATCATGCGGGTTTTGGCATGAACGTAGATTATCAGCATATCTGGGGCAGTGGATTAGGTTTAGGAATTGACTATTTGTATTACAACACTTCTTTTGATGGTGATATCACATACAACACCCATTATATTGGTCCGAGTATTGTTGGCAGTATGATGTCGAGAAACTCTTTGTGGAGAATGAATTTGGCGCTTGGTATAGGGTATGCGTATAACACTGAAAATGTGAGCGCAAGTATTTACGGCTATCCATCATCAAAATCAGAATCGTCTGTAGGAGTCTTTGGGCAGATAGGAGCAGAGTATAAGTTGGCAAAGCATGTAGGTGTAGGTATTCAGCTCAGTTACCTTACAATGAGGTTAGACAGACCTGAGGGATATGACACGAGTAAATATAAATTCTACGGTGTTAAACGCTTTGACCTTATGGCAGGTCTGCGCTTTTATCTGTAATCTGCTCCGAAGGAGCATAATAAAAACATAAAGCCAGTCACACTGTCAATCAGTGCGACTGGCTTTTTTTCTTCTGTGTAAATACTATTTTCTTGACTATGACGTTATAATAATAGGTTGTCATCAATGATGGGGAGCCTTATGTTTGCGTAAAACGAATGAATATAATATAAAAGATGATGAACGAAAACAATGATATGAAGGTTGGACAGAGTGGGTTCAGAACTTTGACAAGACAGCAGTCTGGGCTGCTGGCTGTTGGGGCACTGATGATGGTGCTCGGTGTGGGAGGAGTGATATTTGGTAGTAGCATGGGACTCACGTTCGTGAAAGTATGTACGATAGTGTTTGCTGTGGGTGCGGTGACTTTCGCCCTGATGCAGATGATGCAGACGTATAATGGTAACGACATGACGTTGCGCAGGTTGAGGCAGATAATGATTATAGGGAATGTGTGCTTTATCCTCGCCGCACTGCTGATGGTGGAGAGTAACTTCCAGATATTGTTCCCATACGTGGCTACCACGATAGACGGTTATAACGGATGGGTACACTATGTATATAACAACTGGGTGATAGCACTGCTCATAGCCGCCATACTCCAGATGTATACCACACACAGAATAGCGAGCGAACTGAAAAAGAGAGAGGAGAGAAGAGGGTAAGGTATAAAGTGTAAAGAGTAAAGAGTAAGGAGTAATGTGAAAAGTATAGAGAAACACCGTGGACATGGCGTCCGCGGTGTTTCTTTTTGTTTACAAATCATAAAGGAAACGGTGCAGATATTAAAAAAATCTTAATCCGTATTCAGTTTAATTAATAAGAACTAAAAAAATTTATCAGTTCAGTATTTATTCTTACTTTTGCAGTGCAAAAACGATATTATGAAAAAATACTACACTATAATAAGCATCTTCTCGTTAATGCTTATTACTTCATGTACAAAGTATAACGTTACGGGTACGTCCAGTTTGCAGAACATGGACGGACATATGTTGTATCTGAAGGGAATAGTCAATGACGAGTTGTGTAATATAGACTCTTGTGAGGTGGTACACGGGAAGTTTAAGTTCTCGGGTACGCTCGACTCTGTGCAGGTTGTGACACTGTGTATCGATGATTCACCTATTATGCCTCTGGTACTTGAGGACGGTGATGTGACGGTGGAACTGAATGAGCAGCACCTGCAGTGTAAGGGCACACCGCTTAACGATACCCTCTCTGCTTTCAACAAGAGATATGAGACGCTGATGGCGCAGTTTGATGACCTGACACACCAGCAGAGTCAGGCGATAATGAACGGTGAGGATATGGACGTGGTGAACCAGCGTCTGGAGAGTATACATAACAAACTGGTGATGCAGGAGGATAGGATGCTCTCAGCTTTCATAGCCGATAACTTTGACAACTGCCTTGGTCCTTATGTCTTCCAGATAGCAACAAGCGGATACCAGTATCCTGTGTTGACACCATGGATAGAGGCACTGATGACCAAAGCATCGGAGAATTTCAAGAACTCACCGTATGTGAAGGAGTATATGCAGTTGGCAAAGCAGAATCAGGACATCATGACGGGAGTGGCAGAGGCGCCTCAGCAACCTCAGCAACCGCCGATGTTGCCACAGAATGCGGATGGAAGATTTGACGGTCCGCCTACTCCAAACGAAATGGCTAAACCTGTAGAGTAATTTGTAATGAAGACACTGATAAGAAAAGGAGCGCTGGTTAATGAGGGACATGTTGTTAAGGCTGATGTCCTTATCGTTGACGACAGAATAGAAGATATCATACAAGGAGGAATTGACACCCAGTGTGCCAATTCCTTTGATGTTATAATTGATGCCGAGGATGCGTATGTGTTGCCAGGAGTGATAGACTCGCATGTGCATTTCCGTGAGCCGGGACTGACGCATAAGGCAGATATGGAGACAGAGAGTAGGGCTGCAGCATACGGTGGTGTGACCACAGTGTTTGATATGCCTAACACTAAGCCGCAGACAACAACGCTCGCCGCATTGGCAGAGAAGATGGCTGTAGCCAGGGAGAAGATGCACGTGAACTATGCTTTCTTCCCTGGTGCTACCAATGATAATATAGATGAGCTGCGACGCCTTAATGTGCATGAGGTGCCGGGCATCAAGCTCTTCATGGGCTCGTCAACGGGTAATATGCTCGTGGATAAGGAGCAGGCTCTTGACGAGGTGTTTGCCTTGGCTAAGGAGATGGGGCTGCCGCTGATGGCACATTGTGAGGATACGGAGACTATCAACGCCAATATGGCGTACTATAAGCATTTGACGGGAAAAGAAGACCCTGATATACAGCTCCATCCATTGATAAGGAGTGAGGAGGCGTGTGTGAAGTCTTCCGAGCTGGGTGTAAGGCTGGCGCGTAAGCATGGCACACAGTTTCATATAGCGCATGTTACGACAGAGAAGGAACTGGCTCTGCTTGGTGACAATATCACAGGTGAGGCCACAGTGGCGCACCTGATGTTCTCTGCTCCGGACTATGACATTCTCGGTGCACTGATAAAGTGTAACCCAGCGGTAAAGCTGACCAAGGACAGGGATGCACTGCGACGTGCGCTGACTGCTGCCAGCAAAGCTATACTTACGGTATCGACAGACCATGCACCACATGCCCTGGAGGAAAAGCAGGGTGGGGCAGCACGTGCCATGTCGGGAATGCCGATGGTACAGTTCTCGCTGATAAGTATGTTGTCGTTAGTTGACGAGAAGGTATTGGGTATAGAGAGGGTTGTTGACCTGATGTGCCATAACCAGGCAAGGCTGTTTTCTGTGCGTGAGCGTGGATTCCTGCGTAAGGGATATAAGGCGGATGTCGCCGTGGTGCGCAGGAGTGATACACCGTGGACGCTGACTAAGGATGTCATACAGAGTAAGTGTGGATGGAGTCCGATGGAAGGCAGGCAGTTTAACTGGCAGGTATGCCAAACTATGGTTGATGGCAGGTTGGTATATGACAACGGCTGCTTTAATGGAGAGGTGCATGGTGAGCAGGTGGCTTTTAGATAGTATATATAAGGTGTACCAGGTTGTGGTGCTATGTCCTGTCATCTTCATTATGAGTGTATGGGCTGGTACCACAATGGCTGTGATGTGTCCGTTGACGGGCAGGCATGGTGACTGGTGGGGTTCGTTTGCCTCACGCTGGTGGGCGCGCATTATAATATGGGCATCGCTGATACCTGTCACAGTGGAGGGTAGGGAGAATATAGACAAGGGAACATCTTATGTCTTCGTGGCCAACCATCAGGGCGCGTATGATATCTTCCTCGTATGTGGATTTCTCGGTATGGAGATACGCTGGATGCTGAAACGCTCACTTGAGAAGATACCTTTCCTCGGTATAGCCTGCCGTAAGGCTGGTTATATATATGTGGACAAAGGTAATCCCGGAGCAGTGCGTGCCACATACCGCCATGCAGAGAAGGTGTTGCAGGACGGCGCCTCGCTGATGGTGTTCCCCGAGGGCTCGCGCACAAGGACAGGACGCGTGAACCGCTTTAAGAAAGGTGCTTTTGCCTTGGCTGATGAACTGCAGTTGCCCATAGTGCCGATGACTATCAACGGCTCGTATGACATACTGCCGCCACAACGTGACGGAAGCTTCATACACTGGCATCCGCTGAGGCTTACCATACATGAGCCGATATACCCGGAGGCGAGGGGAGAAGAGAATATACGGAGGATGATGGAGGAGAGTTTTGAGAAGATACAGAGTGGGTTAGATAGGTGGATTTCAAGACTTTAGGATTTTTTAACGCTGCAAAGTTACTTGTTTGGAAATAAAAAAGTAACTTTGTAGTGAGCTTTCTATAGACATATTACTTGTATTCATATATTTATTTACTAATTTATATTCAACTAACCCACCAAACAAATGAAAGCGTTAAAGGTATTAGTAATGTCGTGCCTTTTCTGCATGGGTATTCATGTGCAGGCACAGACAACACCTACCTCGCAAATGGAAAATCTCTCGCGAGGCTTGGTAGTAATCCCATCAAACAGTGGTAGCGGAGAGTTCGTCAGTTGGCGACTGCTCGGCACCGACAATGCCAGTACGACTACGTTTGACGTAATTCGTAACGGCACCACAATTGCAAAGAATCTGAAGAATGTGACAAGCTATCTTGATACAGGCGGCTCCTCAAGCAGCAAGTATCAGGTGGCAAAGCGTGTCAATGGCATCATCACCGAGACTACGGACGTAGTTACTCCTTGGTCTAACATCTACAAGACTTTGAAACTAAGCCGTCCGAAGGCTGGCTACTCTCCTAATGACTGCAGCGTGGCAGACGTTGACGGCGACGGCGAGTATGAGCTTATCGTGAAATGGGACCCTTCAACCTCTAAGGACAACAGCCAGAGCGGTAAGACTGATGCCGTATATATAGACTGTTATGAGTTTACTGGCACAAGGTTGTGGCGCATAGACCTTGGCTATAACATCCGTGCCGGTGCACACTATACACAGTTCCTTGTATATGACTTTGACGGCGATGGCAAGGCAGAGCTGATGTGTAAGACTGCTCCGCTCAGTAAGGATGGCAAGGGCAACTATGTTACGGCAGCGGCTACTGACAGCAACATCAAGAACGCAAGTCAGACAAACTATCGTAACAGCAGTGGATATATATTGTCAGGTCCGGAGTATCTCACAGTGTTCAACGGTCAGACAGGTGCAGCCATACACACAGTATGGTATAACCCTAACCGTGCCGGAGGATATGGTGCGGCTGCCGACCATCCTTCAAAGTCTTTCTGGGGTGACAACTACGGCAACCGTTGCGACCGTTACCTCGCCTGCGTGGCATACCTCGACGGCGCAAGTTCTACACCAAGTGCCGTGTTCTGCCGTGGATATTATACACGCGCCTACCTCTGGGCTGTGAAGTTCAACGGCTCTACCATCAGCACAAAGTGGCTGAGCGCACATACCTCTACTTCCAGCGTTACCGTAACAAACAGCAGTGGTTCATCCACTACCAAAACATATTCTTCAAGCACATCGGGTAGCGGCTCTGCCACTCTCTATGGCAACGGCAACCACAACCTTTCTGTAGCAGATGTTGACGGCGACGGCAAGGATGAGATTCTTTATGGCTCAGGTGCTGTTGATAATGACGGTAATCTGCTCTATGCTACAGGTCATGGCCATGGCGATGCCATACATGTCAGCGACTTCGCACCAGACCGCAGCGGACTTGAGGTATTCCAGGTTCATGAGGAGAGCCCATACGGATGGGATCTGCACGATGCAGCAACAGGTAAGATTCTCTACTCTTCAACTGGTGGCAGTGACAACGGTCGCGGCATAGCAGGATGTTTCCTGTCAAGTGCACGCGGCGGACAGATGGCGTCAAGCAATGACCGCCAGTTGCGCAGTTGTGTAAACAACAGCGTATTGTCAACAAAATCAACGTCTGTAAACTTCCGTATATACTGGGACGGCAGCCTTTATGACCAGTTCTTCGATACATCGATAACAAAGTCTAACGGCACAAGCGTATCTACGCTCTTCTCTCCAGCCAACTACAATAATTCTTCAACCTGCAACAGCACCAAGGCTACGCCGTGCTTGCAGGCAGATATCTTCGGCGACTGGCGTGAGGAGATTATCATGTGGAACTCATCAGACAGTTGCACACTTAACATCTTCTCTACTACGGAAGAGACATCATATCGTGTGCCAACACTCATGCACGACCATGTATATCGTATGGGCATAGCATGGCAGAACGTGGCTTATAACCAGCCACCTCATCTCGGCTATTACCTGCCAGACTATGCTACGTCATTCAATGCCAACAGTTCTATAACCGCGGTTGACTCATCGTCAAGTTCTTCGTCAGGCTCTTCTTCGTCATCCTCTTCAGACTATGAAGGTTATGTATATTGGGACCTTGGCAGCGGCGGCACAAGCCAGTCGGCAACTATATCATCAGATTGGAAGGGCTATGTCACAGCTGCTATCAGCACAGGCTCAGCAGTTTCACTCAGCGGTACAAAGCCTCTCAGCGACCACACAGCATCGCTTGCTAACGTGTCATCTAAGCAGACATCGGCTAACAGCACCAATGCGTTTAAATTCACCATTACACCTGCCAGCGGATGTAAGTTCCGTCCTACAAGTGTTACATTCAGCGCAAGTCGTGTAGGCACTGACGGTGGTGCTCTTGATGTGGCATGGGGAAGCACTACGCTGGCTACAGCCGTAACGCCTAACCGTGCAACAAGCTACAGCTCATACACCTATACTGTATCTGTATCATCAAGTGAGCAGGCACAGTCACTGATGCTTTACCTCTATAACCTCGCACCAAACAAGCAGTACACCTTCTCTCGTGTAAAGATAAATGGTGTGCTCACAAAACCATCAACAGAGGTTAGCGGTTCTGTACAGTGGACATACAGCGGTGGTACTCTCAGTCAGAGCGCAACCTATAACGGACTGAGCGGATACGTTACAGCTTCAGTGTCTAAGGGCAGCGGACTTACCGTAAGTGGTACAAAGACCGCAGGCTCTCTCACAGAGACAATGTTGAGCGTAAGCAATAACAATGCATCTTCAGCTAACAGTGCCGATGCTCTTTCATTCACTGTTACTCCTAACAGCGGCTGTACGTTCAAGGCCACAAAGGTAGAGTTCACAGCAACACGTTTCGGTACTGACGGCGGTAAGCTTGACGTGCTCTTTGGAGGTTCTACGCTTGCATCTGGCATCACTCCTTGCCGTAATAGCGTCTCTCCATACTACACTACATACACCTATACCTTGAGTGGTAGCGCAAGCAGTTCGGCGCAGGCACTTGTGCTGTATCTCTATTCTCTTGCTACAACTAAGCAGTATGGTATATGTAATATAAAGATATATGGTACGGTGAAGTCTGGTTCCGCTTCGGCTAAGACTGCTTCATTCATAGAGGAAGAAGAGGAAGCAGAGGAGGAGGCAACTGCTGTCCAGGAAGTGCAGTCAGCTCCGGCGACTGTGACAGATGATGCTTATTATACATTGTCTGGTACACGTGTTCGTAAGTCTGACCTGCGTCCGGGAACAATATATCTGCATAAGGGAAGAAAGTTTGTAATGAGATAAGACTTTAGTTAGTAGTCTTTGATATTCCGAGTCCCCTGAGGTAAGTGTAAACCCCTCAGGGGACATTTTTGTTGTGACAAGGAAATAAAAAACGGTCAGACTATTTGGGTAGTCTGACCGCTCTTTAATTGTCTTGTGTTATATGTAAATTATAACTGTGCTAATTCTATAACTTTGTCAACGGCTGCCTTTAGTCCGTCGGCGTTCTTACCACCTGCTGTGGCGAAGTGTGGCTGACCGCCGCCGCCACCTTGGATGAGCTTGCCAGCCTCACGCACAATCTGTCCGGCATTCTTGCCGTCCTTTACAAGGTCATCAGAAAGCGCTACTGTAAGTGTTGGCTTGCCGCCAACCGCACATCCGATGGCTACCAGGAGATTCTCTGGGAATTGTGTACGCAACTGGAATGCCATGTCTTTGGCGTTCTGTGGCTCTATTGGCAGTACGCCTGCCACAACCTTCACTCCGTTTATCTCGCGAGCGGCCTTCACAAGCTCCTCCTTGAACATGGCTGCCTTCTGGGCCTTGAATTCGTCAACCTGTGCCTGCAGTTCCTTGTTCTCGCTGATGGCGCGTGTGATAGTCTCCACCAGGTTTGGCGCATTGTTGAAGAGGGCGCGAAGGTCAGTCTGAAGGTCTTGAGCCATATCCATGAGTTTCTCAACGGCAGCACCTGTCACAGCCTCTATACGGCGTACGCCGGCTGCTACGCTGCTCTCTGATGTGATACGCACCATGCCTATCTGACCTGTGGCCTTGGCATGACAACCACCACAGAACTCAACGGATGAGCCGAACTTAACCACGCGTACCTTGTCGCCATACTTCTCGCCGAAGAGGGCGATGGCACCGAGCTGCTTAGCCTCCTCGATAGGAGTATCGCGGAATTCCTCAAGAGGAAGGTTTTCACGGATGCGGGCATTTACAATATGCTCTACCTCGCGCAACTGCTCAGGTGTAACCTTCTCAAAGTGTGAGAAGTCAAAACGCAGGTATTCTGCTGTTACGAGTGAGCCTTTCTGCTCCACGTGCTCACCGAGAACCTCGCGGAGGGCTTGGTCAAGCAGGTGGGTGCAGGTGTGGTTGCTCTCAATGGCACGACGACGCTCCACGTCAACACATGCCATGAACTCTGCCTCTGGCTGTGCCGGTATCTTGTTGACGATGTGTATTGCTACACCGTTCTCTTTCTTTGTGTCAATGACCTGTATCTCCTCATTCTCTGAGACGAGTACGCCGCTGTCGCCGACCTCACCGCCCATCTCGCCATAGAAAGGTGTCTGGTCGAGTATCATCTCGTATGCGATGCCTTTCTTCTGCTTCACTTCACGGTACTTCACAATGTGACATGGGTACTCGGTGTAGTCATAGCCTACGAACTCTGATTCCGCATCCTTCACGTTAATCCAGTCGCCCAGCTTTACCTCGGCGGCGTTACGTGCGCGGTTCTTTTGCTCTTGCATGCAAACGTCAAAGCCTTTCTCATCGACGGTCATACCCTGCTCGCGACAAATCAACTCAGTGAGGTCGAGAGGGAAACCGAAGGTGTCGAAGAGTGTGAATGCCTCTTTGCCGGCTATCTCAGACTTGCCTGCGGCTTTTGTGTCGTCTATCACACCCTGAAGCAAACGGATTCCGTTCTCCAATGTGCGCAGGAAAGAAGACTCCTCTTCCTGTATTACCTTCATGATAAGCTTCTGCTGTGCTGGCAACTCAGGGAAAGCGTCGCCCATCTCTTCTACCAATACTGGTACGAGCTTATAGATGAACGCCTCCTTCTGGTCAAGGAAGGTATAGCCGTAGCGCACAGCACGGCGCAGTATGCGACGGATAACGTATCCGGCCTTTGCGTTGGATGGCAGCTGACCGTCGGCAATAGCAAATGCTATGGCACGTACATGGTCAACAATAACGCGCAGCGCAATGTCTTTCTTCTCATCATCACCATACTGGCAGCCAGCCATGCTGGCCATAGCCTTGATGAGCGGCTGGAACACGTCGGTGTCATAGTTTGATGTCTTACCCTGCAGGGTGCGAACAAGTCGCTCAAAGCCCATACCTGTGTCAATAACCTTTGCAGGCAGTCCCTCAAGAGAACCGTCAGCCTTACGGTTATACTGCATGAACACGAGGTTCCATATCTCGATGACCTGTGGATGGTCTTTGTTTACCAGCTCGCGGCCAGGAGTCTTAGCCTTCTCCTCCTCAGAGCGGCTGTCAATATGTATCTCAGAGCATGGACCACACGGACCTGTGTCACCCATCTCCCAGAAGTTATCGTGCTTGTTACCATTGATGATATGGTCTTTAGGCAGGAACTGTTCCCAGATGGCAGCAGCCTCGTCGTCGCGCTGCAGACCCTCCTCGGGTGAGCCCTCAAAGACAGTAGCGTAGAGGTCTTTAGGGTCAATCTTCAGTACGTCAACGATGTACTCCCACGCCCATGATATAGCCTCCTTCTTGAAGTAGTCACCGAAAGACCAGTTGCCAAGCATCTCAAACATGGTGTGGTGATAGGTGTCGTGTCCTACCTCCTCAAGGTCGTTATGCTTGCCTGAGACACGCAGACACTTCTGCGTGTCAGCCTGTCGGCGACACTTAGGTGTGGCATTACCCAGTATGATATCCTTAAACTGGTTCATGCCAGCGTTAGTAAACATCAGCGTAGGATCATCCTTCACCACCATAGGTGCGGATGGCACGATAAGGTGCTCTTTGCTCTCAAAGAATTTCTTGAAAGACTCGCGTATTTCTTTTGCTGTCATCTGTTATATATTTTTTTGTTTTCGTTTTCGTTACAGTTTTATGTTACAATCTGCAAAGTTACGAAAAACAGGGCGAAAAGCCAAATTTATTTGTATTTTTCCGAGGCAAAGTAATTATGTTTATGTCTTATCATATATAGAAATCCTTAACCATGTGCAGTGTCTTCTTTTGTTCAAGCTAATCCTTTCTTTGCCCCTAAACCGAAAAACATACCAATTCTCTAAATGTGAATTTTTGTAAAGTTTTCTTAAAACGCAGTAAAGTGATAGCTTTTAGGTCATAAAAGCTATCACTTTACCCTGTCATTCACGCCACTTTATGCAGCAAAAGCTATCATATCACTATGTAAAAGCATAGCTTTTACACCAAAAAACACCATCCTGCACCTCCAAAAGGCACGATAAGGCATTTTCGCAAAATGTCCCACCTCGTATTTAGCGATTTAAGCCCCCTCTATGCGAGTCAGCCCCCTTTGTAGGCTGTTAGTCCATACGCTTCGTTTCACTCGCTCACAATGAGTTTTCTGTAAAACCGAAAATTCTACCAATTTGAGTCACCACAATTCCACCTTGGGCTCCACATATTGTTTGTTAACACTCTTCTTCACCAGTTCGTATGTAAACCAGTCATTCAGTCTCATAGCTCTGGCCTTTTCCATAAAACAGTTTGCTATCTTCTTTGTACCATTCAAACTGTATTCCGACCAAGCCTTTGATACTTCGTCAGATGTCATGGCATCTATATCAACAGTATGCAACTGTGGAACTTTTACAGAAATACCATAAAAGTCCACGACGGTATTATTGGTTACCTCTGGAACTGATGGCCGTACATGAGAAGGCACTGGTGCAACGGTCTCTTCTCGTGTTTTTTCTTTTACAGGAGGCACCGTTGGTTTTGTCTCTTTCGGTGTTCCGCTTGGAGTTGTCTTTGTGTCAGGTGCCACCGCAGGCTTAGGAGTGTCATCACGTTTCATGCCACGAAACACCTCATACTCCTTCCACACCTTCGCAAGGTAGTCCGCATAACTGTCAAGCACTGACTTACGAAACTCTCCGTAACCTTGCTTTAGCTGATTGCGGAAGGCATTAAAAGAGTCTGGCTGGGCATTCGCTGTCAAACATATACAAACGAATACTCCTGTAAAGATTTTTTTCATACGGTGCTATTTTTGTTTTATATTTAACACATCCATCTTACATCGACCGAGCACAGTTGTTTTATATCCACATAATTCAGCAAGTTTAAGAAGCAACTTATATTCATCTTCTAATATTTTTTTGATAAAGGATCTGTCTAGTACATGAATTCTCCCATCCTCTTCTGAAATATATTTCTTTGTTTTCAAACTTTTGATTCTTGCTTTTTCTTTTTCATTACTCTTTTTATAAAGTGTACCATTATTATTATGACACAACTGATTTCTTAAAGGAAGTACTAAATCATATAAGAATTCTGAAATGTCACGATATTCCCCATCAATGGTTTTATTAAATTTCCCAGCAATTGTACTAGGTCTTTCATCTTTAGCATCACACTCCTTTGCTATTCTACACAGTATGGACTCATAGTAAGAATATATCATGATAAGCATTGCATTATTAAAAATCAGTTCCTCATTATAACAAAAATCAGTCCTTGACATTTCGGAACTCCAGATTGAGGAATATACATTAAAATCGCCTTTCGCTTCCTCTTTTGCTAAAGTTTCAACTTCTTTTTCCTGTTTACTAATCCATTCCTCAAGGAGGAAAGGAAAACGCTCTATCATTGATAAAAGGAAATCGTGTTGACTAACTATTAACTGCTTTATAGGATGTGGTATCACTATCATTTTATAATGGATCTATCCGATTTACTTTTACTTTCTTATTTAGGCATGACTAAACGCAGTCCGAGGTTGAATTCTCTGTGTTCTGGTGGATAGCAGCGACGATCGGAAATATTACATGTTCTTTCATTTGAATACCAGTTGCCACCACGCACCACGCGAAAACGCCCATAGGATGCACCTTGCGGATTCACCTGTGGTTTATTGCTATATGTTGTCATTAGATCACTACACCACTCTTGTACGTTACCACTCATGTCATATAATCCAAGTTCATTTGGTTTTTTTCTTGCAACGGGATGTGTTTTGTCACCACTATTGTTTTCAAACCATGCAACATCATTTATATTGTCGCTTCCACTGTATCTGTATCCATTACTTTTCTTACCACCACATGCGGCATACTCCCATTCCGCTTCCGTAGGCAAACGAAAGTTTTTTCCTGTTATTGAGTTCAGCTTACGTATGAAAGTTTGGCAGTCATCCCAGGTAACATTTTCTACTGGAAGTTCCCTTCCTGTAAAATATGTTGGATTATTGCCCATCACGGCCTGCCATAGTTCCTGAGTCACCTCTGTCTGGCCAATGTAATAGTCATTTAGTGTTACGCTATGTGATGGTTTATCAACACCGTAAGCATCAGAAGCTTTAGAACCCATAATAAAAGTACCACCCTCCACAGGAATTAAATAGAATGTCAATCCAGCAACCATAATTTTCTGCTTATCTTTGATAACACTAGTTAATGTTGATTCTGCATCTTTCTTATTTACCTCTAATTTTGCATTAACTTCAAAGGTCTGTCCCTCCTCTACAGTAATGACCTGTGAGAAATCACTGTGTCCAGCTTTTGACAGTCTGACTCTATGCGTGCCTATCAGATAATCTTGCACAAACATAGGTGACACACCTATTTTCTTGTCATCAATATAGATATCAGCCTCAATAGGTGTGGAGTTTATGTCAATAGAACCATATATAGGAGTAGGTTTTGGCAAAGAAATTGGTTGAACTGCGTTTTCCTTAGTTAATGTTATCTCTTGCAGTGAAGAACGGTGGCCCTGTTGGCGGCACTCAATAAGATAGGTGCCATAGCTCAATTCTCCCGTAAATGTGCGTGTACCACACTTCTGATCATTAATCCATATTTCGGCATCGGCATCTACACTCATAGTAACCGAAGCAAAAGCCGGTTCTAGGCTCACGGATACGGAATGCTTGTTTTGAGGGTCGTTAACTGTAACCTTTCCAGACATTGGATTATAACGCGGTGCACGAACCGTATAATCGTATGTCCCGAACGGTAGTCGCACAGATGCTCCACCATCAATGATGTCAAGCATCTGTCCGTTAATCTCTACAGAGCCTTTTAAGGGTGACACCTTGAAAACCACATACTGCGATGTGACTGCCCTATGTACCGTAGTCTGTACCTGACCTGCAACAAGTCGCATACGGTAAGTACGAGCTTTTACTATTGAAGTAGGGAAGGTATAGTCACACATTCCGAGTTGCGGATGGTTGATGGTAACTCGCCTTACTCCATGCGGTACGTAAAGCCATATCTCGCCAGGCTTCTGTATTATTTCAACCACTCCAAGAGAACCTACATCAAAGGTTAAACCTGTGGCGGTAGTGAATATCTTTATTAAAGCACACTTCTCACCATTCTGGTCATATTTTGTTGTTCCGTCAAGGTTTGCGGTAAGATCTGTCTCGTCAAGAGAGAAGTCTGCCACCGCCATATCTTGCGACCATGCGCCTGTCACCCATACAAATAGAAACAGAAATAGAATAAGATTTTTCTTCATATTATCAGATGCATTATGAATTATGAATTATCAAAAGTCTCCAGGACCGTACAGTCCGAAGTTTGGATCTTTCTCCGGTTGCCATGTACGCACCTTTATTATCGGCTTGTCAGGATCATTGATGTCAACCATAAGGAAGAGGTAGCCCTTGTCTCCATAATTGGTGGAGTAATAATCCTGAGCTATCTGAATAGCATAGAGTTCTCCGCCTTTTGCCAGTTTCACCACATCATTGTTTGCGAAACGTATGTTAATATATTCGTTACTATTGAAGCACATACGCAGTTTGTCGAGATATTGATCTTTGGTATAGCGGTTTTTTTTCAGTATCTTATTATTAGACACTGTGGCCATACCGGTCTCGGGGTTCTTTGTCATAGTAGAGGAACGCACCATATTACCCACTATGATTACCGCATCATCATCAAAAATGGAGCGGATATAGTCGAGCCTTTTCAGTCCGTATGCTGTTTTATAGTTTTCCAGAAAATTCATCAATGCCATGCGAGCCGTCTCACTCCATACCCCTTTGTTGAGGATGTCGTCTGCGGCAGTATCGCCCAAACCGAAGGCAAGATTAGTGATTTTCTTGTCCTTGTCAAATGTAAATACTACGTCCTCCACAAACGATTTCCTCACGCCACTCTTAAAAGAAAAAGCCATCTGTACACCACGTCCTATGACATTATCACCATTCTGTAAGAAAGTACATGAGGGAGTGCCAACTACCCTTGCGCTGCCATATTGTATCAATCGTTGATATACATCCCAACCATCAGTCGTAAAGAATTGACGAACCGAACCATAGTTCTTTGCCTGTATCGCTTTTATCACATTATCTATTATAGGCATATAGTCCGCACCATTGCTAACAGTCTTTGGAGCAGACAAAATAGCAGCTGCTGTATTGGAAAATGAGGTATGCACCTTTGATGTTGCCGCCTTTACTGCCTCAGACTCTCTATCTGTACTAACATTGACATAGGCATCTCTCATAGGAGTGCTCCTTACGACATTCAAGACAGACTCCAGTTCGCGGTCTATCATCGCCTGACCACGATATTCAAATTCATATTTTAACTGGAACGACTTGCTTTGGTTACCTGGGGCAAGTTCCAAAACTCCCCTGCCATCTTTTGCACTGTAGATGTTACTCCATGTCTGTCCATCAAAATACGTATAGTCAACACTGTTAACAGGCTTTCCTTTATATGTTATATACAGTTCTACTTCATCGCCACTGCGCTTGACGACCTTTGCGTCCAAATCATCAAATACCGCATTCATTTTCTCTGGTATCCACGTAACCAAGAGTCTTTCTATACCAGTATTGTCTGTGTATTTTACAGTATTAGGATATTGCACGGACTTCAACAATGTCAAGGCCCAGTAATAGTTACGCAAGGCATCATCAGCCTTGCCCTTCTGTTCTGCTCTCTGAGCAGAAGATACAAGGTCTTTAACCTTTAATATGCGTGAGGCAAATATCTTATCTATTTCTGAACGTTTTATCCATCGTCCAACATGAGCATCAGGCTCATTGTGTATTATGAGTCGTTCTGTATTGGTAAGTGTGGCTTGTGCATAGGTGTTCACCGTTGATTGAAATTCTGATAATTCATTCAACTCTCCGTTTCTTACAGAAGACTTGTCATCACTCTTTGTCGTTGATGATACATTGACGGCTATCTTGCTTATCAATGCGTTCAGGGCCTGTTTGTCAGCCTCGTCAATGGAATTACCCCATCCCTCACCATATAGGTATTCACGACTACTCTTCACACTCTCCCATGTCTGTGCAGACAGGGAGAATGTGAAGAATGTTAATAGTATTATAATTAAGGTTTGCCTCATGCTCTTGGTTTTTATTTTCCTTGTTCTGCCTCAAAGCCTTCGCGAATGAACTCGCTTACCTTTGTGGCATATTTCTGTGCGGCTTCACTCTCCTTCATTGCATTTTCATACGCACGTATGCGAGCCTTGGTTGCTGCATCCTCATTTATAATGAAATAAACCTGCATAGTTTTCTCCCCATTACCAAGGTCACGATAAATAGCATAAGACTCCTGCATCTCACCACGTATCTCTTTTCCTACCAACGTCTCATACGCTGCATAGAAATGATCGAACTCTGCCGAAGTGTCATCGCCATTACTTGCCATATCGCTGACAACACGTCCTTTTACATGACTACCGGCATTGCGTGCGTATGTATTACAGGCATTGTTAATTGCAGCCTGATGTCCAACGTTGTCAGACTTGTATTTTGCACAAATGCCTACAATCTCATAAGCATTTTCGCCAAGTGTCTCCAACTTGTCATAGTGTTTCAGCAACGCAACGTCAAGACTACGTGAAGAACCAAAGAGTTTCCAACCTTCCTTCTTGTATTGTTTCATTTTGGTCTTGTACTCTTTCTTAATAGCCTTTTGTAAAATTTTGTTTTGAGCATTCACACATGGCATCATCAGTGTCAGAGCCATAAAAAACATAATAAAACGCTTCATAGTTTTAAGATATTATTCTCGACAAGCCTCTCCCTGAGCAAAGTCATTGGTAGATATTAAGGGATACAAAAAAGCGGGGAGATTGTCTTTACTCATCTTACAACTGGCTCTGGAAAAACCACAAACGAAATGAATAACTACACATCACCCTCGCCGTATATGCTCGAGCAATACAGCGAGGGCTGTATGCATACGTACACACACTGACAAAGGCGTACCGTTAGTCTCCATATCCTTCGTTTGATTGAAATTTTCCAGATTTCGTTGTAAAGGAATGAAGCGCGGAACGCTTTCTTGGGAAAATGGCTGTCTAAACAATAGGTTTGTCACAGTGTGACAGCATCGTTACGCTCCACTTTCCAATTACAAAGATAACAAAAAGATTTTATTCGCCAAATTATTATGATGAAAAATATTTGGTTAGCGTGAAAAACAATTGTCCGTAAAGAGTTGCTTGTGTGATCAGGTAGTTTTTTACATTTTGAAATATATAAAAGAGTGTGATTTATGTATTTTCAAATGTAAAACATCATAAAGAATAAAAGGTCTGTCTTAGTAAAAAAATGAAGGGAGAAATGTTAGGGTTCAGCGTGTTGCATGGCGCGGAGCATGTTCTCCGTTTGCTTGAGGCGTGCCGCCTGTTGCTGGGTGGCAGTGGCGGTGTTGTCTTTGTATGTCTGCAGCGCATCGCTGAAGAGTTGTTTTACGGTGTCTGTTACCCCTTCAGTGAGATAGTGTGCGAAAGCGTTGTGGAAGAGAATGTCCGCACGGTTGTTGCCGTTGGTCAGCGGAAGTGCCATGTTGTAATAGGTTATGGCTTCATGGTATTTCTCCATGTAGAAAAAACTCTCTGCGCAGGAATAGGTATATACGGCGCGCTCATACGGTGAGTAAGCCTCCAGCTCAGGGAGCGATGCCTTCAGGTACTTGGCAGCTTCCTCATATTGGTTTTCCTTGAAATAACTCATGCCGAGGTATGCTATGAAGCGGGCGTTGAGCTTGTACCTGCTGTTGAGCCGTTCAAATGCGAGGATGCTCTCATGGTATTTGCCCCCCTGATAGTATTCTATGGCTTTGCCGAGAAGGTCGGCATCTGATGTCTTGTTTTGCTCTTGAAAAGAGGATGCGTAGGAGAAACTGTGTGAGAAGGCAACGGTCATAAGGATGACGACAACACGCATGGTGTATCTCAATAATCTTTTGATATAGTGACGCTCCCAGTCGTCTTCATGACGTTTCTCGTTGTTGTAGCGAAGGATATCAAGGTCCATCATCACTTTCCCGAGTTTCCTCTGTTCCGCACTGTCGCCCATCTCCTGTTCCAATTGTTTCAGTCGTGTCACCAGGTCCTGCTCAGGTAATTCAGTCTTCAGTTCCGCCAGCATGTTGGAGTACACGCCATCCCCTGGACATGCAGGAGACGTCAGGGAACGTGTGAAATGTATGTCAGGAAATATCCCGGAAAGGCACTCGCGTACCTTCTTCATCTGTTTGTCACGATTGATGTTGCAACCGATAGATATGAGTACTGTGTTCTTATTACTTTTCGTCACGCTTTAATAACTTGTCTATATCGGCAATCATGCGCTGGTAAGGCTCTGACTGCGTATAGCCTTGGTTTTTCTTTAACATGGATGATATGTCACTCTGCGCCTTGGTATAAGCAGACAACTCATTCTGCATCTGCAGGGAATGCAAAGCCTTGGATTTGATTTCCCGTTCCCTCTCTCTTCTCAACTCGTCGCAAACGCTCTGCATGGTAGGCGCTACGACGTTGTCAAACAGGTGGTGTCCCTGCATATAAAGATAGGTGGTCTCAGGGGTGACACCGAGGGCGAGCAGACTGTCCTTTGTCTTCAGATATTCCTCTTTCCTTCCCGAGAGTTTGCGTTGCAGTTCCTTAACCTTGACAAAAGCTTTATGGCGCACCTTGTCAACAGCCTCGCCCATCTGGCTTATTCGCATGTGCTTGATGGTGGCCACGGTGTTGAAGTCGGTGATGGTGAAATGGTGGTATTCGCCCTTGCGGTATAGCATTATACTCCACACAAAGAGTGGGAACAGCGCACGGCTGTATTCCGAGAGGAACTGGTTGAAGTCGAACAGTATATGGTCATTGAGCGTTGCCATGACACAGACGTTGTGCAGGGATGGTGCATAGCATTGGTAATTCTCTATGGCATAGACGTAAGTGTGAATGACATAGGGATTGTTGAGCATAAACTCAGACTGGTGTGTGTTACCTTGAATAAGGTAGTCATAGTCAGCGTCAACACAGGCTATCATGTCTTTTCCTGCCCCTTGTCGCATTAATGCGAGCAGTGCCTGCCTCTTACCCTTGTTCAGTGTGCTCTGTGTCGGGAGCATAACCTCGAAATATTGTTTCTCGTTCTCAAACTGAGACAAGACCATACGCCAAAATAAGACGTCATCGTAACTCTCTACATAGGCTACGATGCGTCTGCGGGCCTTCTTCCCTTGCAATTTGTTTGCGGCGCTGATATAATCAGAGGTTATGTATCTATTTAGATTCACTATTTTGTCTTACTTCTATCTCTCCTACTTCTGTTATGCAGTCAGTCCATCCGTCCATGATGACAGCCGGCGAGTGGGTGGTAAGAATAAGTTGTACGTTAGGGTTGATGTTCATGATGGACTTGATGAGAACCCTCTGCCATTCTATGTGGAGGCTCACTTCCGGTTCATCCATGAAGAGAACGTATGGCTGCTCATCCTCTACGAGGACAGTGAGCAGTATCACGAGTATCTGCTTCTCTCCGCTTGACAGCTGGTAGGGTGTGAGTACCTCTCCCATCTGGTCAAAGCGTATCTCGTTCTCTGTGCGTATGATATGCTTGTTGGTGTCAGAGAACAACTTGTCAACAATCTCGTAGAACTTCTGTTTGCCGTCAGACAACTTCTGAGCCTGCTGTGCAGCGTCGGGTGCACCGCTCTGTAACATCTGTATGATGCGGTTGCCAAGGTTCACCTGATAGTCCAGGTAGCGTCTCTGCAGGTTAAACAACTGCAGGTCAAGCTCTGTGGCTATCTTGAAGTCCAGTCTTGCCGTCATCTCGTGATTAATCAGCGGACGGTCAAAAGAGCGTATGATGTCAAAGCGTATGGCATCGGCGTCCTCGGGCGACAGCAACAATGTCACCCCGTTGTCGTTTTGCGTTATGCCATGCGAGGTCATCAGTGGTGTCACCACCTTATTTAATATTGTGCTCTTTCCTACGCCGTTCACGCCTGAAAGGATGTTGACATGGCGGTTAAGAGTCCATTTTATGTGTTTCCTGCCGCTCCATAGAGAATCTATTTCTATTTCGCGAATGTATTCTGCGTATTTCATCGTGAATAGTCCTTGGAATATCTCATCATCTGTGTGGTTAACGACTCTGTATAGTCAAGTGTGACATCGGCAATGTTATTGTCGGCATCATATACGGGTGTCATGTGTGGGTTGATAAATCCCTTGTATGGTGCAATGTTCAGATTGCGATAGCGCGTGAGCACTTCCTCATGCAGCTTCGCGTCAATCTTCACCGCATATCTCTCCACGAGCTGCTGCGCCGCGTTGAAGTCGCCCTCGCTCTTTATACGCTGTATCTCTGCCAGCAGGGTAGCGAAGAGTTTTCTCAGAGCCTCATAGTCATTAATGGCGATGTATGTCTTGCCGTTAATCTTCTTCTTCTCTATCACGTCCGTGGCAGATACAAGATGCTGGTTAGCATAGCACCAATTGGCAATCAGGGCTCTGTTACGCATGTGGGCCTCCTCGATGTCGTTGCCGAGTGTGATGCGCACGGTCTGTGTCATCATGCCGTTCATGATGTATGTGTAGTAGTTAGACTTGTAGGCTTCCATGTCGGGCGTCAAACCTAACTCTACCATTTTCTCATCTGCAATGTAATACAACCCGAACAAATCGGCTCTTGCCTCCTCAATAGTGTTGCCGTAGGCTTTCAGCGCATCAGGGTCGGTGCCCGGCAACAACTGTCCGCTGCCGTGACCGAGACATTCATGCAGGTCGGTATGCAGGTCATCGCATACATCACCGTATTTCCTTATCATCGCTACGGTGTCAGCGTCAATGGCAAACTCCTCAAGGAAACCGTTTCCTTTGGCTGCCTTGTTATAGGCAGAGGTGAAGTTGGTTATCGTGATGCTCTTGGAACCGTGCTCCGCACGAATCCAGTCAGCGTTAGGCAGATTGATGCCTATGGCAGTGGAAGGGTACTCCTCACCGCCTATCATTGCAGCGCAGATGGCGTTAGCCACCACACCCTTTACTTTCGGCTTGCGGAAACGAGGGTCAACAGGTGAATGGTCTTCAAACCACTGTGCGTTATTGGATATTGTCTGCGTACGTTTACTTGCCTCGAGGTCACGGTATTCCACTATGCCCTCCCATGTGGCCTTGTATCCCAGAGGGTCTCCATACACCTCAATGAAACCGTTTATGAAGTCAATCCTGCCGTCGGTCTCCTTCAGCCATTCTATGGAGTATTCGTCAAAGGTATGCAGGTTGCCGGTGGTGTAATAGTCAATGAGAAGTGATATTATCTTCTTCTGCCTGTCGTTCTCAGCATACTCCTTCGCCTTTGTCAGGTTCTCAATGATTTTCTCAATGATCTTACCGTATTTCCCGCCTATGCGCCATACATCCTCGGTGAGCTTGCCGTCTTTCTTGACGAGGGTGGAGTTCAGTCCAAAGGACGGCGGTTGCGAGCCAGCCTGGCTTTTCAGTGCCTTGTAGTACTCCTCCGCCTCTTGCTGCGTTACGCCTTGGTAGAAATTACATGCGGAAGTCTTTACAAGATCCTCTCCGCTTGCCTTGTTGACACGCTTGGGCAATATGTCGGGGTTGAATATTACAGGACAGATGGTGCCCAGGAGTTCATCGGCAGCCATAGGCAGTTTGTCTGCCGGGATGCCGCGCACCAATTGCTCAAAGTATTCCTGTGTGAATCCCGGCTCGAACTTCTCGCAACCGTAGTGGTGGTATATGCCGTTGGAGAACCACACGCGCTTGAGATACTCTATCAGTTCAGGCTTGATGTCAGAGGTGTCATAACCTTCCTCGGTCTTCTTACCGTATGTGCATAGTATAGCCTCCAGAGTCTTTCGTATTAAGAGGTTGTAGCGGCCGTTTTGGTCGAATGTTATGTCACGTCCCCAAAGGGTAGCCTCAGAGAGGTAGTATATGTATGCTTTTTGTCTTGCCGTGAGAGATTCAAAGTCAGGTAGCTGATACCTCAGCATCTGTATGTCGGCAAAACGCTCGTCATTATATTTGAAATCCATAGTATTTTGTTTATCTTAGATACTCAGTTTTCTTTTGCCATCAGGAGTTATGTCAATGTTGACACGATAGTTGGTGTAAGTGTCTGGACGCACCAGTATGGCGACGAATCGCACGCCGTCTTTTGTGACTCCCTGTATCGTTATGTCAGACAGGATGGCGCTCTCCAGATAGGCCTGCGGAACCAACGAGGCGAAGTCTTTCTTCTGAATGTTCTTGCCGTAGATTCTCTTGCTGCCGTCATAGAGTGCTATGAAAACGATGTTGTCATAGAAGATGTTCTCGACGGTCATGCCGTCATCGTTCACTGTCTGCTGATACACCTTGTATGATGTGGGGTTTACTTGTGTGTAGGCATGAAACCTTTTGTCGTTCCACATCACTACTGTGTCGTTCTTAATCTTCCTGCCTTGGTTGATGTCAATTATTCCCTTGTACTCTCCTTTGGCGACGGTCGGGGATTCAGAACTCTTCTGCAGCATCACCTCGTCACCGTTGCTGTTGATGAAGTACAGCTGGGTGGAGTTCAGACGGGTTATGAGATACCTCACCTCCTTGTGGCTGGCTATGATGAGCGAGTCGTTGCGCACATAGAAAGCCACCGGTGCATTTAGTGAGTCATTGTAGAATAAGGTATCTCCCTTGACGGAGAATACAGCATCTCCTTCAATCTCGTTGACCCACGTGCCCTGCATCTTCTGCTTGGCAGCCTTGTCCTCGTTGACAACGGGTGTTCCCTTGTCTTTGGATGTGCACGCAGAAAGTAGTGTACACAAGAGGATTGTTATAAAGGTAAGAGTGTGTAAGATGTTGTTTTTCATTGTGTTAACAATTAATATGTGGTAACAGATATCCTTGTTGCAGAAACGTCTGCACCTTTTTAATAATACAAAGTTACGACTTTTTGTTGAAAGTAGATGCATTATAAAGTTTTTTTATGTTAAAAAATGGTTTTATTTGTCTGAATGAAATAAAATGATTAACTTTGCGGTGATGAATGAACTATCTCGACATATAGAAATATTATTACTCAGCAATGATTGCGTCATAGTTCCGGGTTTTGGCGGATTTGTGGCGCATCATAAGGTTGCGGAGTATGATATGGAGGAAAAGACGTTCTATCCGCCGCAGCGTGTGTTGGGTTTCAATAGTCAGTTGGTATTGAACGACTCTCTGTTGGTGCAGTCTTACGCTGAGGCTTATGACCTTAGTTATCCTGAGGCGCTTCGCAAGATAGAGAAAGAGGTAGAGGAGATAAAGCAACAGATTGAGATAGAGGGAGAATATAAGTTCCGCGGAATAGGTACGGTGAGCAAGACTGCAGAGGGCTATTACGATTTTGAGCCTTGTGTGGCTGGACTTGTCTCACCAAGTCTCTATGGTTTCACTTCATATATCATGGATGCTGTTAATGGCGTTGCGGACGCTGATGGCGCGTCGGACACAGAGGACAGCGCAGAGAAAAAACTGTTGTCGGCTGCTGATGTCGTGACAGGTGAGACGGAAGTGGATGTCAAGGATGACGCGGAGGACACAGAGGATGTAGAAGATGACGAGGTGGAAGATGAGGAGGAAGAGCGTGGCATATATGTAAGCTATAAGAAAATGTGGTATGCTGCTGCGGCTTCGTTAATTCTTCTCCTGTTGCCGTTGGCATATAACTCGCTTACCGTTGGACGCGGCAGTCAGAGCAGCAATGTCATAAGAGGCTCTGTAGGCGATACCGGCAAGGAAGTGGTAAGCAAGATAGGAGAGGGGATAGATACCTTTATGAAGGCAACAAACTCAGAGAGTGTTCCTGCTGACACTGTGAATATAACAGAAAAGACAGTGAAGCAGGAGGCGGCTGGGGAAGCGGTTGCAGACACCAAGGTGCAGGCAGAAAAGACTGGCGAAGTCTCAAAAGAGACTGTAAAGGGCCAGTACTCCATCATCTTGGCAAGCCGTGTGAGCAAGAAGGGAGCTGAGGACTTCGTAAAGAGACTTAACAGGGCGGGCTACAAGGAGGCTTCTGTGTATGAGGACGGTAGCATGAGACGTGTGGTCTATGGCTCGTATGGCTCAGAGAGAGAGGCGGAGAGAGCCTTGAATGTGTTGAAAAAGAAGAATGAAACGTTTGCCGGCACTTGGGTGCAGAAATTATGAAAAGAGTAAGGTGTCCTAAGTGTGATAATTTTATAACGTTTGACGAGACACGTTATGAGGCAGGCCAGTCATTGGTGTTCCAATGTGACAGTTGCGGAAAGGAGTTTGGCATACGCATTGGTGTGTCAAAGTTGCGCAACAGGCAGAAAGAAGAAAATCCTACAGTAGAGAATACAGACGAGGGAGTAGGGGCGATAGTCGTTATAGAGAATGTCTTTCACTATAAACAAGTGTTGCCGTTGCGTATGGGCGACAATGTGATAGGACGTTATATGAAAGGCTCCAAATGTAATACGCCGATAGAGACTAACGACCCGTCTATAGATATGAACCATTGTGTCATAAATGTATCAAGGGGAAAGAACGGAAAACTGAAGTATGTGTTACGTGACGGTCCGAGCTATACAGGTACATTTGTGGATAATCAGATACTTGGAGACCGTGAGCGCAGAGTGATAGAAGATGGTACTTTGTTCACCATCGGGGCTACTTCCATCTTGTTGAAGGCCAAAGGTGATGCGTGTTGATAATAGTCAATAAATCACCACGTTAACGAAAAAACAGCAAAAACTGTTTGCGCACACAGTAGATTATTTGTAACTTTGCAGCAGAAAAGGTGAATTGTATACCTTTGTGTATGGTATATTTCACTGAGTTATTAACTGGAAATCGGGAGATGTGCAATGTCGCACAACAGACCTGTCAGTCAGATACTCAAAATCGACTCTCAGCCATCTGTACATTGCCGCTTCACGAATCGCGTTCAGAACTGCTGCACGCTTGACATTGCTCCGCAATAAGCAGATGTCGTTCTGTTGATAAAAGTGTAAAGACCTTTAACAGGTTAGTTCTTTTGATTGACGGTTCTTGTGCAAGACTTATGGACGAGAGGGTACGGATTTCTGAAACCGTAACATTATGATTTTTTCAAAGATTGCAAAGGTCACAGTATTAACAACAGTATTAACCTTCGAGGCATTCGCAGTCCAGGGACGCGAAAATGGCTCAAAAAACTATGATTGGGATCCTTTGATGGATGCCATCACACATGTAGAGAGTAGGGGAGACAGTCGTGCCGTGAGTGGCAGATCATGTGGTGCTATGCAGATTACACCGATACTGGTGCAGCAGTGTAACATCATCTTAAAAGAAAGAGGCGACAAGAGGCGCTACACGCTTAATGACCGCTTCAGTGTAAAAAAGAGTCGTGAGATGTTCGTACTCATACAGAGCTACTACAATCCGACGAATAATGTGGAGAAGGCCATCCGTATATGGAACGGTGGTCCGCGCTACAAGGTAAGAAGCACACAGGGCTATTACAAACGTGTAATGAGAGCGTATAACAATTAAACACCCACCATCCTTTGCACCGACATGTTCGGAGATAATTGTTAAACGTGTGTTTCTGATTGGAATAGATTATTCTTAACATTGGTCATCGCATTGCTTTGGCTAATATTTGCAAAGAAGAAACGAATAGATTTAACCTCATGCAGGTGTCTATGCGTTTCTTTTTTTTTGTATGTGTTTTGCTGGGGGTAAACGAAAAATTAGTTTGTCAGGGCAGCTGTAAAAACTTAAAAATAGCAAATTGTCACCAAAAATAACTTTTTGGTGGCAATTTGCTATTTCAGTGTGTGTTGTACAGAATGACGAAAGAGAATGGCAGGGGTGTGCGTTTGCCGATATATGGATGAATATATATGAAGAATTGGATAGCAGGAGAACGGAAAGTGGTTGGTTTTAGAGTTTGTTTGTGTCGTAAAGTGGTAGCTTTTACACTGTGAAGTGATAGCTTTTACGTCGTCATTCGATAGCTTTCACGGTGTAAAGTGATAGCTTTTACAATATGAAACGATAGGTTTTGTTATGTGAAATTTGTGCGATGTCTGTATAGTGTTGATTGTTAGGTAGATGTGGAAAATGCGATTCTTGGGCGCTTTTCTGTCCGGAATAGAGTCGTAAAGGCTGTATCGCAAGCATTTTGAGTTATGAAATATCACATTGATATAAATAACGGTAGTTTTATGACAATATGATATTAGTTGAAAATAAAAGACGAAAATACTTGTCTGTGCGACATAAATTTTGTAATTTCGCAAACTAAACCTACTTAAAATTAAAAGATGAAAAGATCGACTATTTGGATTATAGCGGTAATTATGGGTGTGTCGTTTGTCGGCCTGCTCTTTATTCAGATACTCTATATAGAGGAGATGACTAAGATGAAGAAAGAGCAGTTTGACGAGTCGGTTACCCGTGCCTTGTATCAGGCGGCGCATAACATGGAGCTGAACGAGACGCTGCAATATCTGGAGAAAGATGTGAACGAGACAGAGCGCAAGGCTTTTGTCAATGATGATATGACATCAGGAAACAAGGTGGGAGCACCGCTGCAGCAGTCGCACCAGTATTCTGTCGTGGGAGATGACGGCACCATATACTCGTCATTTGAGTTGCGCACCATAACACTGTCGCCACAGAAGATGAAGAAAGACCTTATGAGCCGTCAGGACAAGAATACCCTTGCTGAGGCCCAGAAGTCAATGCAGGAGATAGTGCGCAAGCGTTATGTATATCAGCGTTCGCTGCTTGACGAGGTGGTGTATGCCATACTTTACACTGCCAGTGACAAACCGCTGAAGGAACGTGTCAACTTCAAGCAGTTAGACCGTGATATAAGGGTAGAGCTGCTGAATAACGGCATAGACATACCATATCACTTTACCGTTACTCAGAGTGATGGCAAGGAAGTGTACCGCTGTCCTGAATTCAGTGAGGAGGGCAGGGACAAGACCTATTCGCAGCCGTTGTTCCGTAATGACGCAACGTCACAGTCGGGTTATGTCAATGTACATTTCCCGGATATAAATGACTACATATTCTCAAGCATCCACTTCGTTATCCCGGCCCTGGTGTTTACTCTTGTGTTGCTGGTAACGTTTGTCTTCACCATCGTGATAATATTCCGTCAGAAGAGATACTCGGAGATGCGTAATGACTTTGTGAACAATATGACGCATGAGTTGAAGACGCCTATCTCAAGCATATCACTGGCTGCACAGATGCTCAATGATAAGAGCGTGGAGAAGTCAGAGTCCATGAGGGAACATCTGGGCAATATCATTAATGAGGAGACAAAGAGACTGCGTTACCTTGTGGAGAAAGTGTTGCAGATGTCAATGTTTGACAGGAAGAAGGGTATCTTCAAGATGAAAGAGGTTGACATCAACGAGATGATAGAGAACATAGCCAACTCCTTCTCCTTGCGTGTGGAGCATACAGGTGGCAAGATATATACAGAGGTGGAGGCCGTTGACTCTACAGTGTATGTGGAGGAAACACACTTCAGTAATGTGTTCTTTAATTTGATGGACAATGCCGTGAAGTACAGTAAGCCTGATTCTCCGCTAAATGTGTACCTGCGTACATGGAACGAGGGTAACAAGGTGAAGATATCCGTGCGTGACAGCGGAATGGGCATAAAGAAAGAAAACCTGAAAAAGATATTCGAGGAGTTCTACAGGGTACATACCGGCAACAGGCACGATGTGAAAGGTTTCGGACTCGGACTGGCATACGTTAAGAAGGTCATAGATATACACAAGGGCACTATCACCGTAGACTCGGAATATGGCAAAGGTACCACGTTTGTTATAACCATCGATACCATAAATGAAGATGATAAGTAACAAAACAAAGCTTGTATAATTAAGTGTAATCAATTATAAACACAAAATTTCGTTAATACTGTTAAAACGAAGAATATAAATCCCGAAAAAGTTTGCGCATAAATGTATTAATGATTATCTTTGCATCAGTAATAATTAAAAGAATAAAAAGATGGAAGAGAATCAGAAAATACTTCTTTGTGAAGACGACGAGAATCTGGGAATGTTGTTGCGTGAGTACTTGCAGGCAAAAGGTTACGAGACAGACCTGTGCTCTGACGGCGAGGCTGGTTACCGCGCATTCCTGAAGACACCTTATAATATATGTGTGCTTGATGTGATGATGCCGAAGAAAGACGGTTTCCAGTTGGCTGCCGACATACGTCAGGCTAACGCTGAGATACCTATCATCTTCCTTACGGCTCGCCAGATGAAGGATGATATCCTTGAGGGCTTCAAGATTGGTGCAGACGACTATATTACCAAGCCGTTCTCTATGGAGGAGCTTGTGTTCAGAATAGAGGCTATCCTGCGTCGTGTGCATGGTAAGAAGACACGTGAGAGCACACAGTATCAGATAGGTAAGTTCTTGTTTGACTCACAGAAACAGCTGCTGACCATAGGCGACAAGCAGACAAAGCTTACGACAAAGGAGAACGAGCTGCTGTCATTACTGTGCAGCCATTCTAATGAGATACTGCAGCGTGACTTCGCGCTGAAGACCATCTGGATAGACGACAACTACTTCAACGCGCGTTCTATGGATGTGTATATCACTAAGTTGCGTAAGCATCTGCGTGATGATGAGAATATCGAGATAATAAACATCCACGGTAAGGGATATAAGCTTATTATTCCAGACGCTACAGACGACGATAACAGCGCAGCCTAATGCAGACAATGCTTTTTGCGGCGGGAAAGGGTACCAGACTCAAACCGCTGACAGATATCATACCGAAGGCCTTGGTGCCTATAGCTGACAAGCCGTTACTGCAGATAGTGACAGAACGGTTGGCAGCTGCCGGAGCTGACAGCGTGGTGGTGAATGTTCACCACCACGCTGCTCAGATGTTTAATTTTATCAAGTTGTTGCGGTTGGCTTTGCCGCAGGTCACGATACAAGTGTCAGATGAGAGTGACGAACTGCTTGAGACGGGGGGCGCCATCAAGAAGGCTATTCCACTGTTCAGACGTTCGGAACCAATACTGATACATAATTGTGATATTCTCTCTGACCTTGACCTGAAGGAGTTCTATAACGAGAGCCAGGAGTGTGACGCTGAAGCCTTATTGTTAGTGTCTGAGCGTACCACACAGCGTTACCTTGTCTTTGATGATGACATGCGCCTCGTAGGATGGACTAATATCCAGACGGGGGAGGTGCGCAGTCCTTATAAGGAGTTGGCAGCCTTCAACGGCAGGAAAGATATGGATTGGCGTAAGGAAGGATTGCGGCTATATGCGTTTGCGGGCATACACTGCTTCTCACCCGAGCTGTTCCCCCTGATGAAGGAATGGCCGGACAGGTTTCCTATCATGGATTTCTATCTGCATCATCTGGCAGAGCATAAGATAAAGGGAAGGCTGGCGGAGAACCTGCATCTGCTTGATGTTGGCAAACTTGACACCTTGGCGTCGGCGGAAAACTTCTTAAAGACTTATGTGTGCTGATGAAACAAGCAAAAAATAAGTTTGAAAACAGACACAGACACAAAAAAGGTAAACTATAATTTTGTAAGCTAAAAAAAAAAACGTAACTTTGTAGTTCGTAATATATAAAAAACATAGAAATGAATTTCAATAGCATACTATCAGCACTATTTGGTAATAAGTCAACCAGGGATATAAAGAAAATACAGCCTCTCGTAGATAAGGTGAAGGAGGCTTATCCGGCAATACAGGCTCTGTCAAACGATGAGCTGCGTGCCAAGAGCAAGGAGATACAGCAGTATGTTCAGAACTCATGCGCCGAGCAGAAGAAACAGATAGCCGAACTTAAGGGCAGGATAGAGCAGACACCTATTGACGAGCGTGAGCCGATATTCAATCAGATAGATAAGTTAGAGAAAGAGTCTCTTGAGACTTTAGAGAAGGCACTGGATGAGGTTTATCCGGTAGCATTCTCTATCGTGAAGGATACAGCAAGACGTTTTACAGAGAATGAGGAGACAGTCGTTACCGCTACGGATTTTGACCGTGAGCTGGCGGCTGACCCAGAGAAGGACTTTGTTACTATAGACGGTGACAAGGCTATATACCACAACCATTGGACAGCTGGTGGCAATGACCTGAAGTGGGAGATGGTACATTATGACGTACAGCTCTTCGGTGGCACGGTGCTGCATCAGGGTAAGATTGCCGAGATGGCGACAGGTGAGGGTAAGACATTGGTGGCTACGTGCCCGGTGTTCCTCAATGCCTTGACAGGTAACGGCGTACATGTGGTAACGGTGAATGACTACCTTGCCAAGCGTGACTCTGAATGGATGGGTCCTCTCTATATGTTCCACGGACTGTCTGTTGACTGTATAGACAAGCACAGACCAAACTCTGAGGAACGTCGCAAGGCATATCAGGCAGACATCACTTTCGGTACAAACAATGAGTTCGGTTTTGACTATCTGCGTGACAATATGGCGATGCATCCGGAAGACCTCGTGCAGCGCAAGCATAACTATGCCATAGTCGATGAGGTTGACTCTGTGCTTATCGATGATGCGCGTACACCGCTTATCATCTCTGGTCCGCAGCCAAAGGGCGACATACAGATGTTTGAGGAGTACCAGCCGTTGGTTGAGAGACTGGTGGCTGCACAGCGCAAACTCGCTACGTCGCTGCTGGCAGAGGCTAAGCAGAAGATTGCCGACGGACAGAAGGCCAATAACAAGGATATGGTGGCAGAGGGATTCCTCGCTCTGTACCGTTCATATAAGGCACTGCCTAAGAATACTCCGCTTGTGAAATTCCTTTCAGAGGACGGCATCAAGTCTGGTATGCTCGCCACTGAGGAGATATACATGGAGAACAATAACCGCAAGATGCCTGAGGCTATAGCTCCTCTGTATTTCGTGGTTGACGAGAAGATGCACTCAGCCGACCTTACCGACAAGGGTGTGGAGTGGCTGTCACAGCAGGTGAACGACAAGGAGTTGTTCGTTATTCCTGATATAACATCAGAGCTCTCTGCGCTTGAGGCAGACCAGTCATTGAGCAACGAGGAGCGTCTGGCAAAGAAGGATGAGCGTCTGAGCCATTTCTCTGAGCAGTCAGAGCGCGTGCATACCTTGCAGCAGCTGTTGAAGGCATACTCATTATATAATAAGGATGATGAGTATGTGGTTATTCCTAATAACGACGGTGCTCTTGAGGTTAAGATTGTGGATGAGCAGACTGGACGTATCATGGAGGGTCGTCGCTGGTCCGACGGACTGCATCAGGCTATTGAGGCCAAGGAGCACGTGAAGGTGGAGGCCGCTACACAGACATACGCTACGATAACACTGCAGAACTATTTCCGTATGTACCATAAGTTATCAGGTATGACAGGTACTGCGTCAACAGAGGCTGGTGAGTTCTGGGATATCTATAAGCTTGATGTGGTGGAGATACCTACCAACAAGCCAGTGCAGCGTAAGGATATGGATGACCGCGTGTATAAGACAGCACGTGAGAAGTATAAGGCTGTGATAGACGAGATTGTGGAGATGCGCGACGCAGGACGTCCGGTGCTTGTGGGTACCACCTCAGTGGAGATATCAGAGCTTATCTCTCGTATGTTGAAGATGCGTGGCATACCTCACAATGTGCTTAATGCCAAGGAGCATGAGCGTGAGTCACAGATAGTGGCTGAGGCTGGTAGAAGTGTTGACGGCAAGGGTGCTGTGACTATTGCCACCAATATGGCAGGTCGTGGTACTGATATCAAGCTTACACCAGAGGTGAAGGCTGCAGGCGGTCTCGCTATTATAGGTACGGAGCGTCATGAGAGCCGTCGTGTGGACCGTCAGCTGCGTGGTCGTGCCGGTCGTCAGGGTGACCCGGGTTCTTCTGTATTCTATGTATCACTTGAGGATAAGTTGATGCGTCTGTTCGCCTCTGAGCGTATAGCAAAGGTGATGGACCGTCTCGGCTTTGAGGAGGGTGAGCGTATTGAGTCTTCAATGATTACCAGTGCCATAGAGCGTGCGCAGAAGAAGGTAGAGGAGAACAACTTCGGCATACGTAAGCGTCTGCTTGAGTATGACGATGTGATGAACAAACAGCGTACTGTGATATATGAGAAGCGCCGTCATGCCTTGATGGGTGAGCGCATTGGCATGGATATCACCAATACGATATGGGACCGTGTGTTGTCTATACTTGATAATAATGACTACAACGGTTGCAAGGAGCAGTTCCTGAAGCTCTTCTTCATGGAGCCACCGTTCACAGAGGAGGAGTTCTTGTCTGTTGACAGAAACCAGTTGGAGGAGATATCTTTCCAGAAGGTAATGGAGAACTTCAAGGCTCACGTGGACAAGATTGCAGAGGAGGCGGCTCCAGTCGTTAAGCAGATATATGAGGATCCAAACGTTAACTTTGAGCGCATACTCATTCCTCTTACCGACCAGCACATGATATATCGTATGTCGTTTGACCTCAAGGAGTGCTACGACACAGAGGCTAAGAATATCATGCGTGAGTTTGAGAAGATGATAATCCTTCATAACATTGATGATAACTGGAAGGAGAATTTGCGTCAGCTTGATGAGCTGCGTCATTCCTCACAGAATGCAAGCTATGAGCAGAAAGACCCGTTGCTTATCTTCAAACTGGAGTCTGTGAAACTGTGGGATGCAATGATTAACCAGATGAATGACAGCATCTGTTCTACACTCTCACGCATACATATACATAAGGAGCAGGCACCTGAACAGGCTCCTATGGAGATGCCAAGGCAGGCACCACAGCCACAGTATAGCACAAACAAGCCAGAGTTGAATCCTGACGGAACACCTGCAGCTCCTGCTCAGCCGCGTCGCATGATGCAGCGTCCGGGTATGCCGCCAATGCCTGATGGCATGAACCGTCCGGGATACATTGACCCAACTGCGTCGCAGGGGCCTCGCATACCGATAGTAAATACTAAAGAACCTCGACCAAACGACCCATGTCCGTGCGGTTCAGGTAAGAAATACAAACAGTGTCATGGCAAACGATAAGACAAAACATCAAGTTCAGCGTTTCTTAAACAAGTTAGCCGAGAAGTATCCTTCAACGGATACACCGGAAGTGTTCACTGACATACATATCCGTGTCACACAGGAGACGGGTGATGTTATGGCGTTTGATGACGACGACAAGGAGATAACCCGTGTCGTCGTGGAGGAGTGGATTAACGCCTCGCTTGACACTGATGTGTTCTACAACGAGGTGGCTCAGTGTCTAAGGGCGCAGATAGAGCAGTTTGAACAGAAACCGGGTGCTCTGGGCATCATTGAGCCGTATAACTATGTTCTGGAGAATGAGTCGGCGGAACATGTAGCTGAACTGTATGTTGTTGATGATGATGACACAATAATTATCGGACATGAATTGATGGATGGTCTGGATAAGGAACTGGATGACTTTATAGACAATCTGTTGAAGACAGAATAGGTAACGATACAAAACGTGAATAGTTGCGCGGATTACTACAAGCATTGTAGGGTCCGCGCAATTTTCTTTTAATGATATTTGTTCCCACGTCTTTGTGGTGTTGTCTTTGTGGTATTGTTTTCTGTGATGTTGTTTTCTGTTTTGGTGGGGTTTGTAAAGTGGAGTAGGGTATAGAGATTGTATGACAAAAGAAATCAGCCTCACCGCTCAGTTGAGCGATGAGGCTGAATGTTTTATTCCTTTGGCTGTTATTTGTAATAATCAGCCATGCTCATCTTATTACTTGAAGAAAATCTTCCTTGCAGCACCATTGCTCATCTTCTGGATGTAGATGTTGCCACGGAGTGGGTTGTCAACAGGACGACCGTCGAGAGTGAAGTAACCAGTTACCACTGGAGCGGTTGTCTCTGTCTGAGCCTCCTCAATAGCTGTGGCTTCTTCCTCTTCCTCCTCTATGTCAAAGTTTGCAGCCTTGGCATTGAGAGATACAAGGCTCCAGAGGCAGATGTTGTCGTAAGCCACATGAGAGTACCAGCGTCCCAGTACGTTCTTCAGTGACTGTACGGTGGCGAAGCTGCTGCTCAGTGTAGCATTGTTGATTACGGTAGAGCCGTTACGTGTTACCGTGAGCTTCACGCCGCTTGATGTACCAGATATCTTGAAGTGGTAGAACTGTGACGGATAATAGGTAGAAGAGATAGTAGCGTGTGAGCTCAGATATGGGCTGCAAGCTATAGTGCCTAACGTTGTGCCGCTGCCATTTGTCACGGTTGCGGTAGATGCGCTGCCTCCGAATGAGATGTTGCACAGTGTGCCGTTGCTACCTATTACAGAAATTGTAGAGGTGTTAGAGTTACCGCTTACAAGTGCGAGGTCAAACTCGAATGAGTAGCTTATGGCTGTAGTGAAGTCGCTGTTGTTGGCGAATGACAGGTTCACGGTGCGGTTATTGTTAGAACCGAGGTAGAGATGGAAGAAGTGGTTGCCGTTGCTCTCGGCTACTCTGTCCATATTAGCCACGTTACCTGCTGCTACCGCAAAGCCATAGTTGTTAGAGCTTGTAGACTCGAAGTCAAGGTTGTAAACCTTATTGTAAGAGGTGCCTGTAACCTTAAGATAGAGCACGCCGCTCTCAAGAGACAGAGAAGCCTTTGAAGTGCTTGCTATGTTAGCCTCTATGATGATGTTTGACAGGCTGCCGCTTGCTACAGAACCTACTGTGCCGAGCTCATACTTACCAGGAGCCAGTGTAGAAGAAGAGTTAATCTGGAACACAGGAGCGAGGTACTTAGGACCATACTGCCATGTCTGCTTGCGTACGTTGAGCGTGGTGATGCCCAGCTTGTCGCCGCTTGCGTTGTTTGTTCCGTTGATGTCAAATACTACTCTTGAGCCTTCCTTCAGTGTCATGGTGCCCACGTTCATGTGGCCATAGCCGTTGTTGGTAGTATAAGGAGTGGTCTTAGAGTGGTCACAGATATACAGTGCGCTGCCATACTCCATCTCTACAGACTTGTAGTAGCTTGTAGAGCCGCTGAGTGCGCAACCGAGGAAGAGCTCAGTGAAGCGGTTAGCCCATACAGGACTGTTAGAGATGCTGCCGTAGCATATCAGTGCGCCCTGCCATACGTCGGTCTTACCAGTGTGAGTGTGTGTCACATAAGGCAGGTGTGCAGCAGATGAACCCTGCTTACATACGTTGGTGCTGCCAGAGAGAGCATTGCCGGTAAGGCGTATGCGGTCCCAAGTGTGCTTAGTCTCAGTGTAGCTTACGCGGTCGCCACCCTCGATAGTGGTGCGAGAGTTAAGGTAAACAGTAGAAGGCTTAGCGCCGCTGGCGATAGCAACAGAATACTCAGAGCCATTGCCGTCAGGCCATACCAATACATCCTTATTATTATAAGAAGTGCTGATAGTGCCACCGTTACCGATGCCATAGCGGTTAGTCCATGACAATGGAGGAGGAGCCTGTGTGAGTCCCTCCAGCTCACCTACGAAGAAGCTTGGGTGAGGTGGCTGGTTGTAACCCTCGGTCTGCCATACCATAGCCTGACGATACTGGTGGTCATACCACAGTGAAGGCAAACGGTGTGTAGTAGGAGTTACGGTGGTGTAAACGCGTATATATCTGTTATCGGCAGAACGCATTACTATTTCCTCACGCCAGTCGCCGAGGATATCACCTGTAGCACATGGGTTCTTCTTAGTACTGTTGATGCAGGCAGTCTCATAGTTGCCATGACCGGTGTCATATATTCTTGAACCGAGCTTGTCAACATACAGGTAGCTCTCGTTTGAGCCAGGACCGTTGATAGTCTCTGACAGCAGGTCGCCGTCCCAATATATACGCCAGTTCAGTGCCATAGGGTAAGGAGTCTGCGCGTTCCAGTTGTTTGACATACCGCTGATGTATGTAGGAGATGTCGGTGAAGGCTGTATGTAGCTCAGAGGTATAATGCCTGAGCCTGTTGATGCGCCTATGCCGCCAGGATATTCGTTGCTAAAGTTACCAGCCATGCAGCGTCCGTCGTCACTGCTGCCTACCGTGCGAGCATATATCTCACATGTAGCGGCGTTGCGGAAGTTATTACATGGCTTCTCCTCGTTGCAGGCAAAAGTCTCCAGCCATGGGCGGAATGGGTCGAGGTCACCAGTGTGTGATGCGTCGCCATGTCCCAATGATGTAGAAGAACATCCGTGCAGCGAATTGTCACCAGTGTGGAAGTCCAGCACCATAGAGCCGTAGATAATCTCGTCGCTGCCGTCTTCGTCAACGTCACCAATAGAGAAGTTGTGGTTGCCCTGTCCGTACCAGCCAGAGTTAGTATAGCTGTGCCAGGTGTTGCCTACCTTATACAATTTGTTTGTTGACTTGTTCACACGGTATGTGCAGGCATCAATCTTTGTGTAGATACCGCGGCCGAGGAAGATATAAGGATTAACGCCGTCAAGGTATGGAGCACCCATGAAGTACTTGCTTGAGCGGTGTCCGTAGCTGTCACCCCAGTCAGAGGCATTGCCGCGTGGCAGAGGGTAAGATATCACGTCATAAGTGTAACCTGTCTTACCGTTTATATACATAAGCCACTCCTCACCAGCGTTAGAGAATGTCATGTTGGCGGTGTGTGTTATGCCAGAGCGGATGTTCTCTGAGGTGTTGCCGATAGTCTCGGTAGAGCCGTCAGCGTGGTGTATCACGGTGTTGGCACCACCGCGGTAGAGTACCTCGCATGCGCCGTCCTCGTTCCAGTCAAACGCTACTGCGTCCCACTGCTCGTCAGGACCATAGCAGATGTTAGGACCGCAGTCAATCCACCACAGACGACCATAGTTGATAGAAGATGCGTAGCACTCTATCTGGCAGAACATCTGATAGTTATTTGTTGGGAACAGGTTGTCCTGGTCTGTCTGGTTCTTACGCTTTACAATGAAATCCACCTTTCCGTCGCCGTCCACGTCGCCGAGAGAAATGTCGTTGATGGTGTAGTTAGCCATAGCTGAGCTTGGGTCTCTCTGCTTCCATACTGTCACGCCGTTGCGTGCCTGCACGTTAGATACAGGAATCTCCAAGTACTGCTTAGCCCAAGGAGTCACGGAAGAGCACTGTGAGCCTACTATACCGTTCTTTACTGCTGCCACGGTGTATGTACTTGACGCATTGCCGCCAGTGTCAGTGTAGTTAGACACTGCGAGGTTCTGTGCCACGAGCGCACCGTTACGATAGATGTTGTACTTCACGTCGTAGTACTCGTCAGCCTGTACGCGCCAACTGAGGAACACGCCAGAACTTTGGGTTACAGCCACCAAACCACGGTCAAGAGCATCTGTCTTGCGTTGGGCGTTAGCCGGCGAAACCGTTAACAGAGAGGCTACAGCAACAACGGCTATACCTCTCAGCCTACTGAAGGCTTCTTTCTTGCTTAGGAACATTTTGTTAAAATTAGTAATATTAGTTAGATTAGATTGATAAGAAAAGCTCTACACATCTTTGTTTTTGTTCTTTTCAGTCCACGCAAAATAAGCCTGCGTACAGGCATTCTCTTGTGTGTCAGGTGTTTGGTGGTATCAAATCTTTTTAAGGAAAAAGACCTATTGGTCGGTTAGTCGGCGATAAAATTACATCTTTTTTTATACTTGCAAAGTTAGTTTGTTTTTTTCAAACGAGCAAATAATTGCACAAAATTTATATTCGTTAACCTAAATTAAACAATAAAAACAATAAACCTCGGCTTGCCCTCAAAAGTTTTCTGACTCCCAATTTCTCCCTGTAAGCAGGGATAGATGCCCAAACGGGGAGGGTAGGGGGGATGGGATGTTGAGTGAAAAAATCAGGGAAAAGTTTGATTGTGTGAAATTTTATTCATAATTTTGCAGTATCCTCTAAGTATCATGTGACATGATTCTCCGTGGGGAATGTATAAACCTAAATGTGTTATTAACATCATGAGAAAATACTTTAACCTTTGGATGCTGCTGGTGTTGGTTGCGCTTGGCATGGCATCATGTACTGAAAACGAAGAAACGCTGGCACCCGGTGTGGACGGCAGGATTGTAGGCAATTGGTACTCTGACGTGTCAGGTATGACCTCTGCTAAATGGAATTACGGTGAGACGTTGCAGAATACCGTGTTCAATGCTGACGGAACGGGCAGTACACGCATCTACTATACCGTAGATGGTAAGGCTGTGGGTTGCGAGAAGATTGATTTTACCTACACCGCTTCTGCTGACGGGGTGCTCACCTTGACACCCAAGGACAGAGACGTGATGAATGCCAAATGGAAAGTTGATGGCAGTGAACTGCGCATGGGCGACGGTTCCGACATCAATCTGACTTTCAAGAGAACAGACAGCGATATGGCATCGAAGTTTGATACGTGGAGTAAGACGAAAGAAATAATAGATGTACCGCAGCCGGCAAAATTCACTGTGTTTGTATATGGTAATGCTGGTGGCAATATGGATGATGCTATCGAGACAGGTTTCTGGGAGAGGGCTAAGACATTCCTTGATGACCACAACAACGTGCGCGTAGTCTGTATGTATAAGTATGGCAAGGATCAACCGGATAAGCCCTTTACCGGCAAGTATGCACAACCTGGTGATATCGTTTGGTTTGAACTGAACGACAAAACTGACCTTGACAAGATAAAAGATGAAGGCATGCAGGCTTACGGAATGGGTGAGGAAGCCAAGAAACTGAAAATCTGTAATCCGAACACGATGCGTATGTTCCTTGAATTCAGTAGCCTGGCATGTCCTGCAGAGGATTATGTGCTCGCCATCTGGGGACACGGCAGCGGTTTTGATGCCATGCTCGATATTCCTGGCAAATATGAAATAATCAATAACACCACACGCGGTGTTATGGTCGATGAATGGGTGGATAACGAGTGGATGGATATGTATGAGATGTACGATGCCATGCAGGCGGCAGGCATTGATCGCTTCAATACACTGATGTTCCATAATTGCTTTATGGGCAACATGGAGTCGCTGACCCAGGCAAAGGACTTTGCCGACTATATCATAGCCTCGGCTCATGTGCTATCCAGTGACGGCGTGCTGCTGACGGAGTTTGTACGAGGTTTGAAGGAAACTGGTGATGCCGAAAAGGCAGGAGGCCTTATGTTTGAACGTAGTACACCAGATTGGCAGAATGGTTATATGGAGGACGCTTCTAAAGGAGTATTTCCTAACGGTGACTACAAGATGATACGCACAGATAAGTTCCAGCCTGTCATCGATGTGTCAAAACGATTGTGTGATCGCATAATAGCTCTGTATCCTACCAAGAAAGAAGCTATAGACAGAGCCACAAGCCAAGTTTATAGATACCATGGTATAAGAAGTAATAGTAATGGTACGTTGAAGTATGAATGGGAAAACCCATTCTTTGATATTGCAAACTATGCTCAGTTACTGGCAAAGGAAACCGGCGATGCTGAGTTTGAGGCCATTTCAGAAGATATGGACAATGCCTTTAAGGACGCATTCGTACACTATCGCGATGTCAACAACAGCGTGCAGCATCTGGAGCACTATACGTTGAGTGTATGTCTGCTGCGCCAAAAGTTCTATACATTAGACTATAAGACCATAATTCCGGACTTGAAGCCGCTCAACAACTACAATGAGGGTTATGAGAAATGCGACTTCCACAAACTTACGGGCTGGGGTAACTGGCTTAACATCAACCAACAGGCCCTTGACAACAATCCGGAGAGCGGCGGAGGCGGTAAGTTGCCGTAACAATAAATGAGTCTTATGACTTTAGGTGGGGTCTATAAATTACCACCATAATGTTATTTATAGAACCCACCTTTAGAAAAACAGCTTTTAGGGTTAATAAGAGACCATAATTAAGAGTTTATCAAAAATATTTGTTTAATTCAAATAATTTTATTAATTTTGCAGTCGCAAACAAGGAAGTTTGCAGATTAACATATTATGGTTGGTCTCGTAGCTCAGCTGGATAGAGCAACAGCCTTCTAAGCTGTGGGTCCGGGGTTCGAATCCCCGCGAGATCACTTGGAGCAAAGGCAAGCACTTAGTTATTAAGTGCTTGCCTTTTTTGTTATGCTGCCGCGTCGCTTGTTATTACGTAGTGCAGACGGTGCTATATATATAATAAGGTGCAAATCATGTTAAATTATTTTTGGAGTATTGATTATTTTTTGTAAATTTGTATTCAATCACTGACAAGCGGCTCAGGGAGTTCCAGCAGCGGCTGTATGCTTAGGGAAAGGGAGAAGGGGTCGCTGTAATACAGCGACAAACTTAACTTAGCGGCACAAAAGTCAAGCGCCTCGCTCTGATTCAGGGCGGGGCGCTCTCATATATATCTGGCTGTTCAGCCTTGGTAATAACGGGTGTCAATATTCAAACATACTGCCGCCAAGGAACTCGCGCAGCAGGCTGGTGGGGGGTATCTGGCTCTCGGGGATAGGCTTGATGTATCGCAGGAAGTGGAGCAGACGGTGCGCCTCGGTATATTCGTCACAGTTCTCAGGCACCTGCTCCAGCAGAGGGACAGCCTGAGTCTTGATGACCGACAGCTCAAAGAGCATGGCGGTGTTGAACATCATGTCGGCGTTCTCCTGATACGGGAAAATCCACTTGTCCTCGCCAGCCCTTACCGACTGCCACCGCTTTAGGGTCTGCTGTGCGGTGTTGTTGCGGTACTTGTAGTCGCGTATGATGCGTCGCAGTAGACGGTTGTCGGTGGTAGGTATGTAGTTATGGTCATCCATGGTGATGGTGGTGAGTGCTGAGGCATAGATGCGGTAAATCTGGTTTTGTGGTATCTGCGCCGTCAGTTCGGGGTTGAGGGCGTGTATGCCCTCGATTACGAGCACATCATTATCGTGCAACTGCAGTTTCTTGCCGCTCATGCCGCTCTTGCCTGTCATGAAGTCATACTTAGGCAACTCCACCTCCTCGCCGTTGATAAGAGCGTTGAGCTGCTGGTTGAACAACTCGAGGTTGAGAGCATAGAGCGACTCATAGTCATAGTCGCCGTTCTCGTCGTGCGGGGTGTTCTCTCGGTCAACGAAATAATCGTCAAGGGAAATGCCGATAGGACGAATGCCGTTGGTCACCAGCTGTATGGAGAGGCGTTTGCAGGTGGTGGTCTTGCCGCTGCTTGACGGTCCAGCTATCAGTATGACCTTCACCCCGTGGCGGCTGGCTATGTCGTCGGCAATGCGTGAGAGCTTCTTCTCCTGCAATGCCTCAAACACCATTATCATGTCTTTGCCGCGTCCGGCGATGATGGCCTTGTTGAGGCGGCCCACGGTGCTTATGCGCATGGTGTCCTGCCACTGGTGGTACTCCTCAAAGAGGTCGAACATCTTGTCCTGACGTATAAACTGCCCGAGCTTGTCGGGGTCGCTGCGCTGAGGTATGCGCAGCAGCAGCCCGTCATAATACATCTCCAGTCCGTAGGTCTTTATCTCCTGCGTGTTGCAGAGCACAGGACCGTAGAACGAGTCGTTGTAGTCATCTATGGAACAATAAGACGAGTACATACGTCCCTGGGTCTCCAGCAGTTCCACCTTAGACTCGTCACCCTCTTTTCTGAACAGCTCAATGACCTCCTCGGCCGGACGGTGATGACGCTTAATGGGGGTGGCAGACGCTATGATGGAATCCATCTGCGCGCGCAGGGCGTGTACATCGTCGGGTGTGACGTCGCGCCCGATGCTGAGCAGACAATAGTAGCCGTTGCTCACGGGAAACTCAATCCTTATCTTCCCGTCAGGGAAGAGGTCGTGTACGGCCTTGCAGAGGATGAAGAACAAGGTGCGCGTATATATTTTCAGCCCCAGCGGGTTGGTGATGTCGATAAACTCCACCGTCTTGTTGGTGTATATGCGATAGTTCAGGCTCATCAGCTCATTGTTGACCTTAGCCGCCATCGGCGGCAAAGGCATATCAACGTCGAGCATGAAGAAAATCTCGCTGAGCGTGCTGCCCACCTCACATTTCGCGGTGTGTCCGTTGTTCTTGCATCTTATCTCTACTGTTCTCATAGCATCAGTCGTTAATTAAAAAGTTCAGTTATGTACCAGGGTGCCTATCTCCTCGCCCAGCATCACTTTCTTCAGGTTGCCCACCACGTCCATGTTAAACACATAGATAGGCAGGTTGTTCTGCATACACATGGCAGTGGCTGTGATGTCCATCACCTTCAGGCCCTTGGCTATCACGTCCTGATATGTGATGTCGTGGAACTTTGTTGCCGTAGGGTCTTTCTCCGGGTCGGCGGTGTAGATGCCGTCCACGCGTGTGCCCTTGAGCATCACGTCTGCCTCAATCTCTATGCCGCGCAATGAAGAACCTGTATCGGTGGTGAAATAAGGGTTGCCCGTACCAGCCGACATGATGACCACCTCGCCCTGCTTCATGGCATCGATGGCCTTCCACTTGGTATAGAACTCGCCGATAGGCTCCATGCGTATGGCAGTGAGCACGCGGTTCTTCTGTCCGGCAGCGTCGAGTGCTGATGACAGCGCCAGTGAGTTGATAACCGTAGCGCACATACCCATCTGGTCGCCCTTCACGCGGTCGAAGCCCTTGCCGGCACCAGAGAGTCCGCGGAAGATGTTGCCACCGCCAATCACGATGCCAATCTCCACGCCCATGTCGGCTATCTCCTTTATCTGTCGTGCGTAGTCGTTCAGTCTCTCGGTGTCAATACCATGTCCTTGCTTGCCTTGCAGGCTCTCACCAGAGAGCTTCAGTAATATTCTTTTGAATTTCATTGTAGTTTATATCGTTTATGTTTCTTATTCAGCAAAGTTACAAAGTTTTTGCGACATTACAAAAAATACTTATTTATATTTTATCACTGACGCTGCAATGTCAGGACATTTTGTCAGGGAAAGCAGTGTTTTGGGTTACAAAGTGTAAAGTAGGGAAAAGACAAACGGAGATGCCGAAATAGAGCGGCATCTCCGTTTTCTGTATGGTTTGTGTGGTGGAAAAACATCCAAAAACACACCATGAAGTGTCATTCGATAGCTTTTACTCTGTCATTCGATAGCTTTCACCTCGTCATTCGATAGCTTTCACACTGTAAAGTGATAGCTTTTACACCGTGACTTGATAGCTTTTACAAGGCTATGACGAACCCCTGTTTTTGTCGTGCGCTGATATTCAGGCAGTTATATAAAAGCTGAAAAATCGCGTAAAATCAACCAACGGATATTTGATTTTCAAATATCGCAAGGAAATGGCGGTAGGAAAAAACAAAGTGTAAGCGTAAAAGCCTTTTTTGTAACAAAATGTCAGTCTTGATTACCGGTTACTTGGCACCAGGTGCGGCATCGTTACCCTGTCCGCCATCAGCGGCAGCCTTGGCCTTAGGAGCGCCGGCCCTACCGGCGAGCGCCTCCTTCAGTGCCTTGCCCTTGACAGCATCCTTAGGCAGGAACTCACGGTGCAGCTGGTCAACGACAGGCTCAGCCAGTCCGCGCAGCGAAGCCTTGGCAGGCCCGGTGATGTCGAGAACCACAACCCTGTTCTTGCCTTTCTTGAGCCAGCAGCCAGGCAGGAAGAGCGTCTGCTGTGGTCCTACGTTCCAGAAGCGTCCCAGGCAGTGGCCGTTAACCCATACGAGACCCTTGCCCCATGAGCTCATGTCGAGATAGGTGTCGCCCGTCTTCTTCAGCGTGAACGAAGCCTTGTAGTATGCAGGGGTGCCGGCAGAACCGGTGCCCGGTATGGCGCTCATGTTGTCGGCGAGACTGTCGATAGAGGCAGCGTCGTCATATATAGGGAAGCGATAGACCTTCCAGTCCTTGAGGTTGTAAGTAACCTCGTCCTTACCGTTGGTAGTAAGCAGTTCCACGCTGCGTGTTATGCCCTTAGGGTCATTGATGAGCTTAGAATAGTTGATGCGTCCCATTGCCTCGATGAAAATGTCGAGAGAACTGCCTTCAGCCACATCCTCAGGGAGGCGCAGCGTCGTCTCATAACCGTTGCCACGGTAGAGCTCGCCCACCTTCTTGTCGTTCACATACACTATGGCATAGTCGCACATGTCGTTAATCTGCAACAAGGTGCCCGCCTTTACCGCAGGCATGGTGGTAGAGTAGAGTATGCTGCCGTAGCCCAAGTCATACTGCTCCATAGGCATCACGTCGTGTGAAGACACAGGCTCAGGCATGTTGCCAGCCCTCAGCAGAGGCATCATGTGGTCAAACCTCACCTCAGGAATCTGTATTATTGGCATCGGCTTGGGCACGTCGGGCAGTTTGGTGTCAGAGTAGCCCTGCAGCAGCTCGCGCAGCTTGTAATACTTCTCAGTGGCGGCACCCTGCTCGTTGATAGGAGCATCATAGTCGTAGCTGGTGCAGTCAGGGGCGAAACCCTTGTTGTTGGCACCCGCCCACTGTGCGAATGACGTACCGCCGTGAGCCATATACAGAGAGAAAGAGATATTGTTGTCGAGCATAGTCTTGATGCCCTTGACCATAGCGTCGTAAGGGCGGGTCTGGTGAGACGTGCCCCATCCGTCAAACCATCCGCTCCAGTACTCGGAGCACATCAGCGGCTGGTCAGGGCGCAGTTGCTTCACGCGCTTGAACTGGTCGAGCACCTTGGCACCGGTGCCGAAGTTCATGGTCCAGAGAAGGTCAGACAGGGCATTCATCTCGAAATTGCTTGACCAGTCGCACTGGAAGAGCACCGTCTTGTCGAAGCCTACGGAGCGCAGTATGTCGCGCACCTCACTGACGTAAGGCTTGTTCTCGGCGTAGGAGCCGTACTCGTTCTCCACCTGCATCATGATGATAGGCCCGCCGTTCTCTATGGTAAGCGGAGCCAGCTGCTTGCCCACCTCGGTCTCGAAGCGCTTCACGCACTCAAGGAAGTAAGGGTCGCAGTCGCGCAGCGATATGTCACGCTTCTTGAGCAGCCACCAAGGCAGTCCGCCCATCTCCCACTCAGCACATACATAAGGTCCGGGACGCACTATGACGTACATGCCGTTCTTCTGACACAGACGGCAGAAAGCCGCTATGTCACAGTCGTCACTCCAGTTGAACACGCCCTCGCGCTGCTCGTGCTTGTTCCAGAAGATGTATATACAGATGGTGTTCATACCCAACGCCTTGCACATCTTGATGCGATGCTCCCAGTAGGGACGAGGAATACGGGCGTAATGCAACTCGGCAGCCTTTACCGTAAATGGCTTACCGTTAAGCAGAAACGTGCCTTTCCCTGCCTCGAACGAACCAGCGTGTGCGGTGCATAGGAAAGAAGATAAAGCAAGTAATGCTATTGTCAAAAAATGTCTCATTATAGCAGAATATTGATTAGATGACTGCAAAGGTACAAAAAATAAATAAAAAATATGTTTTTTTAAGACTTTACTTTTTCCCGTTAGCGTTTTTTTTATTAATTTTGTAAATGTAATATTATGCGCAAAATGCGACAGAGGGCGTTTTAGGCCCCTTCTCGGGCATTTTTGTGAAAAAGGGTAGGGATGAGCAGAATAAGTGTAAAAAGAAGAAAGAAGTTAAAAAATAACGTATAAAATAAATGGATGAGACACAGACGTACGATTACGACCGCATCAGAAAGATAAACATCGAGGATGAGATGAAGTCAAGCTACATTGACTATTCAATGTCCGTAATCGTGGCCCGCGCACTGCCTGATGTGCGTGACGGCTTCAAGCCGGTACACCGCCGCATACTCTATGGTATGCTCGGCATTAACAATACCAGCAACCAGCCGTACAAGAAGTGTGCGCGTGTAGTAGGTGAGGTACTGGGTAAGTATCACCCACACGGCGACTCTTCTGTATATGGCGCCTTGGTGCGCCTGGCACAGGATTGGAATATGCGCTATACGCTCGTGGACGGTCAGGGTAACTTCGGTTCGGTTGACGGCGACTCTGCGGCAGCCATGCGTTACACCGAGTGCCGACTGAGCAAGATGGGTGAGCACATCATGGACGACCTGGATAAGGAGACGGTTGACATGATGAACAACTTTGACGACTCGCTGCAGGAGCCTACAGTGATGCCTACCAAGATACCTAACCTGCTGGTGAACGGTGGTAACGGTATTGCCGTGGGTATGGCTACAAACATACCTACCCACAACCTGGGAGAGGTGATAGACGGCTGCTGTGCATACATAGATAATCCGGAGATAGATACTGACGGTCTGATGCAGTATGTGAAGGCGCCAGACTTCCCTACGGGTGCATATATATATGGTATACAGGGCGTAAAGGATGCCTATGAGACCGGTCGCGGACGTATCGTGATACGTGCGAAGGCAGAGATAGAGTCAGGCGAGTCACATGACAAGATTGTGGTGACAGAGATACCTTACGGCGTGAACAAGGCGCAGTTGATAGAGAACATCGCCGACCTCGTGAAGGAGGGTAAGCTGGAGGGTATATCCAACGTGAACGACGAGACGGGCCGTCAGGGTATGCGTATCGTGGTTGACGTGAAGCGTGACGCTAATGCCAACGTGATACTGAACAAACTGTTCAAGATGACGGCGCTGCAGAGCTCGTTCTCTGTTAACTGCATTGCGCTGGTGAAGGGACGTCCGCGCCTGCTGACACTGAAGGACTGCATAAAGTACTTCGTGGAGCACCGTCATGACGTGACAATACGCCGCACCAAGTTTGAGAAGCGCAAGGCTGAGGCTCGCGCCCATATACTTGAGGGCTTGATAATTGCCGTGGACAATATTGACGAGGTGGTGCAGATTATAAAGGCATCAAAGACTCCGACCGACGCAAAACGCAGTTTGGAGGAGCGCTTCAATATTGACGAGCTGCAGTCAAGTGCCATCGTGGATATGCGCCTCGGACAGTTGACAGGCCTGCGTGTGGAAGAGCTGCGTAACGAGTATGTGGAGTTGGAGAAACTCATTGCATACTTGCAGCAGATACTTGAGGACCCTGAGCTGTGTAAGAAGGTGATGAAGGACGAGCTGCAGGAGGTGAAGGCGAAATACGGCGACGAGCGCCGCACACAGATAAAGCTCTCTAATGCAGAGTTTAACCCTGAGCAGTTCTATGCCAACGACCCTGTGGTTATCACCATGAGCCACCTGGGATATATTAAGCGTACGCTGCAGACCGACTTCCGCGCGCAGAGCCGTGGCGGTACGGGTACACGCGGCAGCCGCACACGCGAGCAAGACTTCACAGAGTATATGTATGCGGCTGACGCACATGACATGATACTCTTCTTCACCCGCAAGGGACGTGTGTACTGGCAGCGCTGTTTCGAGATACCAGAGGGAGCACGTGACTCAAAGGGACGTGCCATACAGAATATGTTGCAGCTGGAGCCAGATGACAGCGTGAACGCATTCCTCGGCATACAGAGCCATAAGTTCGTGGATGAGGAGTTCCTCAACAGCCACTTCGTGGTGTTTGCCACTAAGAACGGTACGGTGAAGCGTACCTGCCTGAAGGAGTTCTCACGTCCTCGCTCGCTCGGTGTGCGTGCAATCAACATCAGGGAGGATGACGACGTGGTTAACGTAATGCTCACCAACGGACACAACGAGCTGATACTTGCCAGCCGTAACGGTAAGGCAGTGCGCTTCAATGAGACCGACGTGAGAGTGATGAGCCGTCTGGCTACCGGTGTGCGCGGCATGACGCTGCAGGGCGATGACGACGCTGTGATAGAGATGGTTGTGGCTTACGACCCAGAGCAGTCACTCATGGTTGTATCAGAGAAGGGCTTCGGCAAGCGCTCTAAGATAGGCGTGCTGACAGAGACCAAGCGCGAGGACGGCACCACCTATATGAAGGTGGAAGACGGCGGCTACAGGCTTAGCAAGCGCGGTTCGAAGGGCGTCAACACACTGAACGTGACAGACAAGACCGGCAAGGTGGTGGCTGTGAAGTGTGTGAAGGGTGACGAGGACCTTATGATTATAAACAAGAGCGGCATAGCTATACGCTTTGCCATCACCGACACGGGCGGCGAGAAGGGACGCAACACGCAGGGCGTGAAACTCATAGAGCTGAAGAAGCGCGGCGAGGAGATAGCCAGTGTATGCGTAGTGCCGCATGAGGATGTGGAGGAGCAGGACGAGGCTGACGAGACAAATAATAATGTGGAGTAAGCGCATTCAACGTTTCGGGCGTTGATACGTCAAAATAATGATTAAACTAACAACTGTGAATAAACAATTATGAAAAAGATTTTTATGACGATGCTGGCTGCTGTAGCAGTAACCGCATCATTTGCACAAGGCAATCCTAAAATTGCAAAGGAGATAAAGGCAACAAAGGACTTTGTAGCCGGTAAGGAGGTACTGAAGCAGCAGTTTGAGACTCTGACTGACGAGCAGAAGGGACAGGCTTATGCAGAGCTCTATAAGCTCGCTCTGCCTGCAGCACAGAAGAGCGCTCAGGCCCTGGAGGAGAACAAGACTGCAGAGGTGGACTACAAGGCTATAGCCAACGCTGTGGAGATGGCTGCTATGTGTGATAAGTTCAATGCCAAGAACGCCAAGGAAGCGAACATTGAGATGATGAACTACAGACCTCAGCTTGTCAATGCCGCTAACCAGACGTCAGACCTTGACGACAAGCTCCTTTACAGCCTTACCTACATCAACAGCGCCAACCCAAAGAGCCTTGAGGGTGTGGTGAAGGGTGAGGACCCTTATGTGGCTTTGTCTTCTTTCTTCGCTTGTGTAAGCTATTACCAGAAGCAGGACTTTAAGAACGCTGCTAAGTTTGCTAAGGCTGCGCTGCCTGATGAGCGTGTGACAGATAACGCAGAGCAGATCTATCTCAGCTGCATAGGACGTGACCTGAACACTAAGCAGGACACTGTGAACTATATCAATGCGCTGAAGGACCTTAACGCTGACAAGTATTTCCAGCAGATTTGCCTCCTCAACTATTACATCGGTGAGAAGGACGAGGTGAACTCTCTGATTAACAAGGCTATCACAGAGAACAAGAACACTAAGGTGGCTTACCTGGTACGTGGTACTATGCTCAGCGAGGAGAAGAAATTCGACGAGGCTATCGAGGACTACAAGAAGGTGGTAGAGGCTGACCCTGAGTTCGTGTCAGGTTGGGAGGCTCTTGCAGTATGTTACACCAACAAGGCTGCAGAGATAGAAATCAACCATGCAGACAAGAACGGCAGAGTGCTGGGAGAAAACCTGGTGAACTTCAAGGCTGCTCTGGACGGTGCGGTAGCTGCTTACGAGAAGGTAAGAGAGCTTGATCCTAACCACGAGAAGGTATATAACTGGCCTATGCAGTTGCGCAGCCTCTATACCAGATTGGGACAGACTGCCAAGGCTCAGGAGATATCTAAGTTGCTCGGTGAGTAAGTATTTGTAATGAAAGTATTATTGTGACTTAATAGAAAAACGTTGGGAACCGGGCTGATGCCCTGTTCTCAACGTTTGAATAAAAATAGGTGATATGCGTAAGATTGTAGTTCTGTTTATCCTTATTGCTTCTGTCATTGTCGGTGCCTACGGGGCTGACAAGAAACAGATAAAGCAGTTGAAGGCGGATATCGCATCGGCAAAGGATGCGATAAAGAATGCCGTGGACATGGAGAAGAACGACAATAACGCGCAGAAGAAACTGAACGCACTGGAGAAGAGTGAGCAGACGATAGCTAAGTACTTGTCTCAGGACGAGTACAGGGAGAGGAAAGATTTATACCTCCTGCTGATTGACTTGGTAAGGAAACAGTATGAGGCCGGGAATGAGAAAATGTATCTGAAACAAAAGGTGGACACTGCCTGGTATGTAAGGACCGGGCGCAGAATGTTTCTCACAATGGAGAAGTTTGACAGTCTGGATGCGAAGCCTAACGAGAAAGGAGTTTCAGAACCATCATATAGAAAGAAGCACGGCGCGTTTCTCGCACCGTACAGGGAGAACATTAAGAAGGGAGGCATATACTTCCTGAAACACAAGGAGTGGGCAGAGGCATGGCAGTGCTTCGACGTGTATCTGGAGTCGCGTAACTGGAAGATGTTTGCAGACCAGAAGAATGACTCGGTGGATGACAGGAAGGTGGCCTATCTGTCGGTGGTGTCGGCTAAGGAGATACCAGACCTGGACAAGGCTTTGAAGTATTCTACAGAGGCACTGGCAGACACGGCGAAGAGGGAGAACGCCCTGATGTTGTTGTCGGAACTGTCGCTGGACAAGGGCGACTCCGCATTGTATGTGAAATATGTAACGGAGGGCTTCAAGCAGTATCCGTTGTCAGAGTATTTCTTTCCACGCCTGATAGACTACCATACGGAGAAGGGCGACTATGTGCGCTCGGAGAAGTATGTGGACGAAGCACTGAAGAAGGATTCTCTCAACGGATTGTTCCTGTTGGCAAAGCATACTGTACTGATGTCAATGGAGAAGTATGATGATGCGTTGAGGTATGCCTCCTTGTTGCAGCAGAGGAACGACACTCTGCCTATACTGAATTATAATATAGGATATATATATAATGTGAAGGCTCAGCAGACGCTGAAGAAGACGGGAGTGCCCTATCGTCACCGTATGAAGGAGGCACAGAAGTATTACAGGCTCCTGTTGCCGTATATGGAGAAGTATCGCAAGGAAAAGCCTGAGGACCGTCAGCGTTGGTATCATATATTGTATGATGCTTATCTGAACCTCAATAAGGGAAAGGAATTTAATGCTTTGGAGGGTAAGTAAATATTTCTTTGTAGTTATTTCCCTCATTATCATATATGGATGTAAGGAGCGACAGACATCCATAGAGACGCCGTGGGGTGCTACGGTGGAGATGGAGGGGACAGAGAAAGATGATGCAGACACGGCATCGTCTGCTGACGCTCACTATTCACTTGAGGATATACAACAGGGTGGGGAGATGATAATGCTCACACTGTCAGGACCTGAGACTTACTATGACTATCATGGTAAGAGTATGGGTGCGCATTACTTGTTGTGTGAGAAGCTGGCTGAGCATCTGCATGTCAAGTTGAGAGTTGACGTGTGCAGGGATACTACAGAGATGCTCAAGCGCCTGAGTGACGGGGAAGGAGATATTATCGCATATCCTATGACGGGTGCCAAGCGCGCGGACTTCGTGTCATGTGCCGTCGGATGGCTGACACGTAAGGACAGTAAGGACCTTACGGCGGCGATAACGGCATGGTATAAGTCGGGGATGATGGCTGAGGTAAAGAAGGAGGAACAGGTATTGCTGTCGATGCCGACAGTGACACGCAGGATATATCCTGTTATGTTGTCAGCCACGAAGGGACAGATATCAAGTTATGACATATTCTTCCGTAAGTATGCGGCAGTGGCTGGCATGGACTGGGTGATGATGGCGGCGCAGTGTTATCAGGAGTCGTGCTTCGACCCGAAGGCACACTCATGGGCTGGTGCGTGTGGTCTGATGCAGATTATGCCTGCCACGGCAGACCATCTGGCTTTGCCGCGTGGACAGATGTATGAGCCGGAGCCTAATATAGCTGCTGCGGCACGTTATATGCGTGAGTTGCAAGGACTGTTCCGTGATGTGGCAAACCCTGTGGAGAGACAGAAGTTCGCACTGGCAGCATATAACGGTGGATATCACCATATACGTGATGCTATGGCTCTGGCAGGGAAGTATGGCGGTTCTGCACAGAGGTGGAATGATGTAAGACGATATGTGCTGCTGTTGGCAGACTCACGTTACTATCGTGATGCGGTGGTTAGGAACGGATATATGAGAGGTTCGGAGACTGCTGCTTATGTAGATATGATTATGGAGCGTTACGCATCATACCGTGACGCACTGCATTCAGGGAAAAAGATTGTATCGTCAGTGAAGCAGAAAAGCTATGATGTGGAGAACTTCAAGGCACCGGAGACAAGTTCTGCTGCTGCCCACAGAGCTTCTAAAAAGAATAAATGGAGGAAAGATTGACGGGAAATAACAGTACGGTAGGCGAGTCTGGTGCGACTGGCACTGCTGGCGAGGCATTGCGTGGTTTGCGTGACGGCATACCCATAGCATTGGGATATTTCGCTGTGGCTTTCTCTCTCGGCATAATAGCCAAGAGAGGAGGACTGACGGCTGTGCAGGGATTTATAACAAGTTTCTTTACGCGTGCTTCGGCAGGAGAGTATGGTGTATATACGCTCGTGGCGCTGAGCGCCGGATATGTGGAAGTGGTGGCAATGAGTCTTGTCACTAACCTGCGTTATCTGTTGATGAGTGCCGCATTGTCTCAGAAGATTGCACCGGGCACGTCACTGCTGAAACGGTTGCTTATGGCATGTTGTGTTACTGATGAGGTGTTTGGCATTTCTATAGTCCATGAGGGATATACACCGCCTGTATATACATATTCAGCCGCATTCATATCATCTTTGTTCTGGGCGTCAGGATGCGCTGCGGGCATAGTGGCAGGAGGTGTGTTGTCTGGTAATATTGTGGCTGCTTTGGGCGTGTCGTTGTATGGAATGTTTCTTGCTATCATAGTGCCACCCGCACGACGTGACCGAAACGTGCTCTATGCCCTAGTGGCAAGTTGTGTGTTGAGCGCGTTGTGTGCAGTGATGCCTTTGGTGAGCGAGGTGAGTCAGGGTACGCGTATAATATTGTTGACAATTGTGATATCTGCCGTAGCGGCTTGGCTGCGTCCTATTAATGATGATGACAATGAGAGGTAACATTATTATATATATACTGTTGGCTATAGTCACCACCAACTTTATACGTGTGCTGCCGATGGTGCTGATAAAGGGACGTATAAAGAACAGGTTTGTGCGTAGTTTCCTTTACTATGTGCCATATGTGACGCTTGCCGTGATGACATTTCCAGCTATAGTAGAGGCGACAGAAAACCCGTTGGCTGGTGTGGTTGCATTGCTTGCAGGCATTGTTGCAGCGTGGTTTGGCATGGGGCTGTTTCCTGTGGCTGTGCTCTGCTGTGTCATTGTCTATGCCATGGAGTGTGTGTTATAAACTATACGCCTAAAAAAATACTGGTTACAACGATGAGACGTCGTAACCAGTATCTTATGTCATGAATGTGTAAACCGAGGTTTACTTCTTATCTTTGTCTTATTTCTTTATTACTCCTCGTCTTTCTTGCAGCAACCGCAGCAAGGACCTACAGCTTTCCAGCAGCAAGCAGCAAGCAAGCCGCCAACAAGTGGACCAACGATGAATACCCATAAGTTAGCGAGAGCCTCGCCACCTGCGAAGATAGCAGGACCGATAGAGCGTGCTGGGTTGACGCTGGTGCCAGTGAAGTGGATGCCTACGAGGTGGATGAGTATCAGTGACAGACCAATGGCAAGACCGGCGAAGTTGCCTGCGCCTACCTTAGAGTCTGTTGTACCAAGCACAACAAACACGAATAGTGCTGTCAATACTATTTCAACGATGAGAGCCGTAACGACACTGCCGTTACAACCGGCACCGATACCGTTGGCACCAAGACCAGAGGTGCAGCAGTATATTCCTGCGAGAACAGCACCTGCGACAATACCACCGATGAGCTGACCGCACCAGTAACCACAAGCATCCTTAACACTCATACGACCAGAGGCAAGAACGCCAAGGGTAATGGCTGGATTGATGTGGCAACCAGAGATGCCACCGATAGTGTAGGCCATAGCTACTACAGCCAGACCAAAGGCAATTGCTGTGCCTACAACGGCTGCTGTGTTTTCTTCTGCACATCCAAGTGATACGGCTGCGCCACAACCGAGGAACGTAAGCACGAATGTGCCGATTGCTTCTGCAATGTACTTTTTCATAGTTCTTTGTTTTTTAGAGTTAGTAAAATTGGTTTATGTAAACAGTAATGTTTAGTTCCCTATCATATATGAGGCAATCATTGCAAGAAACATAGTTGCAGCAATGATGACAAGAGACCACCAAAGGATGGCTGTAAACAGTTTCTTGTTGCGTCTGCGTTGCCGCATTTTGGTGCGGAAAGCAGTAGTGCTGCCTTTCTCCGCATGATGTTTGTGACTTGACGTGTTCATGATTAATAAAGCTTATACTTTATTATACAGTGATTAATAGCTGCGGGCTATGAGTACGCGGCACTTAGAAGGCTTGCCTGTCACCATGTCAACGCCTGGTGTCTGCTCGAAGGCAAATGGTACGCAACGTATGGTGGCCTGTGTATCTTCCTTTATCTTTGCCTCGGTCTCGGCTGTGCCGTCCCAGTGGCAGAGGAAGAAACCGCCGTCTTTTACCTTCTCCTTGAACTCCTCATAGTTGTCACACTCGTAGATGTGAGCGTCACGGAAGGCAAGGGCTTTCTTGAAGATGTTCTGCTGTATGTCCTCAAGAAGGTTCTCTATGCGCTCTGTCAGACCGTCAAAGCTTACAGTCTCTTTCTCCAATGTGTCGCGACGCATTATCTCTACGGTGCCGTTCTCAAGGTCGCGGCCACCCATTACTACGCGCACTGGTACACCCTTAAGCTCATAGTCAGCGAATTTGAAGCCTGGACGCTTGTTGTCTGCATCATCATATTTTACGCTGATGCCTTTGGCGCGCAATGCGTCAATGACAGGCTGGAACTTCTCTGCTATCTGCTCCTGCTGCTCACCTTTGCCTATTGGTATGATAACTACCTGCAGTGGAGCAAGGCGTGGAGGCAATACAAGACCGTTGTCATCAGAGTGTGTCATAATGAGTGCACCGATAAGACGAGTAGAAACGCCCCATGATGTAGCCCATACATACTCTGGCTTATTCTCCTTTGTAAGGTATGTAACGTCAAAAGCCTTAGCAAAGTTCTGACCGAGGAAGTGTGAGGTACCAGACTGCAGAGCCTTTCCGTCCTGCATCATAGCCTCGATGGTGTAAGTGTCGAGTGCTCCGGCGAAACGCTCAGTCTCACTCTTGACGCCCTGCATTACAGGAACTGCCATCCACTCCTCAGCAAACTTAGCATAAACCTTCAGCATCTTCTGTGCCTCCTGCTCAGCCTCCTCGCGTGTGGCATGAGCGGTGTGTCCCTCCTGCCACAGGAACTCTGATGTGCGGAGGAACGGACGTGTGCGCATCTCCCAACGCATTACGTTACACCACTGGTTGCACATCAGTGGCAGGTCGCGCCATGAGTGGATCCAGTTCTTATATGTGTTCCAGATGATAGTCTCAGATGTAGGACGAACGATGAGCTCCTCCTCCAGTTTTGCTGCCGGGTCAACAACTACACCGTCACCGGCATCGTTTGTCTTAAGACGGTAATGTGTAACGACAGCACACTCTTTGGCAAATCCCTCAACGTGTTCTGCCTCGCGTGAGAGAAAAGACTTTGGAATAAGCAGAGGGAAGTAAGCGTTCTGTGCACCCGTCTCCTTAAACATCTTGTCAAGTTGCTGCTGCATTTTCTCCCATATAGCGTAGCCGTAAGGCTTGATAACCATGCATCCGCGTACTGCAGACTGCTCTGCCAAGTCGGCTTTTACAACGAGGTCATTATACCACTGACTATAGTTGTCAGCACGTTTTGTAAGTTCTTTGAGTTCTTTTGCCATTTTATTTTTATAACACTATTTCGTTTGTGTGCAAAGTTAATAAAAAATATTGACACATTATAAGAAAGATTTTACAATTGTTTTAAAAAGTGTAAAAAAGGAAACAAATGTTTGTAAGTTAGAGAAAAAAACTTTACCTTTGGAATAATTAAAATCGAACGATTATGGCTAACAAGAGAGATTTGAAACGAGGCATTAACTATATTTGCAGCGAACTCTTTGCTGAGTGTGTTGCTGCATCGGTGTATAACAAGAATTCAGACAAGGACAATGTGGACAGTCTGTTGAGGTCAATAATAAGTATCCATTCTGACTATGTGATGCGTGTATCGCATCCGGAGCCGGGGATGACTGCCAAGAAGTATTACGGCGTCTTGATTGACGGTTTTAATAATGAGGTAAATGACATTGTGGACCAAATTAATAATATCTATTCGTAAATGTTGAGGACACTGTGTGGGTGGCTCCTGTACAAAGTATGTGGATGGACAAAGGAAGTGTCTGTCAGTCACCCAAAGAAATACATTATATGTTTAGCTCCTCATACTAGTAACTGGGACTTTGTGTTAGGACAGTTATATTCTCATGCGGATGGTGTGAAGATAAATTTCCTGATGAAGAAGGAGTGGTTCTTCTTCCCGTTGGGTGCGCTCTTCCGTCGGTTGGGGGGAATACCTGTCAACAGGCAGAAGAAAGGTAGCATGACTGACGCCTTGGCTGAGACTGCACAACAGTCTGAGGTGTTCAGATTGTGTGTCACTCCTGAGGGTACGCGTAAGAGTAACCCGGAGTGGAAGAAGGGCTTTTACTACATTGCACTGAAGGCAGGGTTGCCTATATTGCTATATGGTGTGGACTATGAGAGGAAACTGATACAGTGCACGAAAGTGGTTGTGCCAACGGGTGACATAGACAGAGAGATGGCAGAGATAAAGGAGTATTTCAAGAATTTCAAAGGCAAACACCCAGAGCAGTTTGCCGTATAACACGATAGATGAGATATCTGAGTCGTAAAATGAAGATAATAAAACTGTTAATATTATGTGTGGCATGGTGTCTTACGACATCATGCTTTGCTGATTCATACGAACAGCACCTAACGGATTTACGCGTTGATGACAATGCAAAGGTCATTCTTGTATATATGGATGACTCGTTTGCGGACCAAACATTTACCAGTAAGACTATAAAGAAGATATATCGCAAGGTAACAAAAGATGTTCACAAGGCACTGCCACCGGAGTATAAGGACTACGGTGTACGTATATATACCAAGGGAACGTTGATAGAAAACATCCTGACACATGAGGTGACGGTGGAAGAGAAGAAAAAGCCTCACAGACGTCATCATGGCTGGTGGGGCGATGTGTATTATGACGGTCAGCCGTGGGTGAGCAATGTGTCAAAGCCCCATAAGGTGACGGCCGCTTTGAAGAATAAGCATATTACGGTATGGGCGAGTCATGGAAAGTATTATGATATGGCTCAGAGTATATGGAAGTGGCAGAGACCACGTCTGTTCTCCACAACAGAGGATTTGTTTACGCAGACCATTGTGGTGCCTTACCTTATACCGATGCTTGAGAATGCAGGCGCTGTAGTGTTCACACCCCGTGAGCGTGACTGGCAGACTGAAGAGGTTATAGTGGATAATGACAGTCCGGAGACTGGTTATAGGGAAACGGGCGCCTTTGAGCTTTGGACTACGCCTATGGCGGTCAATGGTTTCTCTATACCATCAGGCAATATCAGTGACAATTACAATCCGTTTGATCAAGGTACGGTCAGACAGGTGCAGTGTTCACGCAGCGATGTGAGTGCCAAGGCTATATACACTCCTGCGCTGAAGAAGAGTGGCAAGTATGCTGTATATGTGTCATACGCTACGGTGGACGCAAGCACAGATAAAGCACATTACAAGGTGTGGCACCAGGGGATATGTACGGAGGTTATAGTGAACCAGCGTATGGGCGGTGGCACATGGGTGTATCTGGGCACGTTTGATTTTGATAATAACCGTCCTGAATATAACTATGTAGAACTGTCTTCATATTCGCAAGACAAATGTGTGGTTACCACCGACGCTGTACGTTTCGGCGGTGGCATGGGCAATATAGTGCGTGGTGAAGGTGTCAGCGGTGTGCCGCGTTGCCTTGAGGGTGCACGTTATTATGCACAGTGGGCAGGAGTACCTTATGATGTCTATTCGCTGTATAAGGGAGAAGATGACTATAAAGATGACATAAATGTGCGTTCGTTGATGTCTAACTGGCTGTCAGGTGGTTCACCGTTTGTTCCCGGTCAGGAGGGAAAGCACGTTCCTATAGATATGACGCTGGCGGTACACTCTGATGCTGGATATAACAAGGACTTTAAGTCTATATTCGGTTCTCTGGCGGTCTGCACCACTGATTTTAACGAAGAGAAACTGGCTGCAGGCGCGTCACGTCATCATTCAAAGAACTTTGCGAAGATGTTGTTGGAGCAGTCAAAGGAGGACCTGTCTGCACGCTATGGTGAGTGGCGCTGGCGTGATTTGTATGATAAGAATTATTCAGAGACGCGATTGCCTGCAGTGCCGTCGGCTATCTTTGAGACATTGTCACATCAGAGTTTCCCCGATATGCGCTTGGCTCATGACCCAGACTTTAAGTTCACTTTGGCGCGCTCTATATATAAGACGATGCTGCGCTTTGAGTCAGAGGCACACGGTGGAAGAGTAGTGGTGTCTCCGTTGACGCCTAAGGACTTCCGTATATCGTTAGACACACTGGGTAATGCCACACTCGCGTGGAACCAGCAGTTGGATGAGTATGAGAATACTGCCAGAGCCGTATCATATAACATCTATATGTCAGTGGGAGTAACGGGTTATGACAATGGAGTCAACGTAAGCCAGAGTAACTACAGTATGCGCCTGATGCCAGATATAGTGTATCGCTTCCGCGTAACTGCTGTTAATGAGGGTGGCGAGAGCTTCCCTACAGAGGAACTGGCAGTGGTATGGCACGGACCAAAGGCTGAGAATATCCTTATAGTAAACGGCTTCCAACGATTGGCAGCTCCTGAGATAATCAATACAGACTCGCTGAAAGGCTTTGACATCAGCCTTGACCCGGGTGTGTCATACGGCATGACAGCCGGCTGGTGTGGCAGGCAGAGTGACTATGACATCTCATCGCAGGACTTCGGCGCATCAACAAGTGAGATGGAGGGCAAGTTCGTTGCAGGTAACAGCTTCAATTATGTAGGCGAACATGCGGAGGCCATAGCTTCGGCATATAGGTACAACATCGTGAGCTGCACGAGGAGCGTAGTAGAGACAAGTATGATAGACCTCTCACGCTATGATGTGGTTGACCTTATATTGGGTAACGAGCGTAATGACGGCTACAGCCTGCGTCAGTATAAGACAATACCGGTTGCCATGCAACAACGACTGTCATCATACGCCTTTGGCGCGGTCAACAGCATCAGCGGTCACCATGCCCTGTTGGTTAGCGGCTCGTATGTCGGCTCGGATATGAAGTCCACTGGTGAGCAGCTGTTCATGGAGCAAGTGCTTCATGCCTCACATGTAGGAACCACCAATACAGCCAATGACTATGTCAACGGTCTGCAGCAAACCATTGTACTTAACAATACCCTTAATCCAGACCATTATGCCACTACACGCAGTGATGTCCTGCATCCTATGCATGGAGCGTTTGTGTGTATGCAGTATAGTGACGGACAGACAGCGGCGGTGGCATATCGTGGACACATGTCGTCATTCGTCATGGGATTCCCGTTCGAGTGCATATCAAGCGCTTCACAGCGGGCATATACCATGCGTGGTATAATATCGTATTTGTTAAACCATCAGTAAATTTATATATACTATGAACACCTTTAATATAGTTTCCAATGCCTCAGGCACGCGTACGATGACTATCACTGAGGAAAACCTCGAGGTGATAAAGCAATACTCCTTGTTCAAGAACCTTGTTGGCAGTAACGGCATAGTGGATGACTCTGTGCTGACCACCCTGAAGTCATTCGTGGGAGGTCTGATAGACTCTACAAGTGCGGCAGATGCCAAGTTGGTAACGTTTTACAAGGACGTGCTGGCGCATCCTAATATGAAGTCAGTCGGACTGGCTAACCTTATTGAGCTTTACGCCCATTGGTTGGAAGAGAACCCTGAAAAAGAAGAAGAATAACAGATGCTGACAGATTTCCTGCCTACCACGAAGAAAGAGTGTGAACTTCGGGGGTGGGATGAGCTTGACATAATACTGTTCTCTGGTGACGCCTATGTGGACCACCCGTCGTTTGGCGCCGCTGTGATAGGTCGTACCCTTGAGGCGGCGGGCTACAGGGTAGCTATTGTGCCGCAGCCTGACTGGCACGGCGACTTCCGTGACTTTAAGAAGCTGGGGCGCCCACGCCTGTTCTTCGGCATATCGCCGGGTGCCATGGACTCCATGGTCAACAAGTACACAGCCAACAAGCGTCTGCGCTCAGAGGATGCTTATTCTCCTGACGGACGCCATGACTGCCGTCCGGAGTACCCCTCCATTGTATATACCAAGATACTGAAGCAACTGTTTCCCGATGTACCGGTGATACTCGGAGGTATAGAGGCTTCGCTGCGCCGACTGACTCATTATGACTATTGGAGCGACTCTCTGCGTAAGTGCATACTGTGTGACTCTGGTGCCGACATGATAACCTATGGTATGGGTGAGAAGGTCACTATAGAGATAGCCAACGGCCTTGCCGAGGGTAAGTCCCTGTATGAGTTGCATAATATTCCGCAGATAGTCTTTCTTGCAAAGAAAGAGGAAATACCCGGAGGTTTCAGGGATGACGATATCATCCTTCACTCTCATGAGGAGTGTCTGCGTAACAAACGTGCTGAGGCAGAGAACTTCCGCCATATTGAGGAGGAGTCAAACAAAATGCATGCGCAACGTCTGATACAGGGCGTTGACGGGATATACGCTGTCGTTAATCCTCCTTATCCTCCGATGACAACGGAGGAGATAGACGCGTCCTTTGACTTGCCATACCAGCGTGTGCCCCATCCTAAGTATAAGGGTAAGCGCATACCTGCGTATGATATGATAAAGTTCTCCGTCAACCTGCACAGAGGATGTTTCGGCGGTTGTGCCTTCTGTACTATCTCCGCTCATCAGGGCAAGTTCATAGCCTGCCGTTCCAAGGAAAGCATAATGAAAGAGGTGAAGGAGGTTGTTAAACTGCCCGACTTCAAAGGCTATCTGTCAGACCTTGGCGGTCCGTCAGCCAATATGTACGGCATGCACGGACGTAATCCCAAGGCCTGCGAGGTGTGTAAGAAACCCTCTTGCCTCCATCCACAGGTATGTCCAAACCTTGTGAATGACCATTCTGCATTGCTCGACATATACCATGCGGTGGATGCGCTGCCAGAGGTAAAGAAGAGCTTTATAGGCAGTGGTGTGCGTTATGACTTGTTGCTGCATAAGAGTAAAGACGAGAAATGTAACGAGGCGGCGCGGCAATATACCCGTGAACTGATAACCAAGCATGTCAGTGGTAGGTTGAAGGTAGCACCAGAGCATACGTCCGACAGCGTGCTCTATCTTATGCGCAAACCGTCGTTCAAACTGTTCTATGAGTTCAAGCGTATATTCGACCAGATAAACAAGGAGGAGGGACTGCGCCAGCAGCTCATACCTTATTTTATTTCTTCGCATCCCGGATGCACCGAGCGTGATATGGCACAGCTTGCCGACCTCACCAAGCGCATGGGATATAAGCTGGAGCAGGTGCAGGACTTTACGCCTACGCCTATGACCGTAGCCACAGAGACGTGGTACACTGGTTACGACCCTTACACCCTTGAGCCGGTGTTCTCTGCCAAGACGCAGAAAGAAAAACTGGCTCAGCGTCAGTATTTCTTCTGGTATAAGGATGAGGGGGGACAGTCTGCTCCACCATCGCGTAAGTCCCGTGACAACAAGGGTAGAGGAGCTCGAAATGGGACTCACGATACCAGAGGAAGGAAAGATAACAGACATCAGGGGAACCAGCCCAAGAAGAAACAGAAGTCATATAACCCCAACTTCAATGACGCGGGTAAGCGTAGGCGATGATTATCAGCCTACACGTTTACATACTACAGACAAAAATTTCCAAAGCCAGCCTCGCCGTTAATAAACGGTGGGGCTGGCTTTTTTATACCCATGCTCCTGTGGAGCAGAAATCATGGAAAATCATTAGGACAATCTTTGGAGCCTGGCGGCTCAGAAATATTTCTGGCTCATAGAGTCTGGGATTATAAAAAGAGTTTTTATCCACGCGCTCGGCGACGTAAGGAGACGCTTGCTACCGTAGGGACGCAAGAATTTATCATTAATTTTATTTTCAACAACTCTGACATATTTGGAGGAATATCCTTAAATCCTATAATCCTTAGACTAATAATAAATCCATGGAAAAACTGTCTTTATACGGTGTTGAATTGGACTTGATTTATGTCAGCCTATGACAAAAATGTCCTATTTGGAACCTTTCGTTAACGCCTCATGCTTGCGATATTTCATAATTATTTCCTGCTGGCTGTGTACAGCGAAATCTATAGAAGGTTGTAACTTATTGATAATCAGTGATAGGTTGTAAAAAAGTATGAAAAAAGCATAGTTTTTGCGTCGTAAAAGCTATGCTTTCAGTATGTAAAAGCTATCGTTTCTCATCGTGAAAGCTATCACTTTACACTGTAAAAGCTATGCTTTCATTGGAAAAGAAGATAATAATTGATGTTTTTAGCCCTTTCAAGAGGTTGTTTTTCTCCTAGATTACGTTTTTTCGTTGACAAAATTAAAAAGGGCAAATCACTAAAATGTCCTATTCTATGTATTTCTATAATCACCTTTTTTTTTTTAGTTCTATATGTCATGTTTATTATTTTTTTTCGTAATACACATATAGAGGTTGTGACTATAGGTGGAATATTGTTTCTTACAGGGTGTAAATTTGCGCAAAATGTTCATTTTTAGGTGTATAGATGATATTTTTGTTTTTGTAAAACAAAAACAATTCATAACTTTGTGCGTATCAAATCTTTATTTACTAAACTAACTTAATACAATGGTTATTAGCAAATCTTTATTGAAAAAACCACTAAGGGCAATGATGCTCTTGGCGTTGCTTGTGTGCACATGTGGCATTCAGGCACAGTTTTATTCTGCTCCGGCTTTTCCTGGTGCAGAGGGTTTCGGTCGCTACACCACCGGTGGACGCGGTGGTAAGGTGATTCACGTCACCAATCTTAATGACTCCGGTACTGGTTCGCTGCGTGCTGCCATCAAGACCGACGGCGCGCGCATCATCGTGTTTGACGTGGCAGGAACAATAGCACTGCAGTCTGACCTTAAGATTGAGAAGGACAACTGCACCATTCTGGGACAGACAGCCCCGGGCACAGGCATCTGCCTGAGAAACTACACCCTGCACATCAATGCCAACAACGTTATTGTGCGTTTCATTCGCTGCCGCATGGGTGACACTGCCGGAAACGAGAATGACGCTATGTCGGCAAGTCACAAGACGGGCGGTTACAAGAAAAACATCATCATCGACCATTGTTCTGTGTCATGGTGCGTGGACGAGTGCGGATCCTTCTATGGCAACGAGAACTTTACCATGCAGTGGTGCATACTGTCTGAGTCGCTTACCAACTCCGTGCACGACAAGGGCAGTCATGGCTATGGCGGCATCTGGGGTGGCGACAATGCAGCCTTCCACCACAATCTGCTGGCACACCACAACTCTCGTAACCCGCGCTTTGACCATGGTTACCTGGCAGAGCATGCAGGCATAGTTGACTATATTAATAATGTAGTATATAACTGGGGTGGCAACTCTACCTATGGTGGTGAGAACAAGAAAGGACTTCAGCCTAAGAAGTTCAACATGATAAACAACTACTACAAGCCGGGACCACGCACCATCAACGTGGCAAAGACGCAGAACAGATTGCTCAATCCTACAACAAAGTGCAGCAACTGTAACAGCAGCGACCAGTATGGCGTAGTGCCTGGTAAGTTCTACATCAACGGCAACAAGGTAAACGGCACTACCGTAAGTCTTACCACATCATCTACAAGCTGCAGCAACATCACCTTCGACTCAGGCTACAGCTTCACGTCGTTTGTAACAAACTGTTTGTCAAACAGCCGCTACAAGTCATCAGCCAATGACTTCGGTTCATATAACACCATCTCACTGCACTCTGCTGACAATGCTTTCACAAAGACTGTGCAGTATGCCGGTGCAAGCTATAAGAGAGACGCTATTGATACCCGCATTGCCAACGAGACAAAGAACGGTACATACACCTATACAGGCAGCAACGGTTCTACATACGGTCTCATTGACACTCAGGGCGACGTAGGTGGTTGGCCTACACTTAGCGGAACAAAGCAGACAGACTCTGACAATGACGGAATACCTGACGCATGGGAGACAGCGCACGGCCTGTCAAACTCAAAGGACAACTCGGCTACATATACCCTCGACTCTCGCGGTTACTATACCGACCTTGAGGTGTATGCTAACTATTTGGTGCAGGACATAACAAAGGCGGAGCGTGCAGATGCCTCTGCTACATTCACAGAGTACTATCCTCTTGATGCAGCATCTTCTTCATCATCTACCAGCACCACCACCATCTTCTCTCTGAAGAACAAGGCAACCTCTAATGTAAGCGTGGCAGCAGGCGGCGACCTCAACCTGTCTTCATACGCTACCATCTCTGGCGGTTCGGCATTGGTACACAACGGCCATGCGTCAACAGCTGCCAATATGGTAACTGCCAACGGCGTAACCACTCGCAACTCTGGCGGCTCTTATATAAAGATTACTTTGAGTTCTGCCCTGCAGGAGGGTGACGTGCTGACAACCACTGGCGACAATGGTGGTTACGTTGCTACGGCTTACACTAACAGCAGCAGTGACAACATAAGCAGCAATAAGTTCACTTTCACCTCTGCTTATAACGGTGTCAAGACCATCTACATCATGCGTGGTGCGTCAAAACCATACATTACTGGCATCACCATAACCCGCAAGGCTTCAAGCATAGAGTGGGACTTCAGCGAGTTTACGTCAACCGTTACGGCTTCGGGCAGCAACTACACCACGTCATACAACGGACTGACACTGGTGGGCAACAGCAACTCTTCTTACACAAGTGACTACATCTCTGCGACGGCTGGCTTCCACATGAACGGCACAAGTTCATCAACGAACCGCCATATCAAGTACACACCAAGTGAGAATGGTACGCTGACGGTGTATTATGTATCAAACAACAGCACCGCTACTGACCGCATCACGGCTATCGGTACTAAGGTCACAACTGGCACATCGCTCTCTGTAGGTAGCAACGGCGTACTGGCATACGGCTATACCAATGGCTATACGGAGAAGTCTATCAGCGCTTCGCTGACTGCCGGCACCACCTACTATGCTTACTTCGCTAACGGCGGACAGTCTATTAAGAAGCTGGTGTTCACACCAGGCAGCTCAAGCAATGCGAAGGCGGTGTCTGTCATAGCGTTTGAGGAAGAAGAGGAAATGGAGGCTACTGCTGTAACTAATGTAGAGGTGGTACAGCCTGCCTTTGATGCTGACGCTATATATACTCTTGACGGAAGGAAGGTGTCTGCAAATGGCGGTAAACTGCCAGCAGGTATTTACATAAAGAACAAGAAGAAGTTCCTTGTCAGGTAATATAAATTGACTGAATATAATAGAGCGACCGTCTGACACTTGTGCCGGACGGTCGCTTCTCTTTTTATAGGTATTATGTTGTTGTGAAAATATGATGTGGTGTTTTGCTACTTACGATTTTTTCTATTATCTTTGTATATGGAATGTGTCTATATGTTTAATGTAAATGTTTTTAGAGTTGCGAAGCACAGAGATTATATCATATATGGAGTCGCTGCATGATGAACAGCAGCGCAAGATACTGATGCGTTTCTTTAAGACTGCACCGGGAGAATACGGCGAGGGCGATATGTTCATCGGACTGAAGGTGCCGCAGACGCGTGAGGTGGTGAAGGCAGTGGCTAAGGACATTGAGCTGAGTGAGGTGCCCGTGTTGCTCAAGAGCAAATGGCATGAGGTAAGGTTGTGTGGCCTGCTGGTACTCGTGGCAAAGTTTGAACGACTTGCCACAAGGCGGCTTGCTGATGATGCTGAGGCTATGAGACGACGCGATGAGATTGTGCAGATGTACCTGCAATATGCTGACCAGGCTAACAACTGGGACCTTGTTGATATGTCGGCGCCGAAGATTCTCGGTCACTGGCTTATGCTGCCGTCAGGGCTTGGCGGTCATGACTATAAGCAACGGTTGCTTGACGAACTTGCCGACAGCACCAATCTGTGGCGGCAGCGCATCAGTATGGTGTGCACATGGAAGACCATGCAGATGGGCGACTATGAGTGGTGCCTGCGCTATGCAAGGAAACATCTGCATCATCCACATGACTTGATGCACAAGGCGGTGGGGTGGATGCTCCGAGAGTTGGGCAAGCGCATAAGCATGGATATGCTCCGCGACTTCCTTGAGGAGCATGTGCGCGAGATGCACAGCGTTACGCTCAGCTATGCTACGGAGAAGATGGACCCTACGGAGCGTCTTATGTGGAGAGAGTGCAGGAAACAGCCCTGACATGTTCGCCATATTGTTGGCATCAGAAAAGAAAAACGGCAAAACACTTGCAAGTATTGGAAGTAAAGTGTAATTTTGCGGCAGATTTCAATGATATTAGCATATCAAGACAGTGTGATTAATGGGTAAAAAGCAGACGTTAGGCAAAACGTTAAATATTCATGAAACGACATAAACTTATTTTATTAATCAAACAAAAAACTCTATGAGAAAAACGTTACTCTTACCCATGGCAATGCTCCTCTTTGGAGCCACGGCATCAGCCGCCCCGCTGACGGTGGAGCAGGACGGCGCTGCCAGCGCAAGCTATGAGCTGACCGACATCGGACGCATCGACCTGACGGACAACACTAACGTGAGGGTCCTCGGCACTGACGGCACGGTGCTGCAGCAGGGACTGACGGCCGCCTCGCTGAAACTGAACTTCACCGACGACGTACCGACAGCCGTAGAGGCGGTCGCCGCCACCAAGACCGCCGCACCGCAGGCCAAGGCCGTCAAGCAGGTTATTGACGGACAGCTGGTAATCAAGACCGCCGACGGCACAGTGATCAACACCGCAGGACAGCGGATTAAATGAACCCAACCTTCAACGACCACAGATTAAACAGATTACAAGGATTACTTCTTTTGGACAACGGATTAAAACGGATTACAATATAAATTCTTTAATTCTCAAATTCGTGAAAAAGAAGATTAAATCGGATTAAACAGATTAACTTCCCTTGTAAGCAACGACATTGTCGTTGCCCCCTGTGGTAAGAAAAAAACTCAAAAAAACAAGACAATACTTTCAATGTTCGCCGCAGCCATGAGCATTACGGCGGCAGCGCAGACCGATATATGGTACTGGCAGGACGGCAAGGCCACAAAGGTAGAATCCGTCGACTCAATAACCTTCGTAGAGCCGCAGGCAGCGGCTCCGGTAACCACCCACGAGTACGTTGACCTCGGCCTTAGTGTCAAATGGTCCACGTGCAACGTAGGTGCGGAGAAGCCAGAGGTCACGGCACCGCCTGATTTATGTCCGGATGCTGTCAGCTGGCGGTCTGCGGATTATTCCTGCAGCACAGCCCTGACGGAAGATCCGTATGCGCGACTCCAGCCGAGCATGTTCAGGTCGCTGCTGGAGAAATAGAGAGCCACGCTATATTGGTTGTCATTCTCTGACAGGGAAGAAGTCCAGTAGATCAAATCGCTGTTTACGTTACGAGTCTGACCGTCATTTCTTCCTGCGGCAGGAAGGAAGAGATGGGTGTCTTCAAGGGAGTATGAAGCGGCGAGCGTCACATCCTTGTCAAGGAAATGTCCTGTGGGATATTTTATCTTGCCTTTGTCAGCATTGTCCTTTGCCTTATACACTATGAAGCCGGCGGTGCCGTGACCGTCATAGTCGGTAGTCCATTGCCAGTAACATCCGCTGAGCAGTTCGCGCATCTCTGCCTTCGTAGGCATTCGCCATGCACCGCCCATGCGCATACGTGCGGCATCGTCGCAACCTTTCAGCCGCACAATGTTGTCAATGGTGCCGTTGGTCTCCAGTGTGCAGTATTTTGTTATGGAACTCTCATTCGTCCCCCACTTGTATCTGTACCAATCGTATTTTTCCTTGGCTTCTGTCTCTCCCCATGCGTAGTACTCCCCCGTTTCCCATGTGGCAGATGCCCCCACGTTGCAGGCAGCCCATTTCACGCTCAGTCCCATGTCAACGGCGATATGTCCGTTGTCGCCAGGCTTTGTGAAGGTAATGCTGTCAACGCTCTCACCCTTGTAGAACTCTCCGTCGCGCCAGTACCATATATCCTGCTGGCCCATGGCGAAGGATGACAGCAGACACAATAAGACAGAGAGTATGATTTTTCCTTGCATAATTTGTATGTTGCTATTTAATTGTATTCTCATTTGTCTTTTGCGGCGTAGGAACGAAGCCTAAGGCTGCCACTATACAGCTCATCACAGGACTGATGAGGTTGAAGAAGCAGAATGGCAGATATACTATGGTAGGCACACCGAGCACCGTGCTCTGCGTCATGCCGCAGGCTGTCCATGGAACCAATACGGAGGTTACCGTGGAGGAGTCTTCTGTGCTGCGGCTCAGCAGTTCGGGGCGATAGCCACGCCTCTCGTATTCCTCGCGGAAGATGGAGGCGTTCATGATGATCGAAAGGAACTGGTCGCCCATCACCATATTGAGCAGCAGACCTGAGCATACGGTTGACGTCACAAGGCTCACCGTGCTGTGTATGGCGCGTAGCAATATGCGCGTTAGACTCTTCAGCATCTGGCTGGTCACCATGCAACTGCCAAAACACATAGCACAAAGTATGAGCCATACGGTATTGAGCATACCTGCCATGCCGCGCGTGGATACAAGGTTGTTAATTTCTGCTACACCTGTATCTATGTTCGTAGATGTATAGCAGGTGGTCATGATGCCGCTGAGCAGACTGCTTGCCGTGACTTCGCTGCCGCCTCCAATGCCTGCAACCAGCGACGACTGCGTAAATAAGGCACACAGGCACGCAAAGCATGATGACAGTATGAGCGTCAGCATTGACGATACTTTCTTATATATCAACACTGCGGTGAACAACGGCACGAGCATGGTCCACAGTGTTATGTTAAATGTGCCCGATAATCCTTCTGTATATGTCGTTATCTCCATGTCTGTACCACTGAAGCCCAATCCTATAAATAGATACAGCAGCAGTGATATCGTAATGCTCGGCGCCGTTGTGTACATCATGTAGCGTATGTGCGAGAAGAGGTCTGCAGATGCCATCGAAGACGCAAGTACGGTAGTGTCTGACATAGGAGACATCTTATCGCCGAAATATGCGCCGGATATTATCGCACCGGCACTGAGAGCTTCTGGTATGCCTAGTGCGTTGCCTATGCCGAGCAGTGCTATACCGATGGTGGCAATGGTGGTCCACGACGTACCCGTCATAACTGATATGAGCGCCGATATGATACAGGCGCATGGCAGGAAGAACGTCGGCGACATAAACTGTACGCCATAATATATAAAGGTAGGCACCACACCGCTTACCATCCATGTGCTCGACATAACACCTATCATCAGCAGTATGAGTATGGATATGGCGGCATCGCCAACAGTCTTCTTTATTCCTTCCTCAAACGTCTCCCATGGTGTGTGGCACCATAGCATGGAGATAGCCACGCATACCGACGATGCAACTATGAGTGCCAGTTGGCTGGCACCACTCAGTGCATCGTCTGGCATATATATCAATACGATTATTATGAGTGCCACAAGTGTTATGAGTGGCATTGCCGACAGCCACAGAGGTGGCAGATTCTTCGTATCGTCTATGCGCATATCTACGTCTTATTAGTCTTTTTCTATATATTCAAAGTGCTGGTAGTCCTTGCATGAGGTCCAGCTGCCGCCCCACTCGAAGCCTGCCTCGGTGAACAGTTTGTAGCAGAGGTCCTGCTCGTCTATCTTGTATGGGAAATTCCATGTGCGGTCGCAGAACTTAGTTGCTGTGGCTGGCTGCACATAGCGCGTGCCGTCGGTGCGATCCTTATAGTAAGGGTTGTATAATGTGTTCACGTCAATGGCAAGTCCGCGGGCATGCTTTGAGAGTGTGGCGCTGCCAGATATCGTGCGGTAGCAGAAGCTGGATGTGTTGTTGTCGCGCATCTGCAGCTCGTCGTCTGCATTGTAAACGTCAGGCAGAACCATTCGCTGTATTGGATACTTGGCGTCATAGAGCTGGCGGAAGATATTGACTACCACGTCGGCTATCTGCTTGTTCACTACCATCTCACCGATGTGAATCTTGTGGTCGTAGTCCCAGTGCAGTGTGCGTATGTGGCGCAGGTCATCGCGCTGTATGTATGGGTTTTCCTGGTATGTCTTGCCCTGCATGCGCTCCCATACTTCATCAGGTATCGGCTCGGCGGCAAAACACTTGTCAATGCCTCCGTATGCCTGTATCGCCTCATTGCTTACAGTTTCGCCCGCCTTCCACTCTTTGAGCGGCGTGGGGTCTGCGCTGGCGGTGGTTGACAGCATACTGCGCTTCATCTTTAGTATGCGGCGTACGCTCTCGTTGATTCTCTCTTCGCTTATCTCGCCTGTATATACGGCTTTTACCACTGCGTCAAACGCCTCGCGGAAGTCCATAGGGTTGAGAATGATGTCGAGTCCGGCCTTGATGCCAAGCTTAACGGCCTCGGTGTTGTCCGGATATTGTTTGGTGATGGCTACCATCTCCATTGCGTCGGCAATGATTACGTTTTCATAGTCCATTTCCTCGCGCAGCTTGTCCTGTAGTATGACGCTTGACAGTGTGGCAGGTATGTCGGAGTCTGTCACGTTTGGCGCGGCTATATGGGCGGTCATAATCAGCTGGCAACCCCAACTGATGCCAGCCTTGAAAGGTATCATCTCGCAGTCGCGTATCTCCTCCCAAGTCTTCAGCGTCTGTGCGTAGCCGTAGTGAGTGTCTGCCTTAGTGTCACCATGTCCGGGGTAATGCTTAATACAACCCATGATACCTGCATCCTTCAATCCCTGCAGATAGCTCACTACCATTGGTGCTGCCACGTATGGTTCATCGCTGAAGGCACGTTTGCCTATTACTATGTTGTCAGGGTTAGTATTAACGTCTGCCACAGGGGCAAAGTCCACGTCAAAGCCATATTTCTTCAGGTAAGTACCGATGGTGTTGGCGGCGACGTATGCTTTCTCTGGGTCGCCAGTAATGCCGATGTCTCCCATTGGACCGACATTGTCGATGTTGAAGTTCGTGTTGTTCGCTATGCGTGCCACACGACCGCCTTCCTCGTCAATGCAGAGCAAAGGCTGGCCTTTCAGTTGGTGTAGCTGACTGGTGAACTGCAGCAGCTGTGCCTCGTTGTCGATATTGTGGGCATAGAGTATGATGCCTCCCACGGGGTATTGTGCGTTCGCGTTTCTCATATTGTCGTTCACCTCCTGCATTTTCAGTTCAGCATATACCTTGCCTTCAGCGTCAGGGTCGAGCGACTCAGGGCGTACGTAGAACATCTGTCCTACCTTCTCGCGCAAGGTCATATTCCGCATTACAGCCTCTATTTCATCTGACGGCGATGTGGTAATGTCATCATCATCAGAGCAGGCGGTAAACAGACTCGTGCCGCAGATAAGGATGGCGGCATACATCCATAGTTTCATCTTAATCATTGTGCATATTTTGTTTTTCATGTGTGTCTTGGTATGCATAAACTGTGCAAAAGTACTCAAAAAAAAGCAAACAGACAAGAAAATTACCCTTTGCTTAATAATTATAAGGTGAAACAAAAGAAAAATTGGAACGCTGTGAGGTCGTTTTGTGTTATATAGGCAAAGAAAAAAACTCCATAATCCCCAAACCTTTGGTCTTATCAGATTTTTTCTTTAACTTTGCATAAGAGTAATAATGTGAATATAATAATTATAAACCCTTTAATACCTTATATAAAAAGAAACAGACAGTGAGATAGAAACTTTGTGCAGATGCACGCCGAGGACTTAATCCTCTTGATTATCAATAAAGGTGGGGCTGTTATTTCCCACTGTAACAAGAATTATTAACCCTGGCGTTGCTGCTCACAGCTTAACATATAATATACATGGACTAACAGTCCTTGTTCTCGCATTTCGAAACCGCCAATTTCAAAAACAGTAGAGAACAAGCGATTAACAAGTTCACGTACCAGTATGGGGCGTGGACTGCTGACGCTTTTCTTACTGTGCGGTGCTTGGCGGTACCAGAAATGCAGAAAAGCTATAAAGCAGTTCCGCCTTTTTTTTATACAATTATGAAGAAATATTTACTTACACTATTATTTGTTGTCGCAACATCAAACATTACTTTAGCAGGACCTTATGTAAAAACTCTTAATGTGGATATTATAACGTCTGGTTTCTCACGTATTAGTCGTGAAGGTGCGATAGAGGTACGTTCTACTGATGACACATATACGTTTATGTCGTCGTGTATATCAGATTTGGATGTTGAAAATAAAATATTAACTGTCAATGGAATCAATGAGGACGGAATAGTAGAAATAGCAAAAATAAAGTATAACACTACTAATGATGGTGCTTATATTAAAGATGTGTCAACAGATAAATACGGTCAGCATCATAAAGGCGTATATTTTAGAGATGAATTAAACTATCTGAACGAGTACGTTCTTGATGAGAAAATAGATGTGGATTTTGACTATATATTCCCTTTGAGCGATGGTGGAGATAATGAAAATGTTAGACTTGTTAATGAGAGAGGCGAAACACTATTGATACTTCCAGTAGAGTCAGGTAACTTCTTTTATAGCGGTGAACTATTTTATCTGAAATACACTTACTGGGTGTCAACGGATGCCAATTATAATGTGGAGATAATAAACCTTAAAACTTTGTTGAAAGATTATTCCACCAAGGTTGCGAACGCAAAGGCTGATGCGGTCAAGTCCAAGTCAACAAAGACATATAACATCCAAGGTATGGAGGTGGATGATGATGCCAAAGGAATCATAATAGAAAACGGAGCGAAATATATCAAGGAGTAATACGTCGTTTGAAATTCAAACAATTACAAGGTCAAAAAACAATCCGTCCCATGTGTCGTCAAGATACAAGGGACGGATTATTTGTGTTTTACTTCTGTGGATTGATGAAATCACTTGATGTCACGACAGAACCATAACCTAAAGACTGGGTCGCAGAAGTTATATTTGTTGCCACCAATTTGCTTTTCTATATAGTCACGCTCTGTAAGTATTCGTTTGTTGCGCGTTATAGTTTGGGCACTGCCGAGTGAGTACCTTTTCATTAACTCGATTGAGTTAAAACGATATTCCCCGTCAATGACAGCTCTTAGCATTTCAACCTGTGCAGCGGTTAAAGACTCTATATCCGACTGAAACATTGGCATATTGGTGTCAATCAGTGTCTGTACCGAACTTGATAATATATCTGGGGTGACGGTGGTGATGGTGTCAGACCATACAAAATAACATAGCTGTTGTAAGTACCATGAATGACATTCTACTATGTCACATATTTCTGATGCTAATTCTGTAGAAATCTCCTTTCCTGTATTTGTAAAGGAATTTATGATGAATGGCACCCATTCTTCTTTGGCTATTTTATTCAAGAATAGCAACTGCCCGAAACGATAGAAAGGATTAGACGAGTTGTTGAAAATATCCAACATCATGTGACGTTTACTGCCATAGAAACAGTAAGATACCTTTTGTTGCTTTTGCCATACGGAACGCATTTTGCCCTCCATATCCTTGTATTCCGCAATTTGGGCCAGTTGCTGAAATTCATCTATGCATACAATTATTTGAACGTGTTTGCTCTGTGCTATGGTTTCTGGTAAATTAAGGATGTCAAGTTTGTCGCGTTCCTCTATGTTGAAATTCAGGTCAAACGATACGGCGTTTAAGGGATCGCTCTTCAATGTAATACTCGGAGAAATGGACTTCATGAATGTCTTTACATCCTCTATGCGTTTTTCTATTGTAGATGTAGTAGCGTTGATAACCTCACGTGCGAACACTCTGTAAAATTCAGCTTCGCTTTTAATTCCGAAAGCATCAATATGACATACCCTTATATCTTTATTCTCCTCACACAATTCATCCATAGCTATTTTTACGAGGGAGGACTTCCCCCATCTACGTGGAGATATAAGCATAACATTTATACCTGATGCAAGAAGATCTTTCAGTTGCTTGCGCTCTTTAACTCTGTTGACGAATTTCGTTTTGTCAACTATTGTGCCATATTGAAAAGGAGACTTTGCCATACTGTAATATATAAATTATACATGGATGTATTATACATGAATGTATATTTTTGTGCAAAGTTATATCTTATTTTTGAATTATCAAATAAAAATAGTAAAAATCTGCATATATAATACAGAAAAAAGTGTATTATCTGTGCAGATTTCAACTAATACAAGGTTAAAAACAATGAGTCCCATGTGTCATAATGATACATGGGACTCATTTGTGTTATTGATTAAGGATTTTATTGTAATAAACCTTATACCTTAATACTTTCAACTTTCTTCCGAAATTACTTGCGATAGTCAGCAAGATCCTCTGAGGTGGCAGACATCACGAAGTCGTAATGCTTCTCTACCTCTGCGGCAACGTAGCGGGTATATACACGCGCTGACTTGGCGAACAGCTCAGGGGCCTTGCTGGCATCACCGATGAGCAGGAGAGCCATGATGCAGTCGCCTGCCATCTCGTAGAGGTGACGGATGGCGAAGTCCTTGAACTCGTCGTCCTTCTTCTCGTTGACGTAAGCCACAGCCTCGTTGTACCTCTCTGCCATCTTTGCCACACGCTCCTTCAATGGCTGGAACTCTGCAGCACACCAGTCGGCACTGCCAGCCTCCTTAGGTGCCTGACCGCTCTCAAGCATGTCAGCGATGACCTGACCATAGAAGCCGTTTGTGATGTAACGACCAGCGGCAACAGTCTGCAGCTGTGTGGTACCCTCGTAGATGGTAAGGATACGAGCGTCACGATACAGACGCTGGCAGGCATACTCAAGCATGAAGCCAGAACCGCCGTGAATCTGTATGCCGTCGTATGCGTTAAGGTTTGCATACTCAGATGTCATACCCTTGGCTATAGGCGTGAAGGCATCGGCAAGCTTAGAGTAAGTCTTGCACTCTGCGCGCTCCTCTGCAGTCAGCTTCTCACCCTGCTCCTTACGCTCGCGCTCAATGTCCTCAAGGGTCTTATATACGTCAACGTAGCGTGCTGTGGTGTAGTAGAGTGTACGACCAGCGTCAAGACGTGCCTTCATGATTGCAAGCATGTCATATACTGCAGGGAAGTTGATGATAGCCTTGCCGAACTGCTTACGGTCCTTGGCGTATGCCAGAGCCTCATTGTATGCCATCTGTGAAGTACCTGTTGACTGTCCGGCGATGCCGAGACGGGCACCGTTCATCAGTCCCATGACGTACTTGATGAGTCCGAGCTTACGAGAGCCGCACAGCTCAGCCTTAGCGTTCTTATATACCAGCTCACAGGTAGGAGAACCGTGAATACCGAGCTTGTTCTCAATACGGCGCACGTCAACGCCGCCGTCGCGCTTGTCGTAGATGAACATAGACAGTCC
>DFLE01000015.1:80597-82946 GCA_002373375.1 Prevotellaceae bacterium UBA3627
ACGAGGTGGATGTCAGAGTCACCGTTGGTGATGAAACGCTTACAGCCGTTCAGGCGCCAGCAGTTGTTAGCATCATCGAAGGTAGCCTTGAGCATAACCGACTGCAGGTCAGAACCGGCGTCAGGCTCAGTAAGGTCCATAGACATGGTCTCGCCGTTGCAGACGCGTGGCACGAAGCGCTTACGCTGGTCCTCATCGCCAAACTCATAGAGCGTCTCTATGCAGTCCTGCAAAGACCAGATGTTCTCAAAGCCTGTGTCGGCAGCAGCAATCATCTCGTTGATGGCAGAATAGATAGCCATAGGGAAGTTGAGACCGCCGTATCTGCGAGGCATGGTAACGCCGTTAAGTCCGGCCTTTACCGTAGCGTCAAGGTTCTCGTAGGTCTTTGATGCGTAAATCATACGACCGTTCTCACAGCGAGGTCCCTCTGCGTCAACGCTCTCAGCGTTAGGTGCAATGATATTGGCGCACACATCGCCAGCGAGTTCCATCACGCGCTCATAGCTGTCGATGGCATCCTCAAAGTTAGCTGGTGCGTAGTCATACTTATCTGCGTCGGCATAGTTACGCTCACGCAGCTCCACTATTCTCTTGAGCAGTGGATGACTGAGAAAATATTTTATCTCAGGATTATCTGTATAGAAATTAGCCATTTTTTTAGGAGTTAAGGAGTTAAGGAGTTAAGGAGTTAAGACATTTGTTTACCAGCCGAAAAATTAACTACACCTTTGGTATAACCATTAAGAAGCTTACTTGTTTCTTCTAAAAGGTCATTCAGAATCTTATAATTGTCTTCGTCTATATAAGCTAAGTCTTTCGCAAGTATAATGTAGTAACGACATTCTTCCAAACTTCCTTGTGAATAATTCAGGAAACGGAGTTTCTCGTTTTGTGACAGTCTTTTGTAACCTTCAGCAATATTGGCGGGTATAGATACCGCTGCACGTGTAAACTGAGAAACCAGTCCAAACTTCTCAAAGTCAGGAAAATCAGCACAACACTTATATACTGTCAGTACAAAAGCATGAGCTTTCTGCCATGCGATTATGTTTGTAAAGCTAAAGTTACTCACAATCGTATTGTCTTAACTACCTAACTACTTAACTACTGATTACTTATTTGTTATTACTCTTATAATACTTTATCATCTTTGGTATTACCTCTTCAACGGTGCCGTTGATTACGTAGTCGGCAATGGTGTTGATAGGAGCATCAGGGTCGCTGTTCACCGATATGATGATGCCAGCATCCTGCATACCTGCAATGTGCTGAATCTGCCCGGAGATACCGCAAGCGATATATACCTTAGGACGCACTGTCACGCCCGTCTGACCAATCTGACGGTCGTGGTCTATCCATCCTGCATCCACGGCGGCACGACTTGCGCCAACCTCCGCATGCAGTTCCTTGGCAAGTTCAAAGAGTTTGTCAAAACCTTCCTTGCTGCCTACACCGTAGCCGCCTGCAACAACGATAGGCGCGCCCTTGAGGTTGTGCTTTGCCTGCTCCACGTGGCGGTCGAGCACCTTCACCACGTACTCAGTCTGTGGCACATACTTCGCCACATCGTGACGAATAACCTCAGCCTTGTAGTTCTCATCGAGCACCTCTTTCTTCATCACGCCCTCACGCACTGTAGCCATCTGTGGGCGGTGCTCAGGGTTCACGATAGTAGCCACGATGTTGCCGCCGAAGGCAGGGCGGATCTGCATCAGCTGGTTGTCATAATGCTTCGTTACAAGTTCGCCGGCCTCGTTCTTCACCTTCATGTCGAAGTCATCGATTTCCAGTTCGGTACAGTCGGCCGTCAGTCCGCTGAAGAGAGCCGATGACACGCGTGGACCGAGGTCGCGGCCTATCACCGTAGCGCCCATGAGGCAAATCTGAGGTTTCTCCTCCTTGAAGAGGTTCACCACCAGAGCAGTATGTGGGTTTGAAGTGTAAGGGAACAATCCCTCTGCGTCAAATATGTGTACTTTATCAACACCATATTTAATAACCTGCTTCTCTACGCCGTCAAGGCCAGAGCCGGCAATGATACACTCCAGCTGTACGCCGAGGGTGTTAGCTAACTTGCGGCCTTTTGTAAGGAGCTCAAGGGCTACATCCTTTACCTGTGTGCCCTCTATTTCGCAATATACAAATACGTTATTCATTATTTTATTTCTTAGGGAGTTAAGGAGTTAGGGAGTTAAGGAGTTAAGACAAATGTGTTGCAACCTTATTATGGAACGTAATGTCTTAACAACTGATTACTTAACTACTGGCTACTTAACTGCTATCCGATAATCTTCTCGTTAATAAGTTCTACCATGAGGTTGTTTATATCCTCGTCAGAGCCGGTCA
>DFLE01000015.1:83113-95439 GCA_002373375.1 Prevotellaceae bacterium UBA3627
CCCCACTGTGTGATGTTCAGGTAAGGCTTCTTGGCTATCAGTGCATTGTAGCACTCAGCCTGTTCAGGTGTGCGCTCTGCAACCACTGTGGCATTCTTGTATTTCATCACGCGCTTAGCGTTGCGTGGACGACAAGGTGCGGCACTGCCGTTAACTGTTACCACCAATGGCAGCGGAGCCTCTACGGTCTCCACGCCGCCGTCTATGTGGCGCTTGATGACAATCTTCCTTGCCTTCTCGTCAAGAGATATAATCTCCTCAGCGTATGTAACCTGTGTCAGTCCCAGCTTCTCGGCAATCTGCGGACCCACCTGTGCGGTGTCACCATCGATAGCCTGGCGGCCACCGAGTATGATGTCAAAGTCTCCTATCTTCTTGATAGCCTGTGCCAGGGTGTATGATGTAGCCAGTGTATCGGCTCCACCCAGCGGACGGTCAGTAACTACGTATCCCTCATCAGCGCCACGATAGAGCGCCTCGCGTATTACCTCTGCAGACTTAGGCAGTCCCATGGTAACTACAGAGATGGTGGAGCCCGGGAACTTGTCTTTCAGTATCAGCGCCTGCTCCAGGGCGTTGAGGTCTTCAGGATTAAACACCGCAGGCAGAGCCGAACGGTTAATGGTGCCCTCAGCCGTCATGGCGTCAGGACCCACGTTGTGAGTGTCAGGCACTTGCTTTGCAAGCACTACAATCTTCAAACTCATAAGTTGTGTCTTTTATAATTTTGGTTTGTTAGTTTTTGTTTTCTATTAATATGCTTAGTTTAGTCAACAGAAGGCAAAATTAATAAATTAATCGGATATATAGAATTAATAAAAGTTAAAATTGCGCAGACCATGGGTGATTGTGCAAAAAGAGGGCATGGATGTGCATTTTAAGTGACTTGTAAAACGGGAGTGTTATTTCAGGTTATTGTGGTAATATATGCGCATTGAAGAAGTAGTGAATGATCATGCGTACTGCCAAACTGACATATACTGTGAAATGTAAAGTTTTCTTAAAAAATAATCAAAAAGGCGTTTTTTCGAGCTAAAAGACGGTGAAAAACAATGAAAAAGCATAGCTTTTACCGGGTGAAAGTTGCCGTTTTACCATGTAAAAGCTATGCTTTCATGTTGTGAAAGCTATGCTTTTACAGTGTGAAGTATGCAAAAACGAGGAAAAAGAGCCTTTTTTGAAATTTCAAAAAAAAGCCGTTTTCTGTATTTCGCGTTTTAAGTACCCTTTGCGCCGGTGTACCCCCTCTGTGGCACTTGCGTCCACCGACAGCGTTATCGGCGCTTAGACGAGAGTTTTCTGAAAAGTGCAAAAATGGCATAGTCAGAACAGGTAAGTCTTAGGGGGTGTATAATGTACTTGGGAATTGTAGCAGGAAATAAAAGAACGTAAAAAACTTGGGGGAGAAAAATAAAATTATTACATTTGCATATAGAACCTAAAAAACTAATAATATGATACCAGCATCAGAATTACCTATTAACAGTGACGGCAGTGTGTTTCACCTGCATCTGCGTCCGGAACAGTTGGCTGACCGCATAATTCTTGTCGGAGACCAAGACAGAGTGAGTACCGTGGCAAAATTCTTTGAAAAGAGAGAGGCGGAGGTGCAGTCAAGGGAGTTTCATACCATCACAGGAACATACAAAGGCAAGCGCATATCATGTGTGTCAACAGGTATAGGGTGTGATAACATAGACATTGTGATGACAGAGCTTGACGCCCTGGCAAACATTGACCTCGACAGGCGTGAGGTGCGTGATGAGCACCGACAGCTGACACTTGTGCGTGTTGGCACCTGTGGCGGCTTGCAGCCTTTTACCCCCATAGGCACTTTCGTTGCGTCGGTACGCAGCATCGGTTTTGACGGCCTGCTAAACTATTATGCAGACCGTGACAAGGTGTGTGACCTGGAGTTAGAGAAGGCCTTCGTGAACCACATGCATTGGTATGAAAAGAAAGGCGCTCCTTATGTAGCATGTGCTGATGAGGGACTGGTGCGCCAGATAGCTGCTGACAACATGGTGCGCGGTATAACGGTGTCTTGCGGCGGCTTCTATGGTCCGCAAGGACGACAGGTAAGGCTGCGCACGCAGGATGAGGAACAGAACCAGAAGGTGGAGAGCTTCAGGTATGACGGTATGGCGATATGTAACTATGAGATGGAGTCGTCGGCGGTTGCAGGAATGGCATCCATGCTGGGACACAGAGCCATGACCTGTTGTATGGTTATAGCCAACCGTTACAACAAGGAGATGAACACCAATTACAAAAACTCCATGGAGACACTGATAACTACCGTGCTTGACAGAATATAGACGGTGCTCGGAGTGCGTTTTGTGTTCTATTATAGAGGTATAGAGGAAATAGCAGATTCCGTTAATCTGATGAATGAATTTGATTAGTTTATATTGGGATTTTCGGCATATATAAGATGTATCCCTTTGAGAATTTCGGCACTTTTTAGTAGTAGACCTTTGAGAATTTCGGCGCTTTTTTAGTAGTAGACCTTTGAGAATTTCGGCATTTTTTTTATTCTTTTCCTTTGGAATTTGGGATTTTATAGCTATCTTTGCACCGAATAAAATAAAAAAAACGATGGCAGAAAGAATATTTAGGCGCAAGATCTATGAGCAAATGCTGAGTTGGAAACAAAATCAGCACGGGACAACCGCACTTCTTATCAGGGGTGCAAGGCGTGTTGGCAAATCCACTGTTGCCGAGGAGTTTGCCCGTAATGAATACGAGAGCTACATATTAGTTGACTTCTCAAAGGCAACGCCAGCAATACACCGTTTGTTTGAAGATGTCTCCAATTTGGACTACATCTTCACCCAGCTGCAACTTAACTATCGAAAAAGCCTGAAACCACGAAAGTCAGTCATCATCTTTGATGAAATACAAAAGCAGCCATTAGCCCGGCAAGCCATTAAAACACTTGTGGCCGATGGACGCTACGATTACATTGAGACAGGCTCTCTGTTGAGCATCAAACGTAAATGGAAATTAGCAGGCAGAAATAGCCAACAGAACAACATTCTCATTCCCAGTGAGGAGACACGCCTTGATATGTACCCTATGGACTATGAGGAGTTTCGCTGGGCATTGGGAGACGACCAGACTATTCCCCTTTTACGCACAATGTACAATAGTCTTAGTCCGCTAAGTGATGATACTAATCGTCGTATGATGCGCGATTTCCGTCTGTATGTTTTGGTTGGAGGTATGCCGCAGGCGGTCAATGACTACCTTGACACACACGACATGAGCATTGTTGACCAACGCAAGCGTAGCATTCTTGACCTATACGATGAAGATTTCTACGACTTGGACCCATCAGGTCAAACCTCAGATTTATTTCACGCCATTCCTGCTCAATTAAGCAGTAACGCATCTCGCTATCAGGTGAGTAGCGTGATTGAGGGAGGAAAACTGGATCGTTTGAGGGGGCAGATAAATATACTCAAAGATTCCATGACCGTCAATATAGCTTATCATGCTAACGACCCAAGTGCAGGACTGGCATCACACATCAACCGTGACCAGTTCAAATTGTTTTGCGGAGATACAGGGCTGTTTGTCACTCTCGCTTTCTGGGACGATAAATTTACAGAGAATGCCATTTATCAGAAATTGCTGAGTGACAAATTGAAGGCTGATGTGGGTTATGTCTATGAAAACGTGGTATCGCAGATACTGACGGCTACTGGGAATAAGTTGTATTACCACACGTGGCCGACACCGTCGGGCAAACACAACTATGAAATAGATTTTCTGTTGTCTCGTAATGCTAAAATCTGTCCGATAGAAGTTAAGTCATCGACATCAAATCTTCATGTTTCCATCGATGAATTTCAGAAAAAGTTCTCGGCTCGTATCCTGCAACGATACCTCCTTCACTCGAAAGACATTCGTAAAGAGCAGGACTTGATATTGCTGCCTATATATATGTCAATGTTTCTTTAGATGTTAATCAGCCTATATGATAATTGACGATACGGAAAATTTTCCACAGACGAACATAGAGTTCGTGACATACACCGAACTTTGCATTCGAAAATAAAAATAACTGATTATGGAGAAAAGTCAAGTCAATGAAAAATATGTGCTTACACTGGTCGAAAACAGTGATGCAACTCTTAGTGTAAGGAGAATGGACATATCAATTACAAAAACTCCATGGAGACACTGATAACTACCGTGCTTGACAGAATATAGACGGTGCTCGGAGTGCGTTTTGTGTTCTATTGATGAAACAAGACTTTTAGACTTATTTTTTGATTCCTTTAACTTGCTTATGATTACATAAAATATTATAAAAACAGTCTATTTTTTCTCTATATAGTATTTGGTTACAAATTAAATTTGTAATTTTGCATTTGGTTCGGGGAGAAATCCGAACAAATTAAAGCATTTGCTATTATTTCGCGTTAAGCCAATATGCCTAGGAAACAAATTGGGATAAGAACGCTCTGAAGTAATAGAGATTGTGGGTATAGGAATATATGCCCACATTCCACCAATTATAGCAATGCATCTGCGCCATAGGCGTGATGCATTCTTATTGGTGGGATGGGGCCCAATTTCCTAGGCATACCCCAGCTTAACGCATAAGGAGCATCACGCTCTTTTTGTGCGTTGGCGATTGATAGTCAGATGCGCTATTTATAACTATCAATCGCTAAACAATGGCAAACAATAGTAATTTAGGTGCGGCGAAGGCTGCAAAGAATGATGAGTTCTATACTCAGTATGCGGATATCCAAAAGGAAATAAACGCATATTTGGAGTATAACCCTGATGTGTTCCGTGGCAAGACTGTTCTCCTGCCATGTGACGATCCGGAATGGAGCAACTTCACTAAATTCTTTGCGCAGAATTTTGAGGCTTATGGTTTGAAAAAACTTATTAGTACAAGTTATGCCGTAGAATCAAAGCGAATAAAGGACTGGCAGCCAACATTATTTGAAACAGAAAGCCCTTATTACGATGCAGACAAGAGTCGTACGCATGGTAAGATATTCGTATTAGACAAGGACATCAATGGCGACGGACGTTTCAATATCAACGATTTGCAATGGTCTTACCTTAATGGCGATGGAGATTTTCGTAGTGATGAGGTAAAAGCGCTACGCGACGAAGCCGATATCATAATTACTAATCCGCCTTTCTCACTATTCCGTGATTTTTTCACATGGATAATGGAAGCAGGGAAACAATTTGTCATCATTGGCAACATTAATGCAGTGTCATACAAAGAAATATTCCCTTACATAAAAGAAGGTAAGGTTTGGTTAGGCAGTTCATACTTCAATGGTGGGGCCGCATTCTTTATAGCAGATGCAACCCAGTATGACCCAAATAAGATGTCAAATCAGAAAAACGCCTACTTTCAGGATGGTCAGTTTCTTTGGAGAGTCAATGGAGTAAGATGGTACACAAATATAGACCATGGTCGCCGTCATGAATCCCTTCCATTAATGACCATGGAAGATAACATTATTTATTCTAAGCACAAAGAAGTAAAAGGGAAGCAATATAAACACTATGAAAACTTCGATGCAATAGAAGTTCCGTTCTATGATGCTATTCCGATTGATTATGAGGGGCTGATGGGTGTTCCTCGTTCTTTTCTTGACAAATATTGTCCTGAACAATTTGAAATAGTTGGCTGTGCGGAAGGGGATTCTGGTAAAGAACTTGGCTTGAAGCCCTATCCGCGTGAACTGAAAAAGCTCAACCCAAGTCTGCGTGACGGACAACTTTATTACATTGATGAAAATGGCATACCTCAAAAACCTTACGCAAGAATACTAATCCGCAAAAAGCAATAGAACTATGCAAACGACATTGATGACAGACCTGACGGTCAAAGAGATATGTGAAGGCTTTGTATATAACCAGTTGGAAGGCAAAGGCCTGTTTGGTTGGTCGGGCAAACTGACTATCCAGCCAGAGTATCAGCGTAATTACCTCTATGCAGAAAACGAAGGCAAGAAAGAGATAGCTGTCATAGATAGTATATTAAAGGATTATCCCATCGGACTTATTTATTTCAACAAATCGGAAGAGGACAGATATGAAATACTTGATGGACAACAGCGCATAACAAGCATTGGCCGCTTTGTTACGGGTAAGTTCGCCATCAAGGACAAGTTTGGCATGGAACAATATTTCACTGGGTTGGCACGTGAGGAACAAGAAAAGATTCTCAACTACAAATTGCTCGTGTATATCTGTAACGGAACGGAAAAGGAAATAAAAGAGTGGTTTGAAACAATAAACATTGCTGGTGTACCACTGAACAAGCAAGAACTTCTCAACGCTACATACAGTGGTCCGTTTGTAACATTGGCAAAAGCCACATTTAGCAATTCACGCAATCCACAACTGCAGAAATGGTGTAGCTATATTACGGGAAATGTAAACCGTCAGGATATTCTGCATGCTGCCCTTGGATGGGTTGCAAAAGGTGAGGAAAACATTGGCGGATATATGAGTCAGCATCGTAATGAAGACAGCATAGAGGAACTTAAGACTTATTTTGACACCGTAATAGAATGGGCAAAGACATTGTTTGGTGAACCTAAGGATGAAATGAGGGGACTTGAATGGGGTGCGTTTTATGAGCAATACCACTCCAATTCCTACAATCCTGTAAACTTGCGGCAGAGGGTTAACGAACTTTATGCTGATGAGGCCGTGACAAACAAGAAAGGAATCTTTGAGTTTGTTCTTGGCGGAGAATTAGATGCAAGACTCCTCAATATCCGAATATTCGAGGATAATGTGAAGAAAACCGTCTATGCACGCCAGACAGAGGAAGCACAGGAGCAAGGCATCAGTAACTGTCCCGAATGTGCAAAAGGTCATGAGAACGTGCGAACCAAAATATATAAGTTCAAAGAAATGGACGCCGACCATGTAACGGCGTGGAGCAAAGGCGGCGCAACGGACATCAGTAATTGCCAGATGCTTTGCAAGACGCATAACAGGGCAAAAGGAAACAGATAAAATATTTTTTCTTTTTTGAAATGATTCTCAAAATAAATTTGTACTTTTGAACCAAATAGAAAAGAGAAAAATGGACAAAGAAGGAAAAATAATTATAGATAACTGGATGGAATATTATCCGGTTATCACAACCTGCGACCTGGGCTGGAGCGAAGAATGTATCCGTGATGCAATGTCTGAAGACCCAAAAGAGATATTCAATTATTTCGTGCGGAATTTCTTTTCTATCATCTTCTATTATGTGGACGACGGAAACTTCTATGAACTGTTTATGGAATCTGAGCCGCATAAGTTTTGGCGTATTCCCAAACTTAAGGAATGGGACGGGAAATACATAGGTAGGCAGATAGAATGGGAGAATCATCATGAAGGTGAAGTGCTGTATGAATTTGATGATGATACAGACCTGTGGAATACTCTTAAAATAGGAGGAAAATCTATAGGCGAGGTATTAGAACGCTCTTTCATAGCAGAAATCGACTAAAATATGAGCACTTATCAGTCATCATTATTTTCGGAGAGAGAATTGGTGAATATGATTTATATTAGGAATAAGAGCTAAGAACAACTGTTATATGAAACTTTAAGGTAAATATGGCATACGATTATATTAAAGAAGATCTGGCTGGGTACCCGTTTAACTCGAAATATCCGCCAAACTATGACAGGAATGGAGGTCTGTATCATGGATACAGCAATAATTCAGAAGAAACTTTCTTCTACGATTTTGCAGTCCAGAGATATGATTTACGTTTCAGTTACAATGGTGTAGAGTATTATTTCCTCTCTGAACAGGATTATGCAGCGCAATGTGACAAGACGTTTTCCACGGAAATCCGCCGTTTCAAAGATGGTAATGATGTTCTTGAGAAATTTGAGATTGACGGAAAGAAACTGATAGAGTTAATACCAATGATTGATGATTGCGAACCTGTTTGATTCTGACAATCTGATAGATTTCTGCGTGTTTTAGTTTGCAAAGTGTCAAAATGAGAAGTGCCGCCAGAAAACTCAAAATAGAGTTTCTGACGGCACTTTTTTAGGTGTCTATGGTGTTGGGAAATTAAAGTGTAAGCAAACTCTTTTATTTTTCATCGCGACTGCGGAAGCATGAAGCAAGGATGGTACCCGATATCGAGTGCCATGCACAGCTTACTGCTGCAGGAATGACGGCCAGCGGACAGGTGATGGCGAAGAAGTTGGATGCAAGAACCGTGGCAAGGCCGGCGTTCTGCATACCCACTTCTATGGATATGGTGCGGTTCTTCGCCTTGGAGAAGTGGAACAGTTTGCCTACGCAGTAGCCGGTGAGGTAGCCCAGGGAATTGTGGCAAAGCACTACGGCGAAGACCGTAAGGAAGAATCCAATGCCCTCAGACAGCAGCTTGTCATGCACACCGGCGATTACTCCGCCAACGATGCAAGCCAGACCGAGCACACTGAAGGCAGGCATTACTGCCTGCGCCTTTTTGAAAGACTCATCCTTGCCCCAGAAGAGGTTGGCGAGGAAGCCCAGTGTGACAGGCAGAAGAGTGACGATGAGAATGTTGAGGAACATGCCGAGGGCATCAACCTCTACCTGTTCGCCTGCCAGCCACAATACCAGCAATGGCGTCATTATCGGCGCCAGCAGGGTGGAGGCGGTGGTCATACCCACGGAGAAGGCCACGTCGCCGCGGCAGAGGAATGACATGATGTTACTTGACACGCCGCCAGGGCAGCAGCCCACGAGTATGATGCCCACGATGACAGGTTTCGGCACTGTGATGCCTATATAGCCCACACCGACTGTCAGTGTCCATGCTATGAGAGGCATGAGCGAGAACTGGGCGCAGGTGCCAATGAGAATGTCCCAAGGACGTGCAGCCAGCACACGTATGTCCTGCATGGTGAGCGTCAGTCCCATGGTGAGCATGATAAAGCCGAGGATGCATGACGAGGTGGTGCCGTGTACCCATGTAAAAAGGCTTGGCACGAGATAAGTGACAATCGCTACGGCGATTATGAACCAAGAAGTGTAGGTGGAGAGCCACCGGCTTATTTTCAGAAGAGTATTATACATTGTATTATTATGTTCTCAACTTTCGCAAGCTTCAGTTTCGTTGAGGTTTAAGGTTTTAAGGTCGCTTCGCTTAGAGGTTTTAAGGTGATATTAGGCAACTATTCACCACAATTAAACATATTTCACCTCATGACCTTACGACCTTATAACCTGATAACCCAACAAGTTGAGCGCATGCGAAACTTGAATTATGTTTTTTTCAGAGTGCAAAGTTATTAAAAAGAAAGAAGAACGCCAAGACTTTATTAATAAAAACTTTGGCAATTTACGTTACTTTTTGTAAATTTGCAGTGTGATAAATTATCTACTGTAGAATGATTAGAAAGTTATTGTTTCTCTTGACAGTATATGGCTGTGTGGCTGTGTGCTCACTGGCAAAAGGATATGAGTATAATTCCTTGACGCTGCATTATGACCGACCGGCGGAGTATTTTGAGGAGGCCTTGCCTATAGGTAATGGTACTCAGGGTGCTATGGTGTATGGTGGCATGCGTCAGGACCGCTTGTCGTTGAATGACATCACGTTGTGGACGGGTGAGGGCAATATGTCGTCGGCACGTAAGCACCCTGCGGCAGAGAAGTGCGCCGAGGCTCTGCAGCGTACCCGTGAACTGCTGCAGCAGGAGAACTACAAGGATGCAGACCGTGTGTATCGTGCAGTGGAGGGGCCGCACAGTGAGACATATATGCCGCTGGGCGACCTGCTTATAACATACCTTGACCCTGTGAACTCTAAGTATAACGGCTATCAGCGTAGCCTGGATATTAGTACGGCAATATGCCGTACGTCATACATGGTAAATGGGTATAAGCGCAGTACGGAGTATATAGCGTCAGCCCCGGACTCAGTGATAGTAGTGCGCGTCAGCACTGCTGACCCGGAGGGCATCACGGCGCTGTTCTCCCTTGACTCCCAACTGCCGCATCGGACATCAGCGGAGGCGGTGTCTTCCTCTGTCGCCACCTTGTCATCACAGGGATATGCGGCATATCATGATGAGCCGGGATATTACAAAGGTGTTGATGTGCATACACTGTATGACCCGGAGCGTGGAATACGTTTCCAGACTATATTGACGGCAAGATGTGACGGCGGACGGCTTGTGGTCAGCGATGCCGGACAGGTGAAGGCCGTAGGGTGCAAGTCGGTCACCCTGTATATAGTTAATGTGACAAGCTTTAACGGTGTGCAGAATAACCCTGCCACTGACGGTGTGGACTATAAGACAGTGGCGTGCAGGCGTGCTTGTGCTGTCAGGGAAAAGGCTTACGAGGATATACGTGAGGCGCAATGTGCGGATTACCAACAGTTCTTCAACAGGGTGAGCCTCTCTCTGGGACATACGGCAGACAGCGTGCGCGTGTTGACAACCGACAGCCAGTTGCTTCGCTATTATGACTTGAAAGAGAAAAACCCGGAGTTGGAGGCTCTCTATTTCCAGTATGGCAGATACCTGCTTATCAGTTGCTCGCGCACGAAAGGGGTGCCGGCAAATCTGCAGGGATTGTGGAATGAGCACATTACTCCACCATGGAGCTGTAACTATACCACTAACATAAACCTGGAGGAGAACTACTGGCACTCTGAGATATGTAACCTTACGGAGATGCACCAGTCCTTGCTGGAGTTTATAGACAAGCTTGCCATGAGCGGTGCAGAGACCGCGCGTCACTACTATGGCGTAGAGAGAGGATGGTGCATGGGGCATAACTCTGATATATGGGCTATGACCAATCCTGTGGGACTTGGTGTGGGTAACACCTCGTGGGCCACGTGGAACATGGGTGGAGCATGGCTCGCAACCCATATATGGGAGCACTATATGTTTACCCTTGACAAGGCTTTCCTGCGCCGTGCCTTCCCTGCATTGAAGGGAGCAGCGGAGTTCTGTCTTGGCTGGTTGGTGGAGAAAGACGGTTGGTTGATGACTATGCCGTGTACGTCGCCGGAGAACAGATATGTTACAGATGACGGTTTTAAGGGCGCAGCGTTCTATGGCGGAGCGGCTGACATGGCTTTTATTCGCGAGTGCCTTCAGGATGCGCGTGAGGCGGCTATTGTCTTAGGCGGAGAGAAAGAGTTTGTGAGGGAGATAGACAAGACATTGCCAAGGCTGTTGCCATATAAGGTGAGCAAGACGGGGGGATTGCTGGAGTGGTATCATGATTGGGATGATGAGGACCCGCAGCACCGCCACCAGACACACCTGTTCCATATCTTCCCGGGACACACCCCTATGGGAACAGAGAAGGCAGCGGCAAGGACTTTGGAGATAAAGGGAGATAACACTACAGGGTGGAGCACTGGATGGCGTGTTAATCTCTATGCACGCTTGCATGATGCGAAGGGTGCTTATCATATATATAACAGGCTGCTGAAGTATGTGTCGCCAATGAACTATACAGGCAAGGACGCAAGGCGTGGAGGAGGTACGTTCCCTAATCTGCTTGATGCGCACTCTCCGTTCCAGATAGATGGTAACTTCGGCGGTACTGCCGGTGTGGCAGAGATGCTTGTGCAGTCTGAGTACCATCGTGGTAAGACAGTGGTCAGCCTGTTGCCTGCATTACCGGAAGAGTGGGCTGACGGTGAGGTCAGCGGGTTGTGTGTCAGGGGTGGCTTTGAGATAAGCATGAAGTGGCAGAATGGCGTAGTGACAGAGTTTACTATAAAAAAGCGTAGTAAAGAAGCATGTGATACTGTCACGTTAATATATAATGGAAAGAAAAAGAATATAAAAATAAACAAGAATGGAATATATAGTTTCAGCACGAAAGTATAGGCCGATGACATTCGACAGTGTGGTAGGACAGTCTGCGCTTACCACAACGCTGAAGAATGCCGTGTCATCGGGAAAGCTCGCGCACGCCTATCTCTTCTGTGGTCCGCGTGGCGTGGGTAAGACCACTTGTGCGCGCATTTTCGCAAAGGTGATAAACTGTCAGAACCCTACGGCTACGGGTGACGCTTGCGGAGAGTGTGAGAGTTGTGTGGCGTTCAACGAGGGACGCTCGCTGAATATCTTTGAGCTTGACGCTGCGTCTAACAATGGCGTGGAGCATATCAAGGCTCTGATGGAGCAGACGCGCATACCGCCACAGACGGGTAAGTACAAAGTGTTTATCATTGATGAGGTGCACATGCTGTCCACGGCGGCGTTCAATGCCTTTCTCAAGACTCTGGAGGAACCGCCGGCACACGTGATATTCATTCTCGCCACTACGGAGAAGCACAAGATACTGCCTACCA
>DFLE01000015.1:95458-95748 GCA_002373375.1 Prevotellaceae bacterium UBA3627
TATGACTTTGAGCGGATGACGGTACAGGGCATCATAGGACATCTGAAGAATGTAGCTGAGAAGGAAGGTATAAAGTATGAGGAAGAGGCTCTTAACCTGATAGCAGAGAAAGCAGACGGAGGTATGCGCGATGCTCTGTCTATATTTGACCAGGCGGCATCATTCTGTCAGGGAAATATCACTTATCAGAAGGTGCTTGAGGACCTTAACGTGCTTGATACGGATAACTATTTCCGCATTATAGACTTGTCGCTGGAGAATAAGGTCAGCGATGTGATGCTGGTGATGAA
>DFLE01000022.1:0-1364 GCA_002373375.1 Prevotellaceae bacterium UBA3627
GGTGAGGCTGTCGGTGTCATCGCCGCACAGGCTATTGGTGAGCCGGGTACACAGCTTACACTGCGTACGTTCCACGCCGGTGGTATTGCCGGTGGTGCAGCAGCAAATGCTACTGTGACATGTAAGACAGAGGAGGCTCGTCTGGAGTTTGATGAGTTGCGTACAGTACCATTCGTTGATGAGTCTGAGGAAGGCAAGGTAGAGTGTGAGATGGTAGTGAGCCGTCTTACTGAGTGCCGCTTCATAGACACTAACACTGGTATCGTCCTGTCAACAGTTCCTGTACCTTACGGTTCATCATTGTACTACAAGACAGGTGATACCGTTAAGAAGGGCGACGTGATTGCCAAGTGGGACCCATTCAATGCTGTCATCGTATCAGAGTTCAAGGGTAAGGTTAAGCTCAACGACTTTGTTGAGGGTGTTACCTATAAGGCAGAGATTGACGAGTCAACAGGTATTGCAGACAAGATACTCATAGAGTCTAAGGACCGCTCAATGATTCCTACCTGTGACATCATAGGTGAGGATGGTCAGATACAGGGTACCTATAACCTCCCAGTGGACGGTCACGTCAATGTGGAGGATGGTCAGATGGTAGAGACTGGTGCTACACTTGTCAAGATACCACGTACCGTGAGCCGTGCCGGTGATATCACTGGTGGTCTGCCACGTGTTACAGAGCTCTTCGAGGCACGTAACCCATCTAACCCTGCTGTAGTATCAGAGATTGATGGTGAGGTGTCTATGGGTGCCCTCAAGCGTGGTAACCGTGAGGTCATCATCACCTCTAAGACAGGTGAGCAGCGTAAGTATCTCGTACCATTGTCAAAGCAGCTCCTCGTTCAGGACCGCGACGCAGTGCGTGCAGGTACACCACTCTCAGCAGGTTCTATCACACCTCAGGACATCCTTGCCATCAAGGGTCTTACTGCCGTTCAGGAGTACATCGTGAATGAGGTTCAGGACGTTTACCGTCTGCAGGGTGTGACCATCAATGATAAGCACTTCGAGATTATCGTGCGCCAGATGATGCGTAAGGTTCAGATTAACGAGCCGGGTGACACCACGTTCCTTGAGGCCGACATCGTTGATAAGCTTGACTTCACAGAGGAGAACGACCGCATCTGGGGTAAGAAGGTGGTTGTTGACGCTGGTGACTCTGAGAACCTCCATAAGGGTCAGATAGTAACCGCCCGCAAGCTGCGTGACGAGAATGCTTACCTGAAGCGTCATGACCTGAGGACCGTAGAGGTGCGCGATGCCATCCCTGCTACATCAACTCAGATACTGCAGGGTATCACACGTGCCGCACTTCATACCAAGAGCTTCATGTCTGCGGCTTCCTTCCAGGAGACCACCAA
>DFLE01000022.1:1406-27754 GCA_002373375.1 Prevotellaceae bacterium UBA3627
TCCAGGAGACCACCAAGGTGCTCAACGAGGCTGCTATCCGCCGCAAGAGCGACAGCCTGCAGGGCATGAAGGAGAACGTTATCTGCGGTCACCTCATCCCAGCTGGTACAGGTCTGCGTGAGTTTGAGAAGATTATCGTCGGCTCACGTGAGGAGATGGACCGTCGCACTATGGGACGTCCAAGCGTTTATGAGTATAGAGACTAATATATCATAAGCAAACATACAAAGAAAAAGCATCGCATAGAGATATGCGATGCTTTTTTTATGTCATTAAGTAGGGTGGTGTGTCAGAGTCTATAGAGGCCACTCCCTGTCTATCCTTCTTGCATGATGCTGGCAATAAGCGGCAGCACCACCTTCTTCAGCACCTTCTCGTTCAGCTGATGCTCGCCGTCAAAGCGCTGGCACTGCGGATAGTGCTTGCTGAAAAGCCCGTAGGTGTTGCATGACTTATCATTGATGCCGAAGAGTCCCCACACGTGCTGGCGGTCCTCATCGGTGAGGTTCTTGAACTGCTGGCGTTCTATCTGGTTATGGTGCTGAATGATGTCGCGTGTGATGCGGAAGGTCTTCTGGTTGTCCTTCCTGCCGTTGAAGAACTTATGTTCGCCCGTCTTCAACACTCCGCTCATGGTTGACATATTCACCGCCGGGTTTACGCAGATGCGCTTGAAACCATGCATCTGGTGTGCATACATACCGCCCATTGACGTACCCAATACTATATCGGGCTGCTCCTGCTCGCACAGTTTGCGCAGGTAGGGCAGGGCATCAAGTGGCTCCACAGGTATGTCGGGAGCTATAATCTCGTCCTCTGGTAGTAGACGGCGAAGCAACTGCACCGTGCCGCTGGCTCCTGATGAGCCGAAGCCATGGAAATAAATCAGTTTCATAAGTAAATAATGTTCGTTTAGTTTGTTTTACTACTGCAAAATTACTAAAATAAAGTAGTAGGTACAAAAGAAAGTTATCTTTTTTCCTTTTGAAAAGGGAAAATGAAGGCTTTTGCGACAAATATAGACGCTGTTTAATTGTTTTGTCGCAATATCGGTCTTGTGTCGCAACGAGTGGAGACGAAAAAAGAGCGTTTCTTTGTGTATGGGCGGAATTTGCTATAATTTTGTACTCAGAAATCAGGAACAACACCTGAGATGAAGAAAAGAAATTATTAACAAATTAAAAACATATACGATTATGAAAAAGATTAATTTATTCGCAGTAGCATTCGTAGCAATTTTCGCACAGTCAGTAAACGCAAACAACGCCAAGGAAGCAATAGGTGCCAATATCGGTAGCGAGGATAACGCCGTAAGAGTCATAGAGGAAGCAAGACCAGAAGCAGCTCCACGCGGTATCTTTGTATTTACAGATAAGGCAAGACCAGAGGCAGCTCCACGTGGTATCTTTGTATTTACAGATAAGGCAAGACCAGAGGCTGCCCCACGTGGTATCTTTGTACTAACAAAGGAAGCAAGACCAGAGGTTGCTCCACGTGATACAGAGATTGGTATGGCTTCGGCTCCTCGTGGTGCAGAGGTAGGCAAAGGCTTCCGTGGTGTAGAGATTGGCAGAGGTTTCCGTGGTGCAGAGGTAGGCAGAGGTTTCCGTGGTGCAGAGGTAGGCAGAGGCTTCCGTGGTGTAGAGATTGGCAGAGGCTTCCGTGGTGCAGAGGTAGGCAGAGGCTTCCGTGGTGCAGAGACAGGTATGGCTCCAGCTCCTCGTAATGCAGAGATGGGCAAGGGTATGGCTTGGCCTATGGCATGAATACAGTCAGCGATGTTAAGAAGCAATAGGACTTCTGTCAATGATAGAATAGATACAAAGAAATCCGCAAGTTGAAGTCTTCAACCTGCGGATTTCTTTGTATTATAATTATTCACTACGGCTTAATAGAGGTACTTCTTGCCGTTCTTAATCACGATGCCACGATAGTTGCTGTCCACCTTCTGTCCAGCAAGGTTGTAGATGGCATCAGAGTTGGCTGTCTTGAACTCGTTTGCGGTGTTTACGCCAGTTTCGTCGCCGTAGTGATACTCTATGTATATTATTACACACTGCTGCTCACCAGTGTTTGTAAAGGTAAACTTGTCTGCCACGTTGTCAAGAGTAAACTCCACTGCATTTGGCTCGGTGCGTGCAGCGTTCAGGTCTAGCAGAGTGGCGGTTTCTGCTGTGTAACTTACTCCTGCCACTTCTTTCCAGTAGCTGATGCGGCTTGAGGCATTAGTGCCTGTCACACTGTAGAGTATAACCTTGGTAGCCTTAGCTCCTGTTGGCATAAACACTGTGTTCTGTGCGCCGTTAGAACACTTGATGGCTGTGCGCTGCAATGTCTCACCATTATATGGTATATTTAACTTTGGTGTGCCTGCTGAAGTGTAAGACTTCTGCAAGTTGCCGGTGCATACCAATGAGAAACCATATGCCTCGTCATTCTCGTTACCCTCCATCATGTTCTTGTTTGTGGTGTTGTCGTATGACTTGTTAGTCATGTTACCCCAAGCGAGCAATGCTGTCTTTGTGTCGCCAGATACTTCTGGGTCAGGATCTTCCGGTTCCTCTGGTCTCTCCTCGCCGCCTACTACAGTCAGTATGCCGTCAGTGTAGAGAGCAGAGGTGTCCCATGTCTGTCCCTCGCCAGGTGTTGCAGGTATAATCTCTGCGAAAGTACCTGTTGCAGTACCGATGAACACCTGTATCTTGTCATTGTTGTAATGTGTAGCCTCCTGCATAGCCTCGTTGAGTACGAGCTTCACATTGCTCTGTATAGTCAGGCCGCCGCTCATTGTCAGTCCCTTGTCGGTAGCCAGCGTGTCGCCCACCTGCAGTGTGGCGCCGCTGTTCAGTGTCACCTTGCCTGCCAGTGTACCCTTACCAGCCAGTGTAGCGCCGCTCTTCACTGTCACTGCACCTGTGCCAGAGTGAGTGCCGTTGACAATAAGTCGTCCAGCATTGACGGTAGTGGTGCCGGCATAGGTGTTCGCACCAGTGAGTCGCCAGTCGCCCAGACCTTCCTTCACTATGCTCGCTTTACCCATCTTGGAGTTGTGAGTCTGGTTATAGTCGTCTATAGCACCGTGGAAATCCTCGTCGGTGTTTGCGCCACCTACAATCCAGGTACCAGATCCAGCTTCCTTTACATCGAAACCTGAGAGTGTAGTGCCTTTTGCTCCAGACAGTCCTCCCAGATAGAAAGTGCCTCCGGCGCGTCCGTTTACTCTCGCATTACCCTGGAGCTCAATTGTTGCATTCTTTATGCCGCCTACATTAGCGTCTCCTCCGTTACGCAGGAAGAATGAGCTGTTGTTACCTGAGCCAGTGCCGTTAACAATGATGTGTCCGTTGTAGTTGTCCCAGTTGCCCTCTATGTATTCTCGTATGTAATGCACATTCCAGATAAGTGTGCCTAAACCGCTTACATTACACTTGTTATTGTTCCACAGGTCAAAGTCAACGGTAGATGTCGTTCCTGCTGTAGCTTCAATAGGGAAGTTGAATGTTGTGTATGTCTTGTTTTTACCTACGTTAGAGAATTTACCTCCCTGCAGTATGAGCTTTGATGCGGAGCCTATTCCTGCGTCAGATACCTCTTTTGAGGCCAGTCTTACCTCGCCGCCTTTAAGTACGAGGTTACCGTCATATTGGAAGAAGTTAGTATTGTTTACCAATATCTGTCCTTCACCGTTTACGGTAAGGGTGCCATTACCCTCAATGCCGCCGTTCATGGTAACTATAGTACCGCTTTTTGCAATGTTCAACTCAGTATCGTCATAGAGCTTCGCAGAACGGTTTGTTGCTGTTGTGGCACCAGTATATTTATATGTGCCGCCAGCCATTACCCAGTTCTGTGCAAACTCCTGGCTCATGCCCAGTCCGCTGGCAACGTCGCCGTCCTTCAGGGTAGAGAACTCATACACGCCATCATGCAGCACTGTAGCACCGGTATATTGCTGGTCGCTGCCGATGGTAAGCGTACCCTTGCCGGTCTTGTTCATTGATGCTGTGCCACCTACGTAACCAGTGCCGTCGATAGTGATGTTAGCGTCAGAGCGCACTACCACAGCGGTGTAGTCCTTAGCCTCGCTGAGGGTGTAAGTCTTGTCTGTAGCATCGTTGATGAGCCACTCTCCGGCACCGGTGCCGTCAAATGTCTCCACGTCAACGAGGTCAGTCTGCTCAGGACGAGTCTTCATTGTTACCTCTTCGGTATAGTCAGACTTGTCCTCGCCGTTGAAGGCACATACACGTACCACGTATGAGGTGGCAGGTGTCAGTGATGCGTCATCGATAACGTAAGAGCTTACATTTGGTTCGGTGCGTGTCAGTTCTACAAATGCACCGTCCTTCTGCATCTCCACGATGAAGCCGTCCTCGTTGTCAGAGTAGTCAGCCCACTCAATGGTGATAGAGCTTGGTGTAGAAGAAGCCTGTGTCAACTGCATAGGTGCGCGCAGGAAATACTGGCGGTTAGCCTTTGTTATGCTGTTGATATAGTTCTCTATGTTGGCATATCCATTTGCAGCAATAGTCATTGCATCATCCACATCAGGCTTAGTGCCGTTTGCATTTTCCCATGTGTCAGGCATACCGTCACCGTCAGTGTCGGCAGGCTTGGCGCCCTTGAATACAGTCCATGTGTCAGGGGTACCGTAAGGCAGGTCTCTCTCGCTTGTTATGAGGTTACCTCTCTTACCGAATGACAGCACCTCGTTAACCATATATGCGTCGGTGAGGTCACGATATGGCAGTGATGCACCCACCTCAGGCAGCAGGTTGTCCACAAGACTTTTGCCAGCCCATGTCTCCAGCTCAGGGTAGTTGTATGGAGAGCTTTGGCGGTCGCCGCCACCGTCGCCGGTAAACAACTCAGGGTTGAACACACCGTCCTTGTTGCGGTCCTGCCAGTTGTCCTCTCCGTAGAAGTGGAAACCGGTGTTACCACCAGAGAAACCGTTGGCAGAAGTACTGGTAGAGTTGCCGTTGATAAAGAGGTTGCCTACAGCGTTCGCGTAAGAGTCGCCAGAAGACTCGCCGCCCATCTCGTAGGCGTATGTGCTCCAGTTATATACTATGTTGTTAACATACTGGTGTACGCCCTTCACCTTGAAGTTACGTGTCTTGTTGTCACATAGCAGTACGCGGTACATGGTGATGTTGTCAGCCTGTATCAGTCCACCGGCAGAGTGAGCCATCAGACCCTGGCCTACTATACTGTTCTGTATGGTCACGTCATGTGGAGCCGTACCCTTGTTGTCCCAGTTGATGGAGAAGTTCTCATCCTGTCCCCAGGCAAATGAGCAGTGGTCGAAAATCATGTTGCCGCCATTGGCCAGTCCGGCGCAGTCGGCATCCTTTGTTCCCACCGTACCCATACGGAAACGCATATAGCGCATGATGATATTGGTGGCTCCAGAGCATGACATACCGTCACCATATACGGTGATACCCTCGCCCGGTGCCGTCTGTCCGGCGATGGTGAGGTTGCTCTTGAATACCAGTCTGGAGTTCAGTCTGATGACACCAGCCACGTCAAACACCACGATACGGTCAGGTTGGCTTACGGCATCGCGCAGAGAGCCGGTACCAGAGTCGTTGAGGTTGGTCACATGATACACCGTGCCAGCACGTCCGCCGGTGGCGAAACGTCCCCATCCGGCTGCCCCAGGGAAAGCCACGAGGGCATCATCGGCTGCCGCTTGGCCTATGCCGAGCACAGAAGCCAGCAACAGGCCAAAGAGTTTCTTTGTAAATTTCATTGTTAGATATCGTTGATTTAGTTATTCAAGGATTGATAAGGCAGGTGTGTGCAGTACACACCATTCTATTTTGCAAATTTATGAAAAATAAAACAAATAGTCAAATGTTTTACACCTTTTTTATAATAAGAAGTGAATTTTGTATGTCAAGCCTCTTTGATGTGCGAAATATTAAGTAAATTTGCGTAGCGTTATGGCTCAGGAACTACTAAATACACAGGAACAGCAGCTTACTCAGGAATTGCAGCAGACGCACACGCTGAAAGCTCAGCAGGTGCTGATGATGCGTATGCTTGAGATGCCCCTTGCGCGCTTTGAGGAGAGCGTGAGGGCAGAGATGGACGAGAACCCTGCTTTGTCTGAGGGGTCGGAGGATTCTGACTTCTCTGATGATGCTGACAGCTATGCGTCCTCAGATGCTGCCGATGCCGCAGATTCTGCTGACGGCTCAGACAGCTCTGATGAGCTTGACCGTATCCTGAGCGAGATGGCGCAGGACGACCAACTGCCCACCTCTGACTATGCCTCGCTGTCGCAGAACGGTGACGATACCGATGCCGACAACGGCGAGCGGTTGTGGACGGAGGGCGAGTCCTTCTATGACCACCTGCATGAACAGGTGGGCGAACATGAGTTGACAGAGCGCCAGCTGCTTATCATGGACTATCTGATTGGCTCGCTTGATGGCGACGGCTTGTTGAGGAAAGACCTCACGTCGCTCAGTGACGAGATTGCGGTGCATGAGTATATCGACGTTACAGAAGAGGAGCTGGAGCGTGTGCTCACCGTGCTGCAGGGCTTTGACCCTCCCGGCATAGGTGCGCAGTCGTTGCAGCAGTGTCTGCAGATACAGATACTCCATCGTAAGCCTACGCCGGTCACCAAACTGATGCATACGGTGGTGAGCGATTACTGGAATGAGTTCTCGCACAAGCACTGGCAGCGCATCGCCGATGCCATGCAGATGAGCGAAGCCACGGCAGAGGAGGTGTTCCGTGAGATACGCCGCCTTAACCCCCGTCCGGGTGCATCGCTGGGTGAGGCCATGGGACGCAGTACGGAACAGGTGATACCTGACTTCATAATCACATGGGATGACGATGAGGTGATACGCCTCACGCTCAACAAGGGCAAGGTGCCCCGGCTGCGCGTGTCGCGTGACTTTGAGGAACTGATAGACACCTACCGCCAGAGCTCCTCCACCATGACACGCACCGACAAGGAGGCATTGCTCTATGCCCAGCAGAAGGTTTACAGGGCGCGCTCATACATAGAGGCCATAGAGCAGCGCCGCCACACCATGATGCTCACCATGCAGGTAGTGATACGCCTGCAGCGTAAGTATATACTCAGCGGTGACGACAGTGACCTGCGTCCTATGAAGCTGAAGGATGTAGCCGACATAGCCGGCGTGGACCTCTCCACCGTCTCGCGTGTGTGCAGCACCAAGTATGTGCAACTGCCGTGGGGCATTATACGCGCCAAGCAGTTCTTCTCTGCGAAGTATGACGTGGGTGGAGGCGAGGAAGTGTCCACCCGTGAGATAAAGAATACATTACAGGACATCATAGACCAAGAGGATAAGAAACACCCCCTGAGTGATATACGCATAGCAGCCGAACTGAAGAAGAAGGGCTATCCCATAGCCCGTCGTACGGTGGCAAAGTACCGTGAACAGTTAGGAATACCCATAGCAGCATTGAGAAAATGAGACGAAACAGATTGATACTTACCATAGCCAGCTATATCAGTGTGATATTCACACCCTTTTACCTGCCGCTCATGGGGCTGCTGGCTCTCTTCCTGTTCTCATACCTCAGTATGCTGAGTTGGGGGTATAAGTTGCACATACTGCTGAGCGTGTGGATATTCACCTGTCTGCTGCCCACCACGCTGATACGCCTTTACAGTCAGTATCAGGGGTGGTCGCTGCTCAAGCTGGTACAGCGTGAGGCGCGTATGGTGCCCTACATCATATCCATAGCCTGTTACTTTGCCTGTCTGTATGTCATGCAGCTCTCCCATGTGTCATATATCATCAAGGCCATAGTGGTGGCGGCGCTCGTGGTGCAGATACTGTGTGCCATAATAAACCACTGGTGGAAGATATCCATACACACGGCGGCGATAGGCGGCACCACAGGAGCCGTGGCAGCGTTCTCGCTCATCTTCGATTTCTATCCGTTGTGGTGGCTCTGTCTGCTCATACTGTTTGCCGGCGTGCTCGGCACCAGCCGTATGTTGCTGCGCATACATACCCTCGGTCAGATAGTTGGCGGCTTCCTCATAGGAGTGGTGGCAGGATTCGTGGGAGTGGTGATATAAGTCATAATGCATAATTATGCGGACACTCATAACTCATAATTCATAACTCATAACTTTGCAATAAATATGAAACCAATAGTAAGCATTATCATGGGCAGCACAAGTGACATGCCCGTAATGGAGAAGGCAATGAACTTTCTCAACGAACAGCAGATACCTTTCGAGGTTAATGCTCTGTCAGCTCACCGTACACCAGGTGCCGTAGAACAGTTCGCGCGTACCGCTGAGGGACGCGGCATACGCGTCATCATTGCAGCGGCAGGTATGGCGGCAGCCCTGCCAGGTGTGATTGCGGCATCTACCACACTGCCTGTCATCGGTGTACCTATCAAGGGTATGCTTGACGGACTCGATGCTATGCTCTCCATCATACAGATGCCTCCAGGCATACCTGTAGCCACCGTAGGCGTGAACGGTGCCATGAACGCCGCCATCCTTGCCATGGAGATGCTCGCGTTGCAGGATGCCGACGTGGCGCAGCGCCTGAAAGCATACAAGGCCGGTCTTGGCAAGAAGATAGAGAAGGCCAACAAGGACCTCGCAGAGGTGAAATATGAGTATAAGACAAACTAGAAATAAAAAGAGATAGGAGAAATCAGAATGAGATGGTAAAGAAGAGTATAATAATGGTAAAGGATACAAACATCAGAACGATGACCATTAACGGTATTGATTATGTTTGTATCACGGATATTGCTCGTCAGAAGAATGCAGAAGAGCCCAAGGACGTAGTGAAGAATTGGATGCGTCTGAAGAATTCCATCGAGTATATGGGACTTTGGGAGAAACTAAACAACCCACAATTTAAGGGGGTCGGATTCGACCCCCTTTTCCAGGAGGCAGGAAGTAATGCTTTCACCCTTAGTCCTACGAAATGGATAGAGCAGACTAATGCCATAGGTATCGTATGCGTTGCAGGTCGCAATGGTGGAACCTATGCCCAGAGGGATATTGCATTCAAGTTTGCCAATTGGGTGTCTGTGGAGTTTGAATTGTATCTTGTCAAAGAATTTCAACGCCTCAAGGAAGAAGAACAGAAGCAAATCGGTTGGTCGGTAAAGCGTGAGCTTTCAAAACTCAACTATCGCATTCATACGGATGCCATTAAGCAAAACATTGTGCCAGAAGAGATTGATGCATACCACAAGTCGTTGATCTATGCAGAAGAGGCTGATGTGCTGAATGTGGCAATGTTTGGTATTACAGCCAAAGAGTGGCGAGATGCGAATCCGAACAAGAAAGGCAACATCCGTGACTATGCTACTATTACTGAACTCATTTGTCTCTCTAATATGGAGAATCTGAATGCTGTGTTCATAAATGATGGTCTCCCACAGTCGGAAAGACTAATCAAACTCAATAAAATCGCAATCCAACAGATGAATGTATTGGAGTACGATACAGGAAGAAAATTATTGAGGTAGAAGCTATGTAAGCTAAATTAATAAACAACTCTTATGACCAGACGACAGACTACTCCCACCCATGTGGGAAACATTACGATAGGTGGCGGCGCCCCCATCAGGGTGCAGTCTATGACCACCACCAATACCAACGACACCGAGGCGTGTGTGGCGCAGGCTAAGCGCATCATCAGTGCTGGCGGCGAATTGGTGCGACTGACTACACAGGGCTCGCGCGAGGCTGAGAATATGAAGAATATCTCTGCCGCACTGAAGGCGGAGGGTATCATGACTCCGTTGGTGGCTGACGTGCATTTCAACGCCAACGTGGCTGACATCGCTGCCAAGTACTGCGAGAAGGTGCGTGTGAACCCCGGCAACTATGTTGACCCCGCCCGTACGTTCAAGAAGTTGGAGTACACCGACGAGGAGTATCAAGCAGAGCTGAAGAGGATAGAGGAGCGCTTCGTGCCGTTCCTCAATATCTGCAAGGAGCACCATACGGCGGTGCGCATAGGCGTGAACCATGGTTCGCTGTCTGACCGTATTATGTCGCGCTACGGCGACACGCCTGAGGGCATTGTGGAGTCGTGCATGGAGTTTCTGCGTATCTGCAAGCGCGAGAATTTCAACGATGTGGTATTGTCTATCAAGGCAAGCAACACGGTGGTGATGGTAACCTCCGTACGTCTGCTCGTCAAGGCCATGGATAAGGAGGATATGCACTATCCTTTGCACCTGGGAGTGACCGAGGCGGGCGAAGGCGAGGACGGCAGGATAAAGTCTGCCGTGGGCATCGGCGCACTGCTCTCTGAGGGCATTGGCGACACCATACGTGTGAGCCTCAGTGAGGAACCGGAGAATGAGATACCGGTGGCAAAGAAGTTAATCGACCCACCCCTGCCCTCCCTGCAAGGGAGGGGGAAGGTTACGGATGTGAAGTCGGAGAACTTATCGAGTCCGTTATCCCCATCAGATATCCCATCAACCCCGTTATCTCCATCGGTACCACCTCACACCGTAGCCCGCTGGATAGTGGACGACGTGCTTTATGTAGCTCTTAACGAAGACGACGCTGACGACGTGAAGCTGTATGCCGCCATGTGGGCTGGTGCGCCGCTCATTGACGGCAAGGCGCATGAGCTGGTCATATATAATAAAGGAGAGCTCTTTGACTCCTCAGTGCAGACAGAGGACTTCTTGGGGAAACCTCAAGATGGGCAGTCCGTAACATCTCCCTCCCCTTGGGGAGGGGCAGGGGAGGGGGTCTCAGAGTCCATCCTCCAGGCAGCGCGTGTGCGCTTCACTAAGACCGAGTATATATCATGCCCGGGCTGTGGCCGCACTCTCTACAACCTGCAAGGCACCATAGCCCGCATAAAGGCTGCGGTGAGCAAGGCTGCAGAGACCAACCCACGCTTCAAGACCTTGAAGATAGGCATCATGGGTTGCATAGTGAACGGTCCGGGTGAGATGGCTGACGCCGACTACGGTTATGTTGGTGCTGGTCCTAACAAAATCTCGCTCTATAAAGGCAAGGAGTGTGTGGAGAAGAACATTCCCGAGGCTGAGGCCGTGCAGAAACTACTTGATTTCATAGAAAAAGATGCCTGATTTCATGGCGCATCGTAAAAGCATAGCTTTTGCATTGTAATATGATAGCTTTTACCGTGTAATATGATTGCTTTTACATCACCTTGTGCAACACGTTGATAATTAACAGAATAAAAATACACAACAGAAATGGAAGTACAAAACGCATTTGCAGAGAAACTGCTCGCCGTAAAGGCAATAAAGTTGCAGCCAAATGAGCCGTTCACATGGGCATCAGGCTGGAAGTCTCCAATCTATACCGACAACCGTCAGACCCTGGCTTATCCAGAGCTGCGCTCTTTCGTCAAGCAGGAGCTGGTACACCTTATACATACCGAGTTTCCTGAGGCAGAGGCAGTGGCAGGTGTTGCCACCGGAGCCATTGCACAAGGAGCGTTGGTAGCCGACGAACTGGGCATGCCATACTGCTATGTTCGTCCGAAGCCAAAAGACCACGGCATGGGCAATCAGATAGAAGGCACATTGCTAGCAGGTGCCAAGGTAGTAGTGGTTGAAGACCTTATCTCTACAGGTGGCAGTTCGTTGAAGGCCGTTGATGCCCTGCGCAAGGCCGGTTTCGAGGTAGTAGGCATGGTAGCCAGCTACACCTACGGTTTCCCTGTAGCAGAAGAAGCCTTCAAAGCAGTCAACGTGCGCCTCGTAACCCTTTCAGACTATGAGCATACCACTGCCATAGCAGCCAAGACTGGTTACATCAAGGAGGAAGACCTTGAAGTACTGCGTGAATGGCGCAAGAGCCCATCTACATGGAAACAGTAAACAAAAAGGAACAGAATACATGTCCTGTATAAAAGAACTTAAAAAACATCTGCGTGGACTGGGAAGATGCGCCTTCCCAGTCTGCGTGTTTTTATTCCTGCTGACAATGGGTGTCTGCTGTTATTGTTTTCGGGAAATACGGAAAATAGAATTTGAGAACCGAATGTCTCACTTCTTTACAAAGTGGAGTAACGCCCTATGGATGGATTGTGAATGGCAGCGAAAGTTTAACGAAGCCTCGGCAGACCAATTACCTTTTGCCTTGGATGTTAAGAAGAATTTCTTTTGGCTACGCAATGGTGTGTTATATGAAGCACAGAAGCGTATGTACAACTTCACGGATTACTACGTGCATTTTCGCAATGGAATATACCTTTATGGAGACGAGGATGGACCTTATCTGCTGTATATGCTAAAAACGCTTGACAAAGAGGCTCAAGAGCATATGCAAGCCATGGCAAAGCAGATAAATAATGCAGCCCTGCGCCATGCTGACAAGGATTTTTATGTATATTACATTGAGAGAGATTTGGATTTGCGTTACGACACCAAATGGCATGCAGGTAACTATGAGTTTGTGAGAAAAAACCTGACAATCCCCAACGATCATATAGCTTGTTTCAGAGTAAAAGACTTTAATGACCATAAGCGATACTTATACCTCACAGACCACCATTGGCAGTATCTCGGTTCATATAAAGGTTATAAGGAGGTGTTTCATCTGTTAGAATTGGATAAAGAGGGCGAAACGCTGAACACACCGATAGAGCCGGATCCAGCGTATGGCGTGCCTGATTACAGTAAGCCGAAACTTGTGGACGGATATAGACCAGTACTGATATCACGCGTACATCACGAGAGTAAGAGCATGGTTACTGGAACACCTGATAAGTTTCAAAACAAGTTCTATGTCTATGTGTTCAACTATGTTCCCATGCGCATAACCATCAATGGTAAAAACAAGCATGAGGACGGCAGTCACATGGACTATGGCAACGCAGAGAAACTCCTTGAAAATAAAGACGTAGCTGTAGAGTGGAATATAAAGTATGGAGTTTTCTATGGTTATGATGACGGAGAAGTAGTTTTCAACACAGAGAGAAAAGACCGTCCAAACATCCTGGTTTTTGGTGACTCCTTTGACAATGCAATACTAAAACTCCTTGCCGGGCATTTTAATAAGACATATTCCATAGACCTGCGCCATTATAAGGATTGTTTGGGCAAGCCATTCTCTATTGATGAATACGTGAAAATGCACAAGATAGATAAGGTGTTGTTCATCGGTAATTATGACTTATTCTCTCAAGAGCCATTCCAACAGTTTTAATTAACATACATAGCAAATAAATGTCATTTGATACTTACTCTTTTCTATTCTTCTTTCTGCCTGGAGTGATACTGGCATATTTCTCCATCGAGGCAGTGGGCAAACTGATGCTTTGCAACAAGCCTGGAGGTAATGCTGCAAGCGTCAACCCTCTTCTTCCCATACAGAACATGTTGCTCCTTGTGGCATCATTATTCTTCTATGCATGGGGTGAGCCTGTTTACGTGTGTCTTCTCATTGCTGCGTCGATGGTGGCATGGTGCGGAGGCATGTTGATGGAAAGATTCGGTAAGGCAGGCAATAACTCAATGCGCAAGGCGGTAATGATAATAACAGTATCATTGCTTGTAATGTCGTTGGGAGTGTTTAAGTATCTGGGTTTCCTGACGGAAAACCTAAACCTTATACCATCATTCCATATTCCCGTTGTGGACATATCATTGCCTATAGGCATCAGTTTCTATACTTTCCAGATTCTGTCTTATGTGATAGACCTGTATCGTGGAAATGTGGCAGTTCAGCGCAATCCTTTCAGACTGTTGCTCTACGTGAGTCTTTTCCCACAGTTGATTGCAGGACCGATTGTTCGTTATCAGACGGTAGAGAGTGAACTGACGCAGCGCAGAGCATCACTTGATGATATACAGGAAGGTACATTCCGCTTTATACGTGGTTTGGCAAAGAAAATATTGATAGCAGATAATGTAGCGCGACTTTCAGATGCCATATATGGTGTTTATGAGAATGCTCTAAGTGATACTTTTGCGCCAGACTGTACAGGTACTACAGCCTTGTGGATAGCATCGTTAGCATATACCCTGCAGATATATTTTGACTTCTCAGGCTATAGTGATATGGCAATAGGACTGGGCAGGATTTTCGGTTTCCATTTCCTTGAGAACTTTAACTTCCCGTACATCTCACGTTCCATTACAGAGTTCTGGCGCAGGTGGCACATCTCTCTCTCAGGATGGTTCCGTGACTATGTATATATACCTCTTGGAGGAAGCCGTTGCTCTACGTCGCGCAGGGCGGTAAACATCATGGCGGTTTGGATGCTCACAGGTTTCTGGCATGGTGCAGCATGGAACTTCATACTTTGGGGACTGTATTATGGATTCATACTCATGGCAGAGAAGGCAGTGCTTGACAGAATGGGCAAGAAAACTGTCACGTCGTTGTGGGGATGGGCGTACGCTTTCATCGTGGTCAATTTGGGTTGGGTTTTATTCCATCTAACGGATTTCGCAATGTTGAAGAGTGTGCTTCATGATATGTTCATATACCATCCGACGGACTGGCTCAGGTTGATGGCTGAGAACTCGGACACATTGCTTACGTTAATCTATGTTCCGATAGGGTTGCTCTTCTGTTTTCCGGTGTTTACCTTCATCGTTGAGCGCAAAACAACGACAATGCTTGTGGTGCGCACCTTAGCAGCAAGTTTGCTATTGTTGCTAAGCATTGTTTACATAGTCAGTTCGTCATTCCATCCTTTTATCTATTTCAGATTCTGATAAGAGTAAGAGGATATAAGGAAAAGGCAATAACTATGTGGTTTGTATGTTTCCCAAGATGTGCCTTTTTGCGCAAAAGTAATGTTGGCATAAAAGACTTGTGAAAACAGGCAAATCACCAAAATGTCCTATTTTTGGCTTCGAATCCTTGCGATATTACTCAGCAACCACAGCTACGGGCTGAAATATCGCAAGGATTTTGCGTTTTGTGCAAAGTATTGTAATACAGCGCTATACAGAAAGAGGCGTAGCTGAAGAGTGACATTTTAGGGCCTTTTCATCGTGATTCGATAGCTTTTATACTGTAAAGTGATAGCTTTCACACCCTAAAAGCTATGCTTTTACGATGTGAAAGTTATGCTTTTAAGTGCAAAAAAGGCGCTTTTTGACCTCAAAAACGCAAAAAAAGAGACAGTTGGTTATCACAATCTTCTTTCTGATTGGTGTGTTTTTCTGCCAGTTTTCTCTAGATTGCGAATTGTAATGAAATGTTAAATCACCAAAATGTCCTATACTCTGATAAATCGGAGTACGGAAAAAGACACCTATATATTACGCTTTTTTGGGGAACAAGAATATCTATAGAATAACCAAGTGAATTTGTTTCTTGCAAGTAAAGGATACAGAGGAAGATAGAGAGTATTACGCTGGTATTTGATGTATAATATTAGAAATATGATGTATAATATTACGAATCAGGGGTAAAATGCAGAAAGAGAGTTCTTTGTTTTTCTTTTTTTTGCTACCTTTGGCGACTGAAAGCAAAAATCTAAACATAAACTATATACTAACTAAATGATGAAAAAGTTTTGCATTGTTTTATTGGGGCTGATTGTCAGCGCATCCGTGTGCATGGCAGCCGACGACAAGACAGACGTGACGGCACAGTACATCTCGAATGCCTCATTCGAGAGTGATGACATCACGACACTTACCCCTAAGACAGAGACCGCCGACGGACTGCGCGGCTACATCGTGACCGCTCCCAGCGGGTGGACGGTCAGCAACAGCGTGGGTGCAGTGAGTCTGATTGTTACAGCGGATTGTTTTACAGACAACAACTTCGGAAAGGTGACCACGCTTGCCGATGGCTCGCAGGCCTACTATCAGCGCGTGGGATGGACTAACGGTTCGTCCAGCGTGAAGCAGACCATTGCCTCCCTTCCTAAGGGCAAGTACCAGCTCACTGCCCAGGTGCGTACCGGCTATGCCAACAAAGCCTATTCCACTTTCTCCCTCGTGGCAGGTGGTGAGAACAGCGCCGTGTCCTTTGTTGCCGGTTCTACCGGTTGTTTTACTACGATGGACTGGAGCACCGTCTCAGTAGATTTCGAACAGCAGGCAGACGGCAGTCTGACGCTTGGCTTTGACATGACTTGGGTGAGTGGTGGCTCATGTGTGATGTTTGACGACATACATCTTTATAAGTTAAACGAAGAAGCGGGAGGCACGGAGGAACCTACGGAACAGGATGTGGAGAGTCCTACTGAGGGTGTGGTGTTCTGTGATTTCGTCCCGGAGCCACAGATGAAGTCAGACCTGCTGCAGATGCTTGCCAATTTCTCAACCTACCTTAAGAATGACTTTCAGGATGAGGCAAACAACAGTGTGGGCGAGACCAACGGCGTGTTCAAGGGCGAAAGCACCGGTTACAGCAATGAGGCTGGCGTGCGCACTAATGCCGACCTCAGTATGATATGCGCTTTCCTTTCAAAATATGGTAAGAACAAGGTGACTCTGCCAGAGAATGTCACATGGAATGACATTGACACTATGGCAAGAAGAAGTTTGGTATATGCCTACAGTACCCACAAGGCCAACAACCTGAAGAAGTGTAAGGATAACAAGAACTGGGGCTCCACATCAACAAGCGACTACGTGTGGGAGTCATCGCTCTGGGCAATGAGCGTGGCATACAGTGCTTTCTTCCAGTGGACAGACTTGAGCGATACACAGAAGAACTATATATACAAGCTCTTGAAGGCAGAGTGTAACTATGAGTTGGGACGTACCATCCCTACAGGATACTCTGGCGACACCAAGGCAGAGGAAAACGGCTGGGAGGCTGACATACTGGCTGCCACACTGGGCTTGTTCCCTAACGACGACCTGGCTGAGCAATGGTACAACCGTCTGCGTGAGTTTGCCATCAACAGCTATTCCCAGAAGGATGATGCAACCGACAACACCGTCTTAGACCCTGCCTATGACAACAAGACCGTAGCCAACCTCTATAAGGGAAAGAACCTTTATGATGACTACACACTGCAGAACCATAACTACTTCCATACCTCTTACCAGAATGTGGTGATACAGGAGTTGGGTGAGGCTGCACTGGCTCTCAAACTGTTCCAGCAGGGACTCTACGGAGAAGAGAAATGGGCTACCAATGCATTGATGCACAATAACGACAAGGTTATGAACGAGGTGCTCTACTGGTTGGCGCTGGCAGACGGTGAGCTGGCTATGCCTAACGGTAATGACTGGAGCCTCTTCCTCTATGACCAGATAACCTCTTATTCCACAAACGCCTGCTTCCTGCGTGACCCTCGCGCCCTTATGCTGGAGAACCAGGCATATAAGATGATTAAGGCGCGTCAGACCACGACAAGTGACGGCTCATGGCTGTTGCGTGCCGATGTGGGTGCCCGCCGCATGGGTGTGGAGGCTCATCGTGTGATGATGACATGGCTGATGCACGAGGTGATGTCCACTGCAGACCTCACCGCTACAGACTGGAACGACTTCAACCGCCAGTATAGCGACGCAAAGGTGTTCGAGTCACAGAACGTAGTACGTGCAGCCTCTGACTCTCGCTTCACTACCTTCTCATGGAGCACAGGACTGAGCAGCTATACCGGATATATCGCCGCAAACTCTGTTGACAAGAACAAGATAGTGGTGCCTTACCGCGCCAACAATACAGGTAACATTCTCGGATGGTACGAGGTGCAGGGTAAGAACACCAATGCCACTCCTGTAGTCTCTGGCATATATGACCTGATGGGTAACAGCTATGTGATGAACGGCGAGCTCAATACCAACGACGCTACGCTGAACAATCGTTTCGCCCTCTACTCTACACCAGGCAATGCCGTAGTATATATAGACTATGTACGCGCGAACGCCAACGCCACCATCACTGCCGAGAAGGGCGGACTGATGGCCATCAGCGTTGATGAACTGACAAAGACAAAGCGTACCCTCTATACCGCTGACGGCCACAGGCAGCTCAACGGTTCGTCATTCGCCTCAATGGAAGGTAACTGGGTAAATGTGGACAATGCGTTGGGCATAGTACGCTCAGGCGAGAAGCAGTTTGCCTTTGGCGACAGAGCCAACAATAACTCTGTGATGACCGCTAAGCTCTATTCCTCTTATAGCAACAGCAGCCGCTCTGTGAAGGCTAATGACGTGGTGGACCGCCGTGCCATCACCTATTACTCAAACCTTGATGCCACCTCTACGGAGCAGCTGGCAACATTCAACCAGCAACTGACCACCCCTGACGGTTGGAACGGTGTCATAGTCTTTGACCCTGACAGCACAGGATATCTGTTGCTCAGTAACTTTGCCAGCGACCGCCCATGTCAGTTGGAGAACATACAGACACCTCTCGGACGCCCTGTGTTCAAAGGCAGCGATACCAACGCAAAGGCAGGCAGCGGAAGCTTCCTTGCGGAGGAGAACCACAGCATAGTCAATACGCTGAAGTTCTTTGTGACCAATGACGGTCTGCGCGCGTTCCAGGATGCAGATAATCCTGACGTGGCATACTTTGAAAGTATGTTAGACTGCGAGTGTGAGTTCTTTATCAAGGCTGTCACAACTAAAGGCATCGTGGAGGAGTCTGTAAAGACCACGGGCAGTTTCATTGCCAGGATTGTGGGCGGCGACCTTGTGATAGAGACCGACGCCATATTGCCAGAGTATCAGAAGGAAGACCTCACGGAAGGCTATCATGACATCACGGCAGAGAAGCTGGTGAACCCATCTTTCGAGGAGGATGAGACTTACGGAAAGGCCGACGGCAACGCTACCTGCGATGCAGGCACCTTCAATCCCTGCTATGTCAATACCGTGAGCGCCACGAACAGCAAATGGCCTAACATCCTGCCAGTAAAGGGTTGGACCGCCGGCAACCAACTCAGCGGTGGCTCTAACTACTGTCGTATGTACTCTATGCCTTACAGCACCACTCAGTACTGTGTGAGTCCTAAGGCTGTGGGCAACTACACAGACCGTTGCGGCCGTCCTCTGTTTGACGAGGAGTGTGGAGCACGTACACTCACTGTCCTTAACTCTTGGGACTCAGGCGCTAACGCCGTTACTCAGTCAGTGACACTCCCGGAGGGTAAATATCGTGTGCTGATGAACGCACGTTACATCTGTCCTAATGAGACATCAAACAATGGCAAGGTGATAACCACCAGTGGCAATAATACCAATACCTCGCTCACCGGTGTCAAGATAGGTGCGACAACAGACTACCGCTATCCTTCAGAGAGTGGAAGCTGGCAGCAGATGTGTTATGACTTCGAATTGACAGGAGAAGCCGTTGTCACACTCTCACTTGGTGTCAGGACATCTGCCAGTGCAGGTGCAGCCAACAACACCTTGCTCTATGTGGATAACGTAAGACTGCTGGCAAGTGATGACAATGCCACCGGCATACAAGAGGTAAGCTTGACATCTGTAGAGTCAACAACAGTCTTTGACCTGCAAGGCCGCCGTGTAAACCCATCCATGGTTCGCCGCGGTATATATATACAGAACGGCAAGAAGGTTCTCTATTAAAAACAGCAGAGAATACAAGACAATAATAAAAGAAGGTTATGCCAACGCATAACCTTCTTTTATTGTGTTCAGGGAAAGGAAGTGGAGTAATATTTTATTTATATATACAACGGAAATTTATTTATTTTTCGTAACTTTGCAACGGAAGTTGCGAAGTTACTACGTCTCAGCAAAAAAACAAATAGATTGATTTTGTTCTGCTCTCGACTTTTCGTAATTTTGGAAGAAAGAATATAGGCTGTGCCGGATGGCACCAGACAGGGAAGAATGGCGATACAAGTGACATATAGGAGAACCAGCAGGCTGTCAATGCGCATTGCAAAGAATGGCGATGTGCGTGTGTCGGCACCTGTCGGTTTGTCAAGGAAAGAGGTGGAGCGGTTTATAGACGAGCATCGCGACTGGATAGCAGGGGCGCGTGAGAGAGTCTTGGACAACCAGAGGCGCAGGGCAGCCTTCTATAACCAACTGCCGTTGCGTACAAAGGCTGAGGCTGCCGAGGCATTGCAACGGCTGAAAGCATTGGTGGAGCCGATGGTGGAGCGTTACTCAGAGGAGATGGGAGTGAAACCCCAAGGCATCAGTTACAAGGCGATGATTTCACGATGGGGCGTCTGTAACGTCAAAGCGCGGACAGTGTGCTTCTCTGCTTATCTGCTATTGCTGCCGGAATGGTGTGTGGAACATGTGGTGGCGCATGAGTTGTGTCATCTGCTGGAACCGAGCCACAACGCCCGCTTCCATGCATTGATGGACAGGTATTTTCCCCGTTGGAAGGAGGCGCGGAGGGAGACGCGCCAGATAATGAACAAGGCGTGAGGAATGGTATGAGATATGTGTTGTCAGTCATAGTGATTGTGGTATGTGTCATTTACTGGGTAAATGAACAGGCACCGATAGACCGGGAACTGGTGATAAGGAGATGGGCGAAGGATGCCCCCTCAGATGAGAAGGTGTACCTGCTGCAGAGGGAAACTACGTGGATGAATAAGAAACCGGTATTAGGCGCAGGACAGAGATACAAGGAAATCACTGAAGAGAAACTGCGGTTTGTTGACTCCTTGCTGGTCGGTTTCCTGAGAAAGGAAGGTCTGGCGGACGATGACAATGGTAAAAAGAATATCTTAGAACAATATTACAGGCAATATCTGTGTTATGAGGAGAAGGGTAAGACTTATGTCTTGATAAACTTGTATGCATACAATGTAGATAGACACCCCAGTAGATACATTGACCAGATAATTGCGCCGTGTCCTTATACCAGAGTCATAGACCCTCTGAAGGGAAACAACAAAGACTATATGCGGTTTTTGCTTGACATGGACAAGCGTGCTTTGAGGTTTTATTAGAACTGGGAAGAAACTTAGTGTAATGACGGAAAAACATTCTTCGTTTTTTTGTAGTATAAAAAACATTATTTATCTTTGTAGCAGGAATAACAAATAAGTATCTTAATCTAATACTATGACAGAAGAGAAACAGACATATACATCAAAGGACAAGCAGGAACTGCACAAGACAGGTGGCACACCGCTCACGACGAAGGACCTGTTGTTCAAGATAATGGAGGACGGAGGTGCCACCTCTTCCTTACTAAGAACACCTTCTACCGTATGCTGGCGGAGGAACATGGTATGGAAGGCAAGGCTGACAGATAGTAACAGTGAAAGAAAACTTTGATTGGATTAGATGATTATGAGAAAGAAAGTCTTTTTGTTATTGTTGGCGTCTGTAGCTTTGTCCTCTTGCTCACAAGGTAATGACAAGGAAAACAGGGAACTGACGGCGGAGATGGCGTATGAGGGGGTGAACAACTATTGCCACAGCGAGTACGACTGGAGCGTGGCTAAGGACAATCCATCTATCATGGGTGTGGAGAAGGCAGAGGATATGGACTCTGTATATCAGGTGGTGTTCCGCAGTTATACAGGTGCGTCAGTGTATTTCTATGTTAATAAGGCAAGCGGCGCAACAAGGATGGTGGAGCGTGTCCCTGCACTCGGAGTGGAGAGTGAGGCTGGTACCATCAACGTGTATGATTATTTGAAAAAAGAGAAATAGTAGGTTTCTTATATAGAATACCTCCGCAGGGGAATAGGCTTATGCCAATTACAACTGCGGAGGTATTTTGGTTTATGACAGTCTGACGAGCGTGCTGCCCATGCCGTCAATCTGTATCGCCACGATGCCATGAATGTTTGGCAATGAGATGGTGTACTCGGTGGAGTGGGCTGGCAGAAGGGTGGTGCAGACGAGTTTCCCGTTGGTGGTGAACGCCTTGCATCGCAGGTTTTGCTGAGGCTTGTCATCAAACATGATGCTCACCGTGCCGTCGTTTTAAGATGTCGGTTGTGGTTGCGTAAGTTTCTTGAGAAGATGCTGAAAGGGGAGTAAGACACAGTTGCGTGCTGCTCAATGGGAGGAAAAACTAAAAAGTCCTGTTCCGACCACCTTGTTACCCCCATTTTCCTTGCGATATTTCAAAATTATTTATCCTCGGACAATTTTATCGAAAATATGCGTTATGCGTAACTACTTGATAATCAATGGAGGTTGTTGCGGTAGCAAATAAAAAAGCCCTTTTTAGTATCGTGAAAGCTATCGAATGAGGGTGTGAAAGCTATCGTTTAGTATCGTCAAAGCTATCAAACAATACTGTGAAAGCTATGCTTTCACTTCCTGAAGACATAAAAACGCCTCACAAGAAGGGCGTTTTGACAAAAGAGAAGTCCCAGCAGACTTCTCTTTCGCATTTTTCTCTGAACAATTTTTGGAGTTAGCAAAAGACAAAAATATCCTATCTTTGTTAATATTATACAAATAATCCTATCATCTTGTTAAAAAATACTAAATAGACAATATAAAGTTTTATACACAGAATAAAATGTATATATTTGCGGATGAGAGATATAAACTCTCGCCGTAGGAATAACACAATACCATAATAACCTATTAATAATGATTACCTATGAAGAATACAAGACTATTTATTATGCTTATGACAGGCATAACCCTATGCCTGATGACAGTAGCCTGTAGCGGAAGCGATGGTGATGACAATATGTATCCACCAGAGACCGATCCAGGTGGCCAGACTGTAGTTGATTACAAAGCGAAGTTGGCAGGAATATGGTCAACAAATTATTCAAGTAATAATCAACTATTCGTAATTAACGCTGATGGTACGGGTACGCATTATTACAAGTATGACGATCCCGTCAGCGTGAAGCAGTATGACTTTACATGGGAGATGACCTCCACCAATACGTTTAACGTAAACATTGACTTAGGCAACAAGACTAAGGAGAAAAAAGACATCACCATTGAATGGATGAGTGATGACGGACAGCAAGTGCGTATTAAGGAGTCTGACGGTGAGGTGACAACCTTGAAGAGTCTTAGTGAGATGCCAGAGATTAAGCATATCACTATGGAAGCAGAGAAGGTATGGACGAGTAGTGGGTATGAAGAATTTTGCTATACAACGTTAGGTGCATATCTTTATACATACGATGATGAGGTGCCCACGTTGTCGTGTGATGTGGCTGATGTCACGTTGTCATACCCCGACTATGATTGGCAAGGCGAGAGTTACACCAGAAATGGTCATAACGCCAAACGATATTTCGCAAGGATTGAGGTGGGCATAAACTATGGTGCGGCACGCGAATATACACTGACATTCACGAAGGAAAGTGGTGAGACATGTAGTGTCAAGCTAATGCAGGGAGCTTTCCAATCATTCATGATGAGCGGTTTCTCCTTTACCTACGATGGCACAAGTTATACAGGTTGGAACACTAATAGCAGTGCGGGCACTAATGCTTTCTATGCGTGGGCTAACGTGTACAGTGGCACGGTAAGTGTAACGTGTTCTGATACATGGTTCTGGCTTAGTGAGAAAACTATAACCTCTAATACTGACTATGATACTTATAGTTTCGCCTTCAGTCAGTCAAAGAATTATGGTTATGACCGTAAGGGCACGGTGACATTTAGTTCGGCAGACGGCACACGTTATGTATATACTATTGTGCAAACAGGTCCTTACGGCAAGTACAGTAGTAGCTCTGGCTCGGGCAGCGGAAGCAGTTCAGGTTCTGGTTCAGGCAGCAGTTCAGGCAGTGGTAGCAGTACGAGCAGTGACTATACCTCAGTCACGGTATTGAAAATAATCGAAGTGAAGGGCCTCGGTTATAATAGCAACACCTATAGTAGTTCAACCGTGCGGTTATATAAGCAGAAGTCACCTACGGGCAAGATGGTGCTCTATACCAGTACGAAGTCAATGATTGGAGTAGCATCAAGCAACAGTGACAGCAAGTGTGGCAGTAGCACTTATAGTGTATATAACTACGATTACAAAGTAGTGGAATATGGGGCTACGAGGAACATCTATTATTACTTTAACTAATATACCACCGTGCTTAGCCTTGCACATTATAGCGTGCAGGTAGCTAAGCAGACAAAGAAACTTGGGGACTTCATTTATTAATAATGAGTCCCCAAGTTGTTTCTGCTATTATGTGTGTGTGCGGATGCACTGCGTATGTATACTGCGTATGTATACTGCGTATGTATATATTATCGTGTGTCCCAGCCCACCACACGTTCGCCTTCGGCGTTCTTCGGGTTGGCAAGCTCAATGAAGTCTTCGCCCAAAGCCTTCAGACGACGGTAGTTACTGTATGTCTCCGTACTCTCACCTGATGCAACGAAGAGGGCTGGTGTATTAGATTAGGTTTGTGTTTTTAATGGATAAATTTATTTTGATTATAAAGTTCCGTAAAGGTAAAGCAAATTATTTAAACAACTACTATTAAACTCGTAATGAAGAAAAAAAAGTAAAAAAAACTTGCATAAATCAAAAAAAAGTCGTAACTTTGCATCGCAAAAAGGCAGGATTGCGCTGACACTAAGTCATCAACTTGCTGAATTTGAGCGCCTTAGGCTTCAAAAAGGAGAAGTCTTTGTGTGGTCATATTTTGCGTATATACGATTACAATAACACATTATTTATATAATACAAACAGAAATGCCAGGATTAATTGGAAGAAAAATCGGAATGACATCCGTTTTCAGTGCCGACGGTAAGAATACACCGTGCACTGTTATCGAAGCTGGTCCTTGTGTCGTAACTCAGGTAAAGACCGTCGAGAAAGATGGTTATGAGGCTCTGCAGCTTGGCTTTGGCGAGGCTAAGGAGAAGCGTACTTCTGCACCTATGAAGGGTGTGTACAAGAAGGCAGGCACAACACCAAAGCAGCACTTGGCCGAGTTCAAGTTTGACGAGGAGCACAACCTCGGAGAGACAATCACTGTTGACGGACTGTTCGCAGAGAATGATTTCGTTGACGTAGTGGGAACATCAAAAGGTAAAGGCTTCCAGGGCGTTGTTAAGCGTCATGGATTTGGTGGTGTAGGCCAGGCAACACACGGTCAGGATGACCGTCTGCGTAAACCAGGTTCAATAGGTGCCTGCTCATACCCTGCGAAAGTGTTCAAGGGAATGCGCATGGGTGGACACATGGGTAACGAGCGTGTTACTACACAGAACCTCAGAGTATTAAAGGTTATCCCAGAGCAGAACCTTATCATCGTGAAGGGCTCTGTAGCAGGATACAATGGTTCAACCGTATTAATTAAGAAGTAAAGGAAATGGAAGTAAGTGTATTGAATATACAGGGTCAGGAGACCGGACGTAAGGTCACACTGAATGATGCTATCTATGCCATCGAGCCAAACGACCACGTTCTTTACCTCGATGTAAAACAGTATATGGGCAACCAGCGTCAGGGCACAGCTAAGTCTAAGGAGCGCTCTGAGATGTCTGGCTCAACACGTAAGCTCGGTCGTCAGAAGGGCGGCGGCGGCGCACGTCGTGGTGACATCAACTCACCAGTACTCGTGGGTGGCGCACGCGTCTTCGGTCCTAAGCCTCGTGACTACCGCACAAAGCTGAACCTCAAGACTAAGCAGCTCGCACGTAAGAGCGCGCTCACTTACAAGGCTCAGGAGAACGGTATCATCGTAGTAGAGGACTTCAACTATGAGACACCTAAGACAAAGCAGTTCATTGAGTTGATGAAGAACCTCAAGGTAGAGGGCAAGAAGGTGCTCGTACTGATGCCTGCTGATGACAAGAACGTGTATCTCTCTGCTCGCAACCTGCAGAAGGCTGAGGTAATGGGAGCTGCAAAGCTCAACGCCTACAAGACAATGAATGCAGACGTTGTGGTAATGTGCGAGAGCGCCGTCAAGACAATAGACGAGATTTTAACCAAATAAACTTAAGAAGGAGATAAAGAATTATGGCATTTATCATCAAACCTGTAGTCACCGAGAAGATGACTAAGATTACAGAGAAGCGCCCTAACCGCTACGGCTTCATCGTAAAGCCTGAGGCTAACAAGCTCCAGATTAAGAAGGAGGTTGAGGATCGCTATAATGTTACTGTTGAGGACGTGAACACGATGAACTATGCAGGTAAGCGTTCTTCACGCTATACAAAGGCAGGTCTCATCAAAGGACAGCGCAATGCTTTCAAGAAGGCTATCGTAACCTTGAAGGCTGGCGAGGAAATAGATTTTTACAGCAATATTTAATATAAAAAATGGCAGTACGTAAATTTAAACCAGTTACACCTGGTCAAAGACACAAAGTTATTGGCACGTTCGAGGAAATTACTGCATCCGTGCCAGAGAAGTCTCTCGTTTACGGTAAGCGCTCTACCGGTGGTCGAAACAACACCGGAAAGATGACTGTTCGCTACAGAGGTGGCGGTCATAAGAGAAAGTATCGTCTGATCGACTTCAAACGAGAGAAAGATGGTGTTCCAGCTGTAG